>JALESH010000063.1 GCA_022781985.1 Lachnospiraceae bacterium | reverse complement strand
AAGCCAAACGGAGACGGAAGCTATCGCCTGGATCCTCAGGGAGAGGCTACCAGAGCAGAGTGTGCAGCAATGCTGATGCGTTTCCAGGATAAATACAAATAAACCATAAGTAAACAGAAAGCTGCATGAAATTTTATACAGCCTGCTGAATGTCGTAGACGCTCAGCAGGCTGTATATATTTAAGATACCAGTGCAAAATGATGCCATTCCGTGCTTCGCACTTCCACAATGTATGTATCGGTTGCTGATCGTAGAGGATGACAAGGGAATAGCGGATGGGATCAGTGAGCAGGCAGGAATGGGGGGCTGCAGGTTTATTGTATAGAGAATTTCAGCCTGTTTTATATATTGGTTTACAGGATCACATCCAATGCCTATTACACTGTTGTAAGCGGTGGAAAAGGAATGGGAAGCTCTTGATGAAATTTGTCATTATGCAGTTTCCCTCGCGTCCTTTTTGTGTTATTCTATAAAAGCAAAGAAGCAGCAGGAGAAAATTTATGCAGGTGGAGAGACAAGGATGTTGTTTGGAAAAAGGAAAGCAGAAAGGGAATCATTATATCGGCAGATCGCAGGGCAGCTTCAGGCTTTGATAGAGGAGGTTCGGGAGGGGAGGGAAGCCCTTGCCGAATTGGGCCGGGAGGTGAGGCAGAACGGGACAGATATTTCGCGCCATGATATGGCATTGGAGGACTGTCTTGATATGCTGGAGGAATGGAAAGAGGTCGGGGATCATGAGCGGAAGCGGAGGCAGGAACTGGAGCAGGAGAGGGAGAAACTGCTGAGAGTGTTTCAAACCTATCAGGAGCAGCTCTGGGATATGAAGACATACGCCGGAGAAAAGGATTCTGTCTGGCATCAGCAGCTTTTATTGATGGAGAAGACGGCCCAGGAGAGCATGCTTATGAGCGGTCTCACGGAAATTAACCAGACAGGATGTGCGGTAAATTATGAGCTTCATGAGGTAATAGAGGTCAGAGATACGGAAGATGCCCACAGGGACAGGACAGTGGCAGCCATATACAGGCCGGGCTACCTTTATCAGGGGAAGGTAAGGAAAAAGGCCCGGGTGGCAGCCTTCCGCCTGCAGAAAACGTGAATTTAAGGGAGTAAAGGAATGAATACAATGATTGGAATTGATTTGGGAACCTCCACAACAGAGGCGGCAGTGCTGAGGGATGGAAAGCCTGTCATGATCCTGAACTTTGAGGGAGAGGCTGTTACACCTTCCGTAGTGGGGGTGGATGGTGAAGGGAAATATGTATTTGGGGAGCAGGCAAAGGCACAGTTTCTGCTGGAGCCTGAAAATACCGTAATAGAAATGAAGCGAAAAATGGGAACCGGGGAAATGATCCCAATGGGCGGCAGAGATTATACACCGGTGGAGCTGTCCGCCATGCTTCTGGCACATGTGAAGAGCTATGCGGAGGAATTTCTGGGAGAAGAGGTCAGCCGGGCAGTTATTTCTGTTCCCGCATATTTTGATGAGCGGAGGAGGCAGGAAACAGTAGAGGCCGGAAAAAGGGCCGGCTTTACAGTGGAACGGATCATCAATGAGCCCACTGCAGCAGCACTGAGCTACGGAATAGAGCACATGGAGGAGGAAAGCCATATCCTTGTATACGATCTGGGGGGCGGAACCTTCGATGTGACCCTCCTGGAAATGTTCGGCGGTGTATTGGAGGTCAAGGCCAGCAGCGGGGACAATCAGCTGGGGGGCAAGGACTTTGACGAATGCCTGGTGGAATGGCTTGTCCAGCAGTTTCAGGCCAGGTATGGCATCAACCTGCGT
Source organism: Lachnospiraceae bacterium (assembly GCA_022781985.1). Lineage (GTDB taxonomy): Bacteria > Bacillota > Clostridia > Lachnospirales > Lachnospiraceae > Kineothrix. The sequence continues at coordinate 76,779 of JALESH010000063.1, read as the reverse complement.
AAAAGCGCAGCAGCCAGGGTGAAGCTGAAGGAGCAGGCGGAGCGGTGTAAAAAAGAACTGAGCGCCAGTGATTCCTGCCGGGTTGTTATCCCATTTATCGCGGAAAAGGACGGGAAACCGCTGGCCCTGGAGGAAACCATTACCGTCCGCCAGTTCGAGGAGCTGACCAGGAGGCTGGTGGAGAGAACCCACAAGCCCATTGATATTGTGCTTGCGGACAGTGGTGTCCGTCCTGCAGACATCGACAGGATTCTGCTGGTGGGCGGCTCTACCCGGATGCCCATGATTGCAAGGGATATAGAGACATATCTCCATCAGCCTCCCTCTGCGGCAGTGAACCCCGATTATGCAGTGGCAGAGGGAACAGCCATTCAGGCAGGTATCATGGAGGGGACATTGGCCGGGGAGAACGGCATCGTTATGACAGATGTAAATCCCTATACCCTGGGGGTAAGGGCGCTGAACGATTTCGGCTGGGATTGTATGAGTGTGGTGATTCCCAGGAATGTGACCATACCGGCTGTCAGGGAAAAGATCTATTATACCAGTTTCGATGGGCAGACAGAGGCCCATATTGAGGTTTATCAGGGGGATTCCTCAAAGGTGGAGGAGAATCATTTCCTGGGCGATTTTCTCCTGTCAGGGATTCCCTCGGGACGGGCTGGCAAGGAGGAGATTGCTGTGGAGTTTTCCTACAATCTGAACGGCATGCTGGAAGTGAGGGCAAGGATTGTCAGCACCGGTGAAGAGGCAGGAGTGGAGATCAATATGCTGAAGACTGAGTTGTCTGAGGAAAAGGAGAAAAGGGATGTCAGCGGCTGGAAGACTGCGGAACATGCGAAGAGATTCCGTACGGTGATCCGGCGTGCAGAGCGGAGGCTGGGGCATGAAGAAGCCTGCAAGGATTCTCTTTACTATGTGGAACTGGAGGAGAGCCTGTATGAGCTGAAGCTGGCACTGCTGGAGGAGGACCTGGAAAGGGCAGAGGAAATAGAAGAAGAGATCCTGGATATGCTTGGCAATAAGTAAGGCCCAGCTGTAAAAGGGCGGAAAAGAGGATAAATGCAGAATTATTATAAAGTACTGGGACTTGACCAGGGAGCATCACAAAGCGAGATCAAAAAAGCGTATTTCCAGCTGGTTCGTCAACATACACCCGAAAATGATCCGGGAAAATTCAGGGAGATCAGAGAGGCATACGAATATCTGAAGAAGGCGGAGGAGACAGGCCCTGCTTTCCCCCTGCCTCAGGATCCCTGGGCAGTCCGGTATCTGGAGAAGATCTGGGAATATGAGAGAAAGGGAGGCTTTGCCCTGGCCCGGGATATGTGCCAGGAAGCTTTCCGGGTATTTCCGGAGGAGCAGCAGTTCCGGTATCTCCTGGCTGTTTTCCAGCGAAAGGCGGGCAACACAGGCAAGGCCGTCAAGACCGGGGAGGTTCTGGTGGAAATGGATCCGGGGAACAAATGGTACTGGCGGGAGCTGGCTATGGCCTGCATAGAGAGAGGGTTTACCAAAAAGGCGTTTCCATACATTAAAAAGGCACATGAAATGGGATGCGTGGATAATGATTTCCTCCTGACATCATCCATAGCATGTCATGCCATTGGACAAAATGAAGAGGGGATGAGGCTTCTTCGCACATTAGTGGGGAAGGAAAAGCGATGGGCCAGGGAGGAGGTGCCTGAGCTGCTGGAGGCATATCTCGGGCTGTGTGTTATGGAATATCAGGAGGATGCAGGGATCAGCCGGGTACTTGCTTCGTGTGTGGAGTTTCTGAGCCAGTATTCCATGTATTTGGAAGAAAATCTGGATGTACTCATAAGGATCATGTTTGCGGTTTATGGAATATCCCAGGGAGACAGTGCATGTGAAGAAAGTTTTCATAAAATGCTGCAGATTATCCAGGGCAGCTGCGGTACTGCTGAAAGCCAGGAGCTGATCTCCGTCTTTTGGGAAAGAATAATGATGGACAGGCTTCTTGGGGATGAGAGGCTGGGGGATACGGTAAAATACATCGTATCCGCATATTGTGATGAGGAGCTTAACAATGAGGGGAGAACCTTCGCCATACTGGACACGAAGCTTTGCATGCTGAAGGAGAGGGAGGAGGTGCTGCCTCAGCTTGAAATTCTGGAAAGGGAGTATCCTGCTTTTTATGAGAAGTTCAGCGACTTTGCTCAAAAGCTGAGATCTGCCCGGGAGTTGGGACAAATAAAAGATGCTCTGCAGAGGCAATATGCAGCCCTGGAAAAATATATGGAGGTCAGCAGATATTATAGTCTGTATCCGGAGGAAAGGATCAGGAGCAGTGGAAAAGTCATCTATCAGGATGAAGAATTACGGCCTTATATGCGGGACGAAAGGAAAGTCGGGAGAAACGATCCCTGTCCCTGCGGATCAGGGAAAAAATACAAAAAATGCTGCGGAAGATAATATCCTCAAATTATCCTATTGATATTTCCCGGGCAGGGTGGTAAACTGTTTTTCGGATGGTATTCGCAAGAAACTGTACCAGAAAAATGGCAGCCGCCGGGGAACCGGAGGCATTTGCATACATATAGAACAAATCATTTCATCAGACATAGAGGGCAGATATTTCGTGCTTTACAGTGATGCGCTGTCCTTTATGGATCTTCTGGTATTCGTCAAAAAGGGGCAGGAGTCTGCTCCGTCCATCCAATCTGGGCCGTAAGCAATAAGCCGGCCAGCTGTCAGGATTTATCCAAAGCATATTTTATGAAAATAAGAAAGGGATTGGAAATGAAAAATACAGTGATAACCTTCCGGGAAGCAAAGCAAAAGGGAGAAAAGCTGACTATGCTCACCGCCTATGATTATTCCACGGCGAAGCTGATGGATGAAGCTGGCATAAACTCGATCCTGGTGGGGGATTCCCTTGGCAATGTCATCCTCGGGCTGGAAGATACCATATCCGTTACCATGGAGGATATGATACATCATGGAGCAGCGGTTGCAAGAGGGGCCAAAAATGCGCTTGTTATCATCGATATGCCTTTTATGTCCTATCAGTCCGGTGTCTATGATGCAGTCATAAATGCAGGGCGGCTGATGAAGGAGGGCAGGGCCGGCGCAGTGAAATTGGAGGGCGGTGCGGAGGTATGTCCGCAGATTCAGGCCATTACTGCAGCAGGGATACCCGTTGTGGCGCATTTGGGGCTTACGCCCCAGTCTGTCAACGCCTTTGGCGGTTTCAGGGTACAGGGCAGGAGTGAGGCCGCGGCCAAAAAATTAATGGAGGATGCACGGGCAGTGGAGGCAGCAGGAGCATTTGCCCTGGTGCTGGAATGTGTACCGGCCAGGCTGGCGGAGCTGGTTACCGGACAGCTTCAGATCCCCACCATCGGGATCGGTGCAGGAAATGTCTGTGACGGTCAGGTGCTTGTATATCAGGATATGCTGGGCATGTTCTCGGAGTTTACCCCCAAATTCGTAAAGCGTTTTGCGGATGTGGGGGAGGTGATGAAGGAAGCCTTTCGGGCATACTGCAGAGAAGTGCGGTCAGGAGCCTTCCCTGCAGAGGAACATGAATATGGGATGGCAGATGGGGTTTTGGAGAAGCTGTACTGACTGTCAGAACATAGGATCAAAAAGAGCACAGGAGGACAGAGATGGAGACAGCAGCAACGATAAAGGAAGTAAGGGCACAGATCAAGGAGTGGAAGAGGCAGGGACTGAGCATTGGATTGGTCCCCACCATGGGTTATCTCCATGAGGGCCATGGAAGCCTGATGAAGCGTGCCAGAGAAGAATGCGACAGGGTGGTGGTAAGCATATTTGTCAATCCCTTGCAGTTTGGCATAAACGAGGATTTTGACCGTTACCCAAGGGATCTGCAGGCAGATGCAGTCCTCTGCCGGGCGGAGGGGGTGGATCTGATTTTTCATCCGGAAGCAGAAGAAATGTATCAGGAGGGTTTCTGCTCTTTTGTAGATATGGATGGGCTGACCGGGGAGCTCTGCGGAAAATCCAGGCCCAATCATTTTCGGGGGGTATGTACGGTGGTCAGCAAGCTGTTCCATATCGTGACGCCGGATAAGGCTTTTTTCGGACAGAAGGATGCACAGCAGCTGGCGGTTATCCGCCGGATGGCCAGGGATCTGGACATGGATGTGGAGATTGTGGGCTGTCCCATCATAAGGGAGGAGGATGGTCTGGCAAAAAGCTCCAGAAATACCTATCTGAATCCGGAGGAGCGCAGGGCTGCCCTGATCCTGAGCCAGACCATCCGTCTGGGCCGGCAGATGGTAGAAGAGGGGATGACAGATGCAAAGGCATTGGTTGCGGCCATGAAGGAAAATATCGCAAGGGAGCCGCTGGCCAAAATTGATTATGTGGAGGCTGTCAGCATGGATACCATTGAGAAGGTGGACAGGATAGAAGGAGCGGTACTGGTAGCTATGGCGGTGTACATAGGGAAGACCCGTCTGATTGATAATTTTATTGCGCAGGCATAAGGGCATGCTGGAAAGGAAAGAGGGTACAGTGCAGATACAGGCATTAAAAAGTAAGATTCACCGTGCAACCGTGGTGCAGGCAGAGTTGGATTATGTAGGAAGCATCACCATTGATGAAGGCCTTATGGAGAAGGCGGGGATCCTGGAATATGAGAAGGTACAGATCGTGGATATCAATAACGGCTCCAGGTTTGAGACATATGTCATCGGCGGACAGAGGGACAGCGGAATGATCTGCCTGAACGGAGCTGCAGCCAGAATGGTATCTGTAGGCGATAAGATCATTATTATGTCCTATGCCTCCATGACACCCGGGGAACTGGCCGAAAATCCGCCCCGGGTAGTGTTTGTGGATGAGAAGAATCAGGTGAGCCGCATGACTCGCTATGAAAGGCATGGCAGGCTGGAGGATCTGGAATAAAATTAGGAAGGAATAGAAGGACAGGGATATGCTTTCGGGAAAAAATATTGTGCTTGGGGTGACAGGAAGCATTGCAGCGTATAAGATGGCCAATCTAGCCAGCCAGCTTAAGAAGCTGAATGCAGATGTGACGGTTTTGATGACGGAGAATGCGGCTCATTTCATTCATCCCATAACTTTTGAGACTCTTACGGGAAATAAGTGTCTGACAGATACCTTTGACAGGAATTTTCAGTATCAGGTGGAGCATGTGGCCCTTGCCAAAAAGGCGGATGCGGTGCTGGTGGCACCGGCCTCTGCCAATGTGATCGGCAAGCTGGCGGGCGGAATTGCAGACGATATGCTGACCACAACAGTGATGGCCTGCACCTGCAGAAAGATCCTTGCACCAGCCATGAATACTCAGATGTACCGCAACCCCATCCTGCAGGACAATCTGGATAAGCTGAGGCGGTTTGGCTATGAGGTGATCCCGCCCGATACGGGCCTGTTGGCCTGTGGTGATGTGGGGATAGGGAAGATGCCTTCGGAAAATGTGCTCCTGCAGTATCTTTTGCGGGAATGTGCCTTTGAAAAGGATATGGCAGGCAGGAGAGTGCTGGTTACTGCCGGACCCACCATGGAGAAGATAGACCCGGTTCGGTTCATCAGCAACCATTCTTCGGGCAGGATGGGGTATGCCCTGGCCCGAAACTGTATGCTCCGGGGGGCTCAGGTCACCCTGGTCACAGGAAGAACCAGCCTGGAGCCGCCCTTGTTTGTAAAGGTGATTCATGTGGTTTCTGCACAGGAGATGTACGAGGCTGTGATCCGAAATTTTGAGGATCAGGATATTGTGATCAAGGCAGCCGCAGTTGCAGACTACCGGCCCATGCATCCGGCCCATGAAAAGGTGAAGAAAAAAGAGGATCATCTGCAGATAGAGCTGGAACGTACTGAGGATATCCTGAAAACCCTTGGCAGGCTCAGGAAAAAGCAGTTCCTGTGCGGATTCTCCATGGAAACGGAGAACCTGATTGGAAATTCCCAAAAGAAGCTGGAGGAGAAGCAGCTGGATATGGTCGTGGCCAACAGCCTGACCACAGCCGGCGCCGGCTTTGGGACGGATACGAATGTGGTGACGATCCTTACCCCTGACGGGATGAAAGGGCTGGAGATGATGACCAAGGATGAGGCGGCAGGGATCATTGTGGATGAGATTTTAGCACGGATTTGAGGTTTGTATGGTGAAGGTTTACAGGGCAGATACACAAAAGCTGAGGAATGAAGCACTGTTCAGGAGGCTGTATGGGACAGTTCCCATCCACAGGAGGGAAAGGATCGATAGGCTGCGGTATCAGAAGGATCAGAGGCTTTCCCTGGGGGCATGGCTGCTCCTTGTGGAGGGGATGAGGGAATGGGGCATTCATGACCGGGAAATGGAGCTCTCCTATGGAGAGGGAGGCAAGCCCTTTTTAAGAGATCATCCGGATATTTTTTTCAGCCTCTCCCATTCCGGAGAGGCTGTCATGTGTGCAGTGTCCGATGGGGAAGTGGGCTGTGACGTTGAAAAAGTAAAGGGCACGGATCTGAGGATCGCCAGACGTTTCTTTCATGAGAGGGAGTATGCGTGTATCAGCAGGGAGGAAACACCGGAGGCAAGGCAGAGGATGTTTTACAGGCTATGGACCCTGAAGGAAAGCTTTATGAAGGTGACAGGGCTGGGAATGAGGCTGTCGCTGGATGATTTTATGATCTCAGTTGGGGGAGACGGTATTTGGGTGGAGCAGGAGGTCAACAGAGGCTGCCCTTATTTTTTTAAAGAATATTTTGTACAGGAGGACTACCAATATGCCTGCTGCAGTGTCCGGGCAGACTTTGAAGAAAATATGAGAACCGTAGAATTTTCATAGCTTTCATATCTATAAGGCTGAGAAACAGGTGTTGGAAAAACAGCCCGCCGGAGATGCCGGATCCGGACGGGCTGTTTTTATTTCTTTTCCTGCTCCTTCTTCAGATTCTTCTGGGCAGTAGAGAGCATCAGCTTGATGCGGTTGAGCTGGTTGACCTCACTGGCCCCGGGGTCGTAATCAATGGCTACGATATTGGAAAGAGGGTAGTGCCTGCGCAGCTCCTTGATGACACCCTTGCCCACCACATGGTTGGGCAGACAGCCGAAGGGCTGGGTGCAGACGATGTTGTTGACGCCGCTGTGGATCAGTTCCACCATCTCTCCGGTCAGGAACCAGCCTTCGCCGGTCTGATTGCCGATGGAGACGATTTCCTTTGCATAGTCTACGATCCGGTAGATGCTCACCGGAGGCGTAAAATGTCTGCTTTTTATAAAGGCCTTTCTGGCAGCAGAGCGGGCCAGCTCAATGGCTTCAATACCGATCCTGGAGAGGAAGGCGGTCTTTTTGCTCATACCCAGCTCCTCAGCCTTGTAAATCTGATTATAGAAGCAGTAGAGCATAAAGTCTATCAGGTCAGGCACCACCGCTTCGGCTCCCTCTGCCTCCAGCAGCTCCACCAGATGATTGTTGGCGGCAGGGGCAAACTTTACCAGTATCTCTCCTACGATGCCTACCTTGGGCTTGGCCTGATTGGTAATGGGGACAGCATCAAAATCCTTTATGATCTGGCGGCACAGCTTTTTGAATTTATGATAACCGGGATGCCTGGAGGACACGAAATCCTGGCATTTTTTCCGCCATTCTGCATGGAGGGCATCCACGGATCCGGGTACCTGCTCATAAGGGCGCATCCGATAGATGCAGCGCATGAAGATATCTCCGAATACTGCCCCGTAGACAGCGCGCATCAGCAGTCCGGCGGTCAGCTTAAAGCCCGGATTGGTCTCGATACCGGCCATGTTGATGGAGATAACCGGTACCTGCTGCATCCCTGCCTTTTCCAGGGCGCGGCGGATAAAGCCCACATAGTTGGTAGCGCGGCAGCCGCCCCCCGTCTGGGACATGACCACAGCCACCTTATTCAGGTCATACTCACCGGAAAGCAGTGCATCCATGATCTGGCCGATTACCATGAGGGAGGGGTAGCAGGCATCGTTGTTGACATATTTTAAGCCTACATCCACAGCCCGTTTATTGTCATTGTCCAGAACCTTGAAATGGTAGCCGCAGGCACGGAAGGCGGGCTCCAGCAGCTCAAAGTGGATGGGGGACATTTGGGGACAGAGGATGGTATAGGTTTTCCTCATCTCCTCTGTAAACGGTATCTTATGGATTGCGGAGGACTGAATCTCCCGCTCCTGATTCTTTTTCTCCCGAACACGGATGGCAGAGAGGAGAGAACGGATGCGGATACGTGCAGCTCCCAGGTTGCTGACCTCGTCGATCTTCAGGCAGGTGTAGATCTTACCTGAGCCTGTGAGAATGTCGTTTACCTGATCGGTAGTAACGGCATCCAGACCGCAGCCAAAGGAATTGAGCTGTATCAGGTCCAGATCCTCCCTGGTTTTTACCAGACTGGCCGCAGCGTACAGCCGGGAGTGGTACATCCACTGGTCGGACACGATGATGGGACGCTCCGGGCTGGCCAGATGGGACACCGAGTCCTCCGTCAGAACAGCGATGCCGTAGGAGGTGATCAGCTCCGGAATGCCATGGTGGATCTCAGGATCCACATGATAGGGGCGTCCGGCCAGGACAATCCCCCGGATATGGTTCTCTTCCATATATTTAAGCGTTTCCTCTCCCTTTTTCATGGTATCCTGTCTGGCCTGCTCCAGCTCGGCCCATCCGGCTTCGGCAGCAGCGATGATCTCTGCCGCTGGGATTTCGGAAAATTCCCTGATCAGTGCCTCAGATACAGTCTTTATATCCCGGAATGACATAAAGGGGTTGCGGAGGATGGCCTCCCCGCGGCCGATTTCGTCCACATTATTTTTTATGTTTTCCGAGTAGGAGGTAACGATAGGGCAGTTGTAGTGGTTGTTGGCTGCCTCAAATTCGTTGCGTTCGTAGAAAACCGCAGGGTAGAAGATGAAGTCCACCCCCTTATGGATCAGCCAGCTCACATGGCCGTGTACCAGCTTGGCAGGGTAGCATTCTGACTCGCTGGGGATGGATTCGATCCCAAGAGAGTAGATGCTGTGATTGGAAAGGGGGGAAAGCACCACCTGATAGCCCAGTCTGGTGAAAAAGGTAAACCAGAACGGGTAGTTCTCGTACATGTTCAGTACCCGGGGAATACCTACCCGTCCTCTCACAGCCTGATCGGCTGCAAGGGGCTCATAGCCGAAGATTCTTTGCAGCTTATAGTCAAAAAGATTGGGGATGCCGCTTGCGTTCTTTTCCCTGCCCAGTCCCCGTTCGCAGCGGTTGCCGGAGATAAACTGGCGGCCGCCGCTGAATTTATTGATGGTCAGGCGGCAGCTGTTGGTACAGCCCTTGCATTTCGCCATGCTGGTATCGAACCGGAGGCTGTTGATCTGATCCGGGGAGAGCATAGTGGTAGCATAGCCCTCGCTGTACCTTTCCCTGGCGATCAGGGCTGCCCCGAAGGCCCCCATGATACCGGCGATGTCCGGCCGGATGACCCTGCAGCCGGCAATCTTTTCAAAGCTGCGCAGAACCGCATCATTATAGAAGGTACCTCCCTGCACAACGATATTTTTGCCCAGCTCGGAAGCGTCAGACACCTTGATTACCTTAAACAGTGCATTTTTGATGACGGAGTAGGCCAGTCCGGCAGAGATGTCGGCAACGGCTGCCCCCTCCTTCTGGGCCTGCTTTACCTTGGAATTCATGAAAACAGTACAGCGGGTGCCCAGATCGATGGGATGCTTTGCGAACAGGGCAGCCTGGGCAAAGTCCTCTACACTGTAATTCAGTGATTTTGCAAAGGTTTCGATAAAGGAGCCGCAGCCGGAGGAGCAGGCCTCATTGAGCTGTACACTGTCCACCGTCTGATCTTTGATCCTGATACACTTCATATCCTGGCCCCCGATGTCCAGGATACAGTCCACGGAAGGGTTGAAGAAGGCGGCTGCATAGTAGTGGGCTACGGTTTCCACCTCGCCGTCATCCAGCAGGAAGGCCGACTTGAACAAGGCCTCTCCATAGCCGGTAGAGCAGGAGCGGACGATCCTTGCGCCCTCCGGCAGCAGGCTGTAGATCTCCTTTATGGAACGAATAGCCGTTTTTAAGGGGTTGCCGTCGTTGCTGCTGTAAAAGGAGTATAAGAGGGAACCGTCCTCTGCCACCAGGGCAGTCTTGGTAGTGGTGCTGCCGGCATCGATCCCAAGGTAGCATCTGCCTCGGTAGGCTGCCAGGTCGGAGGCGGCTACGTGATGGGAGGAGTGGCGCTCCTGAAACTGGGCATATTCCTTTTTATCGGCAAAGAGCGGTTCCATCCGTTCTACCTCAAATTCCATCCTGATATCGGCAGAGAGCCTGCCTGCCATCTCCTCCAGTGAACAGTGTACCTCCTCCCTGGCATTCAGGGCGGAACCGATGGCGGCAAAGAGGTGGGAAAATTCAGTTTCTATAATATGCTCTTCATCCAGCTGCAGAGTGCGGATGAAGGCCTTCTTCAATTCCGACAGGAAGTGGAGGGGACCGCCCAGAAAGGCCACATGTCCCCGGATGGGCTTGCCGCAGGCCAGGCCTGATATGGTCTGGTTGACCACGGCCTGGAAGATGGAAGCGGCCAGATCCTCCTTGGTAGCGCCTTCATTGATCAGGGGCTGGATGTCCGTTTTGGCAAATACACCGCAGCGGGCTGCTATGGTGTAGAGAGAACGGTAATTCCTGGCATATTCGTTCAGGCCGGAGGCATCTGTCTGGAGCAGGGATGCCATCTGGTCAATAAAGGAGCCGGTGCCTCCGGCGCAGATGCCATTCATACGCTGCTCCACGTTGCCTCCTTCAAAATAGATGATCTTGGCATCCTCGCCGCCCAGTTCAATGGCCACATCTGTCTTGGGAGCCAGCTCCTGCAGGGTAGTGGAAACTGCGATGACCTCCTGGACAAAGGGCACGCCCAGATGGTTGGCCAGGGTGAGGCCGCCGGATCCGGTAATTACAGGATGCAGCTCCATATTGCCCAGCTGATCACAGGCTTTTTTTAACAGGCCTGCCAGAGTCTCCCTGATGTTGGCAAAATGTCTCTCATAATCTGAAAACAAAATTTCATGGGTATTGTTCAAAATTGCTATTTTTACAGTAGTAGAACCGATATCAATTCCTAAAGTATGGTGTAACTTATTCATGCATCTGGCCTTTCTAGCTTAGTGGTGTTCATTCCTTCTATCCCTGTTAACATACTGGAGGATAGGCTGTGACATTCTAGGACATTATACGACACGTGTTTGTAAAAAGCAATGAACTGCCTCTAATTCCTTTGTTCTTTTTGCAGTTCATTTCAGGCTTTGCCAGCAGCCATAGGCTGCAGTATGGGCAAAGAGTTTATTTACATTTAAATGCGGGAATGTTAGAATATATTCGCATGGCTGGAGCTTCATGACTGAGGAGCTGTGCCGGAGGCGCGCCAATGGAAAAGACAGGGCCAAGGCAAAGCCTTTAAAGACTTTGGAAGGAGTATGGGTATAAGAATGAACAATTTTGGAAGTAATTTGGAGAGGAAGTTTGGAAGATATGCGATCAAAAATATATCGCTGGTGTTGATTATGTGCTATGCGGCAGGATATCTCATATATCAGGTCAACCCAGGATTTCTGCTTTATCTGACATTAAATCCCTATGAGATCCTCAGGGGGCAGGTGTGGAGGATTTTTACCTGGGTCATTGTTCCGCCGGATATGTCAAATCTGTTTTTTGTGCTGCTGATGCTCTATTTTTATTATTCTATCGGAACCTCCCTGGAGAGGGTCTGGGGCACCTGGCGCTACAATATATATCTGCTGTCGGGCATGCTGTTTACAGTCATAGGAAGCTTTCTGCTGCTGGGCTACTGTTATCTGTTCCAGGGGGATCTGATCGCCTATATCGGGGCAGTGGATTATTTTGGATCCATATCCATGTACTTCAGTACCTATTATATAAATATGTCCATTTTCCTGGCCTTTGCAGCCACCTTTCCGGAGGCCCAGGTACTGCTGATGTTCATCATACCTGTGAAAGTAAAATGGCTGGGGGTCATCTACGGCATCATGCTGCTGGCAGAGTTTTGGCAGGGGGATGTATACAGTAGGTTTGCACTGGCAGCCTCCCTGCTGAATTTTGTGGTGTTCTTCCTGACCAGCAGACGGCGCATCCATATGTCGCCCAGACAGGTGAAGAGGCAGCAGGAGTTCAGGCGGGAGGTGAAGCGGAGCAGCAGCATCACGAAGCACAAATGTGCTGTCTGCGGCAGGACAGAGGCAGACAGTCCCGAGCTGGAGTTTCGTTTTTGCTCCAAATGTGACGGCAATTACGAATATTGCCAGGATCATCTGTTCACCCACCAGCATATCCGATCCAATTAGGAGGCATAATGGACAGAGATTTTAAGTATATCATGCAGGATACCGGCTGTATTTATCTTGGTTCCAGGTTCCGCTACGAGGAGCTGCTGGAGGAGGAGCTGCTGGCTTTTAAGCTGAAGACGATTATTTATCGGTATATCCTCAAAGAGGTGGATGCCTCCGCCACCCTTGAGAGCCATTTCTACTATATGGCCCGGGAGGATTTTTCCTATAAGACCTATTGTGAGCTGAAGGCTAAGGTAAAGGTGAGTATTCCGGTACAGAAAAAGAGCCTGACGGGCAGGGTGAAAAGCAGCTATCAGGACAGGGTATACACCCTGAAGGATTTTGCGGCGCTGGATCCGGCAGGAAAGAGGCAGCTGGGGCTTATGGTCAGGGAGATCATCATTTCCAAGCTGGGTCTGCTCACCTTTACCGTATAAAACATTGGAAGGAGTATAGATATCAAGAATGGGAATGGATTTCAGACAGACAGAAAACAAGATCAGGAAATTGGAGAATTATGAGGTGCTGGAGGCCAGGGAGATCAGTGACCTGAATTCCTACGGCTTTCTCCTGCGCCATAAAAGGACGAAGGCCAGGATCACCCTGCTTTCCAACGATGATGCCAACAAGGTGTTTTATATCGGGTTCAGGACGCCTCCGGCAGACAGCACCGGGGTGGCCCATATCGTGGAGCATACCGTGCTGTGCGGCTCTTTGAATTTTCCTGTGAAGGATCCTTTTATCGAGCTGGCAAAGGGCTCCCTGAATACCTTTTTAAATGCCATGACCTATCCTGACAAGACGGTGTATCCTGTGGCAAGCTGCAATGACAAGGATTTCCATAACCTGATGCATGTGTACCTGGATGCCGTATTCCATCCGGCCATTTATCAGGAGGAAAAGATTTTCCGGCAGGAGGGCTGGCATTATGAGCTGGAGGATGGAGAGGCTGATTTAACCATCAATGGAGTGGTTTATAATGAGATGAAGGGGGCCTTCTCCTCCCCGGATGACGTGCTGGACCGGGAGGTGCTGAATTCCCTGTTCCCGGATACGGCCTACGGAACGGAGTCGGGAGGAGATCCGGAGGTGATCCCTTCGCTGACCTATGAGGCCTTTTTGGATTTTCACAGAAGATATTACCATCCCTCCAACAGCTATATTTATCTGTACGGCGATATGGATATGGCAGAAAGGCTGGAATTTATCGACAGGGAGTATCTGTCCGGTTTTGACGCCCTGGAAATTGATTCTGCCATCCGGCCCCAGGCAGCCTTTGATGCGCCCAGGGAAATTTTCAGGGAGTACTCCATTATGGAAGGAGAGCAGGAGCAGGAAAATACCTATCTCAGCTTTAATACCCTGGTGGGTGACAACCTGGACAGAAAGCTCTATATTGCCTTTCAGGTACTGGACTATGCCCTCTGCTCCGCCCCGGGGGCGCCGTTAAAGCAGGCCCTGACCCGGCGCGGCATAGGAAAGGAGATCTACAGCGCCTATGACAATGGGATTATGCAGTCCTATTTTTCTGTTGTGGCTAAAAATGCAGAGGACTCCCAGAAAGAAGAATTTGTAAAAGTCATTCAGGAGGTGCTGCGGGAGCAATGTGAAAAGGGCATTGACAGAAAGGCTCTCAGGGCAGGGCTGAATTACTACGAGTTTAAATACAGGGAGGCTGATTTCGGCAGCTATCCCAGAGGCCTGATCCTGGGACTGCAGGTGCTGGACAGCTGGCTCTATGACGAAAGCAGGCCCTTCCTCCATGTGGAGGCCAACGATACCTTTGCTGCCCTGAAGAAGGAACTGGAGGGAGACTATTATGAGGAGCTGGTCAGAAAGCATCTGCTGCAGAACAATCACAGGACAGTGGTGGTGCTTTCTCCCGTGAAGGGGCTGACGGCCGCAAAGGATGCCGCGCTTCAGAAGAAGCTTCAGGAGTATAAGGCAGGACTGACGCCGGAGGAGGTGGAGGACATCGTCAGGCAGACCAGGGAGCTGGAGCTTTATCAGGAGGAGCCCAGTCCCAGGGAGGCATTGGAAAGGATTCCCCTGCTGGGCAGGGAGGACATCAGAAAGGAGGCAGAGGACTTCGTCAATGAAGAGCGCCATGCCGGTGACACGCTGGTACTGTTCCATAATATCTTCACCAACGGTATCGGGTATCTGCGTTTTATCTTTAGCCTGGACGGGATCCCCGGGGAGCTGTTTCCCTATATCGGCATATTAAAAAACGTGCTGGGGATGGTGGATACGGAAAACTATACCTATGGCGACCTGTTCCATGAGACGAATATCAAGACTGGTGGGATCAGCATGCTGGTGAATACCTACACTGATTCCCGGAACATATCCCAATATAAGACCACCTTTGAAGTGAAGGTAAAGGCTCTCCACGAGAATCTGAGGGAAGCCTTCCGCCTGACAGAAGAGATCCTTCTCCGGTCCGGGTTTGGCGACAGAAAGCGGCTGGCCGAGATCATTGCAGAGACCCGCTCCAGGATGCAGGCATCCATGTCCTCATCAGCACATTCCCTGGCGGCAGTCCGTGCTCTGGCAGGTATCTCAGCCACCGCAGCCGTGGCTGAGCAGATCAGCGGGATTCCCCAGTACCGCCTTCTGGAGAGGCTGGAAAAGTGCTTTGAGGAGGAACAGGAGGAGCTGACGGAGAAGCTGGAGCGTTTGGTGCAGTGCATTTTCCGGTCGGAGAATCTGATGGTGGACTACACCGCCGGAGAAGCGGAATATGCCGGACTGGAGGAGCTGGTAAAGGAGTTTAAGGGAAGGCTGTATACAGTGGCAGCGGAAAAGCAGGAGTTCCGGCCCGTCCTCTCGGCAAGAAGGGAAGGCTATCTGACCTCGGCCCAGGTGCAGTATGTGTGCAGGGCAGGCAATTTTGTGGGCAGGGGTCTGCCGTATACAGGTGCCCTGAAGGTGCTGAGGGTGATGATGGGCTATGACTACCTGTGGAACCGCGTCCGCGTCAAGGGCGGGGCCTACGGCTGCATGTGCAGCTTCGGCAGGATGGGAGACAGCTATTTTGTCTCTTACAGGGATCCCAATCTGGAGAAAACCCTGGAGGTATATGAGAACGCGGCGGACTATATTGCTTCCTTTGATGCGGATGACAGGACCATCACCCAATTTATCATCGGTGCCATCAGTGAACAGGACGTGCCCATGACTCCGGCCGCAAAAGGAGCCTATTCCCTGGCAGGCTATATGACGAATCTCTCTTATGAGAGGGTGCAGCAGGAGAGAGATGAGCTGCTGGCAGTCAGCCGGGAAACCATCCGGGGGCTGGCCGGGTATGTCAGGGCCTTCCTGGAGGATGATTGTCTGTGTGTGGTTGGCAATGAGGAGAGGATCAAGGAGAGCGGAGCGCTGTTTGAGAGGGTCGAGCAGCTGTTCCATTGAGGGGCACAGGGCGGCCCCCCCTGTCATGTCAATGACATAGGAAGGAAAGGGAAGTTATTTATGAACCAAAGAAAGTATTTAATGGGGATGATGGGAGCTGCGCTGCTGTGTTTGGGCGGCTGCGGCTCCGGAAGCAAATCAGCAGATATGGCGGCCGGGATGATGACAGAGGAAGCGGTGGAGATGGAGGCCGGTTCTTCCGCCGGAGAAATCTATGGACAGGAGTATTGGGAGGAGCCGGCGGCAGAAGCGGTGGAGAGGGCGGAGCCGGGCGAGGGCAGCTCTGCTTCTGTGGAAACCTCGCGTAAACTGATTAAAAATGTAAATTTGAATGTGGAGACGGAGGAGTTTGACCTCCTATTGTCCAAGATGGAAAAGCGGACAGCAGACCTGGGCGGCTACATAGAGAATATGAACGTCTATAACGGCAGCAGCTGGTATGGCGGCGGCAGCCGAAGTGCTGACCTGACCATCCGCATTCCCAGTGACAGGCTGGATGGATTTGTGACCGAGGTGGCAGAGGTATCCAACATGATCCGCAGGGAAGAGAGCACGCAGGATGTGACTCTTGAGTACGTGGATCTGGAGAGCCATAAAAAGGTGCTCATCACAGAGCAGGGCAGGCTGCTGGAGCTGCTGGAGCAGGCAGAGTCCATAGAGGATATCCTTGTTCTGGAGGAGCGTCTTTCCCAGGTGAGATATGAGCTGGAGAGCATGGAATCCCAGCTTAGAACCTATGACAACCTGATAGACTATTCCACCGTATATCTGTCTATCAGCGAGGTAGAACAGCTCACGCCTGTAGAGGAGGTATCGGCTCTGGAGAGGATGGGAAGCGGCTTCCTCAATTCCATGAGGAATCTGAAAGACTTTCTTGCAGACTTACTGATCGGCTTTGTGATCGGCCTGCCCTACATCCTCTTCCTGGCGGCATTGGTCATAGCTTCGGTATTTCTTGTCAGGAGGATCAGGAAAAGAAAAGAGGCAAAGATAAAAGGGCAGATGGGGCAAGACAGGGAAGAAGGGGAAAATCATGGAAAAGAATTATAAATCCGGCTTTGTCACCCTGATAGGGAGGCCTAACGTGGGCAAATCCACTCTGATGAATCATCTGATCGGCCAGAAGATCGCCATTACCAGCAATAAGCCCCAGACCACCAGAAACAGGATACAGACGGTCTATACCTCCAAAGAGGGGCAGATCGTATTCGTAGATACCCCCGGTATCCATAAGGCCAGGAATAAGCTGGGCAATTATATGGTCAGGACAGCAGAAAGAGCACTGGCTCAGGTGGATGTGATTCTGTGGCTGGTAGAGCCTTCTGTCTATATCGGAGCCGGGGAGAGACATATTATCGAGCTACTTTCGGGGGTGAAGACCCCGGTGATCCTGGTCATCAACAAGACCGATACAGTAAAAAGGGAGGAGGTACTGGCAGCTATTGATGTCTACAGGAAGGAGCTGGAGTTTGCAGAGATTGTGCCGGTATCGGCCTTAAGGAGCCGTAATACGGATACCTTGATTTCCTGTATTATGAAATATCTCCCCCAAGGACCGGCATTTTACGACGAGGACACGGTGACTGACCAGCCGGAGAGACAGATCGTGGCGGAACTGGTCAGGGAAAAGGCGCTGCGCTGCCTGGAGGATGAGATTCCCCATGGCATAGCGGTTACCATCGAAAGGATGAAGCAGCGCAGGGGCGCAGGAAAATCCCCCATCATGGATATAGAGGCAACGATTGTCTGCGAGAGGGAATCCCACAAGGGAATCATCATAGGAAAGCAGGGCGCCATGCTGAAAAAGATCGGAAGCGCAGCACGCCCGGAGATTGAGAATATGCTGGAGTGCAGGGTAAACCTGCAGCTCTGGGTGAAGGTCAGAAGGGACTGGCGGGACAGCGGCCTGTACATGAAAAATTTTGGTTATAATCCGGAAGATTCCGAATAGGAAAAAGGAAAAAGGCGAACTCTAATAGCAACACAAAGATTAGGGGGCGCAAGATGAAGGAATCAAATTACTGGCAACAATTTTTAAATACAGGAAGCATAGAGGATTATCTGAGGTATAAGGGGAAGCAGGAAACAGAAAACGTATCACAGGAACATATGGTTATGGGGGACAGCCCGTATGCAGGAGTTGGTGAAACTGACCGGGATGGTTTTGAAGGCGGAGCCTATCGGGGAATACGATAGACGCGTCCTCATATTGACGAAGGAAAGGGGGAAGGTGGCAGCCTTTGCCAGGGGGGCTAGGAAGCCCAACAGCAGGCTGGTAGCCGCCGCCTCGCCCTTTGCTTTCGGGGAATTTAAAATGTATGCAGGCAGAAATTCCTACAGTCTGGCAGAGGCGGATATCAGCAATTATTTTGAGAAGCTCAGGGAGGACTTTGAGGGTGCCTGCTATGGGATGTATTTTCTGGAGGTGATGGACTATTATACCAGAGAAAACAACGATGAGAGGCAGATGCTCAAGCTCCTCTATCAATCCCTCCGCGCCCTTCAGCTTCCCAGCCTGAGGAGGGAACTGGTCCGCTGCATCTTTGAGGTCAAGGCACTGGTTTACAACGGAGAATATCCCGGTCTCCCGGAGGGGAGAGACTGGATGGAATCCACAGTCTATGCCATGAATTACATAGCAGACAGCCCGGTAGAGAAATTATACACATTTACGGTGACGGAGGAGGTGCTGGATCAGCTCAGGGAGATCACAGACCTGTACAGAAGAAGATTTGTGGACCGGGAATTCAAAAGCCTGTCCATTCTGGCAGAGCTGTAATCGGGAAATTGTATATTGAAAAAGAGATAGAAGTCAGATATAATATTGAGAATATGAAAGCATGGAAGGAAGCGACAGCGGAGGGCGAAGCGTATGCGTAGAATGAGAATGGCGGCGGGAATCCTTTTCGCCGGTCTTTGTCTGTGGGGCTGCGGACAGGGCGGAGCGGGAGCAGTTACAGATACCGGAGAACCGAGGGCTGTGATCGAGGTGAACAAGGACGGCAGTATATCGGAAACCATACAGGAGGGCTTTGAGGCAGAGTACTATGATGAAGAGGAACTGAGGAACATGGTGCTCTCAGAGGTGGCAGAGTTCAACAGAAGCTATCAGCCGGAGAATATTCAGATCGAGAAACTGGAGAATGAAAAGGGTATGATTACAATGGAGCTGAAATACTCCTCGGCCAGAGCCTACACAGCCTTTAATACCGATGAGTACAATGAGAAAACTCTTTTCTCCGGTACGGTTGCGGAGGCCTATGAGGCAGGCTATTCTCTGGATGTATCCATGACGGATCCGCAGGGGGAGAAGGGGATCGGAAAGGAAGGGCTGCTTTCCATGGGAGAAGCCAGGATACTGATCGCAGACCAGCCCGTCCGTGTAAAGCTGCCGGGAAAAATCCGGTATATCGGTGAGCATGTGACTCCTGCCGGAAAGGATAAGGCAGATATGCAGGCAGATGAAAACGGGGAAGCATTAGGCATGTATTATGTAGTATATGAGTAAACAAGGAGAAAGGTTATAGCGATGGAAAAGACGATGGATAAGATTGTAGCACTGGCAAAGGCGAGGGGATTTGTATATCCCGGTTCGGAAATCTATGGAGGGCTAGCCAATACCTGGGACTACGGCAATCTGGGAGTAGAGCTGAAAAACAATGTAAAAAAGGCATGGTGGCAGAAGTTTGTCATGGAAAACCAGTACAACGTAGGCGTGGACTGCGCCATCCTGATGAATCCCCAGGCCTGGGTGGCGTCCGGACATCTGGGAGGTTTCTCCGATCCCCTGATGGACTGCAGGGAGTGTCATGAGCGCTTCCGGGCAGATAAGCTTATCGAGGACTTTGCGGCAGAGCAGAAGATAGAGCTGGAGGGCTCGGTGGATGGCTGGAGTCAGGAGCAGATGAAGCAGTTTGTGGAGGATAACCGGATCCCCTGCCCTACCTGCGGCAAGCATAATTTTACCGATATCCGTCAGTTCAACCTGATGTTCAAGACCTTTCAGGGGGTTACGGAGGATGCCAAAAATACCGTATACCTGAGACCGGAGACTGCACAGGGGATCTTCGTCAATTTTAAAAATGTACAGAGAACCTCCAGAAAAAAGATACCCTTCGGCATCGGACAGATCGGAAAGTCCTTCCGTAATGAGATCACTCCGGGCAACTTTACCTTCCGGACCAGAGAGTTTGAACAGATGGAGCTGGAATTTTTCTGCGAGCCTGATACGGATCTGGAATGGTTTGCATACTGGAAGCAGTTCTGTATCGACTGGCTGAAATCCCTGGGGATGAAGGATGAGGAGATGAGAGTGAGGGATCACGGCCAGGAAGAGCTTTCCTTCTACTCCAAGGCAACCACAGACATTGAGTTCCTCTTCCCCTTCGGCTGGGGAGAACTCTGGGGAATCGCGGACAGGACAGATTATGACCTGACCCAGCATCAGAATACCTCCGGACAGGATATGAGCTATTTTGACGACCAGAAGGATTGGAGGTATGTGCCTTATGTCATCGAGCCTTCCCTGGGAGCAGACCGCGTAGTTCTGGCTTTCCTCTGCGCAGCCTATGATGAGGAGGAAATCGGAGAGGGGGATGTGCGTACCGTTTTGCATTTCCATCCGGCACTGGCGCCTGTGAAAATCGGCGTGCTGCCCCTGTCCAAGAAGCTGAACGAGGGCGCGGAAAGGATATTTGCACAGCTGTCCAAAAAATACAACTGCGAATTTGACGACAGGGGGAATATCGGCAAGAGATACCGCAGGCAGGATGAAATCGGGACTCCCTTCTGCATTACTTATGATTTTGAATCAGAGACAGACGGCTGTGTTACGGTGCGCTTCCGGGACACCATGGAGCAGGAGAGAGTAGCGGTAGCCGATCTGGATGCATATTTTGCGGATAAATTTACTTTTTAGGAGGAAAGGATTTTAGAAAGAAAATGAAACAGTATGGAGTAAATGAACTCAGAAGGATGTTTTTACAGTTCTTTGAGGGCAAGGGACATCTGGTCATGAAGAGCTTCTCACTGGTGCCCCATAATGACAACAGCCTGCTTCTGATCAATTCCGGCATGGCTCCCTTAAAGCCCTATTTTACTGGACAGGAGATACCTCCCAGGAGGAGGGTTGCCACCTGTCAGAAGTGTATCAGGACGGGGGATATTGACAATATCGGCAAGACCGCACGTCACGGTACCTTTTTTGAGATGCTGGGCAACTTTTCCTTCGGCGACTATTTCAAAAAAGAGGCCATTGCCTGGAGCTGGGAATTTCTGACCCAGGTAGTGGGACTGGAGCCGGACAGGCTCTATGCCTCTGTTTATGTGGAGGATGATGAGGCATTTGAAATATGGAATAAAGAAATAGGGATTGCGCCGGAGAGGATTTTCCGTTTTGGTAAGGAGGATAATTTCTGGGAGCATGGGGCCGGCCCCTGCGGTCCCTGCTCGGAGATCTACTATGACAGAGGCGAGAAATACGGCTGCGGGAAGCCGGGATGTACGGTGGGCTGCGAATGCGACCGCTATATAGAGGTCTGGAACAACGTATTCACCCAGTTCGATAACGACGGCAAGGGCAGCTATACAGAGCTGGAGCAGAAAAACATAGATACCGGTATGGGGCTGGAGCGTCTGGCTGCAGTGGTACAGGATGTGGATTCCATTTTTGATGTGGATACGATCCGGGCGCTGCGGAGCCGGGTGTGTGAGCTGTCAGGCAGGGAATACAGGCAGAAATATGAGTGGGATGTATCTATCCGTATCGTGACGGACCATATCCGTTCAGCTACATTTATGATTTCTGACGGCATTATGCCCTCTAACGAAGGCCGAGGCTATGTACTGAGAAGGATCATCCGCCGGGCGGCAAGGCATGGCAGGCTTCTGGGAATAGAAGGACGCTTTCTGGCAGGTCTGAGCGATACGGTGATCCGGGGAAGCCGGGACGGTTATCCGGAATTAGAAGAAAAGAAGGACTTTATTTTCAATGTGCTCACAGAGGAAGAGGGCAAGTTTGGCAGGACAATTGATCAGGGGCTGACGATCTTGGCTGAGCTGGAGGCTGCCATGGAAAAGGAAGGCAGAAAAGAGCTCTCCGGTCGGGATGCCTTTAAATTATACGATACCTATGGCTTTCCCATTGACCTGACCAGGGAGATTCTGGAGGAAAAGGGCTTTTCGGTGGACGAAAGGGGCTTTGCAGAGGCCATGGAGGAACAGAAGGTGAAGGCCCGCTCCGCCCGTAAGGTGAGCAATTATATCGGTGCGGATGCCACCGTATATGACGCCATTGATCCGGCCCTGACCACGGAATTTGTGGGCTATGACAGACTGGTTCATTCTTCCCGGATCACCGTGCTGACTACGGAGACTGAGATAGCAGGGGCTCTCACTGATGGGGAAAATGGGACAATTATCGTAGAAGAGACCCCTTTCTATGCTACCATGGGAGGTCAGAAGGGGGATGTGGGAAGCATCTCCTCCAAGGATGGGGAGTTCCGGGTGCTTGATACAGTGAAGCTGGCGGGCGGCAAGACAGGGCATATCGGCAGGGTGGCCAGAGGCATGTTCAGGACAGGAGATGCGGTAACCCTGACCGTAGATACGGAGAACCGTTCGGATACCTGCAGGAATCACAGCGCTACCCATCTGCTTCAGAAAGCCCTGAGGACGGTGCTGGGCACCCATGTGGAGCAGGCCGGTTCCTATGTGGACGGAGAGAGGCTGCGGTTTGATTTCAGCCATTTTTCTGCCATGACGGCAGAGGAGGTCGCAGCAGTGGAGAAGCTGGTCAACGAAAAGATCGCAGAGTCCCTGAGGGTGGAAACTGCTGTCATGTCGATTGACGAAGCAAAAAAATGCGGTGCTATGGCTCTCTTTGGGGAAAAATATGGTGAGGAGGTCCGGGTAGTCAGGATGGGGGACTTCTCCACGGAGCTCTGCGGCGGTACCCATGTGGCTAATACGGGAATGATTTCGGCATTTAAGATCCTTTCGGAAAGCGGTGTGGCAGCCGGGGTCAGAAGGATAGAGGCGCTCACCGGCAACGGCGTTTTCCAATACTATAGGGAGCTGGAGGATACGCTGGAGAAGGCGGCAAAGGCTGTAAAGACCACTCCTGCAGGACTGGCAGCCAGACTGGAGCAGCTGATGGCTGAGTTAAAGAGCCTCCAGAGCGAAAACGAATCCTTAAAGAGCAGGGCAGCAAGGGAAGCTTTGGGGGATGTGATGGATCAGGTGAAGGAGATCAAGGGAGTCAGGCTGCTGGCTGCCAAGGTGTCCGGCGTGGATATGAACGGCCTCAGGGATCTGGGTGACCAGCTCAAGGCCAGGCTGGGAGAAGGCGTTGTGGTTCTGGTCTCCGATGTGGAGGGCAGGGTAAACCTGGTTGCCATGGCCACAGAGGAGGCTATGCAAAAGGGGGCCCATGCAGGGAACCTGATCAAAGGAATTGCAGCCCTGATCGGAGGCGGCGGAGGCGGCCGTCCCAATATGGCCCAGGCAGGAGGCAGGAATCCGGCGGGAATGGATGAGGCTCTGGATGAGGCTGCAAAGGTTTTGGAGAGTCAATTATAAAAAAAATATATTTTGAAAAAACAGGTTGACTCCATGATAAAATGTGGTATAATAAAAAAGTACGTGGAGATATGCAACATATCTTCCTGCAAAAGAAATAGAATAAACCCAATCAGTCGAGTTACTAGAAGGGACTGAAGGGAGGTCGGGTGTAGAATGTCAAACGTAGTTGTAAAAGAAAACGAGACTTTGGACAGCGCATTACGTCGCTTTAAGAGAAGCTGCGCAAAGGCTGGTATTCAGCAGGAGATTCGTAAAAGAGAGCATTACGAGAAGCCAAGCGTAAAGCGCAAGAAAAAGTCTGAGGCAGCAAGAAAACGTAAATATAATTAATTTCAACATGTTTGTACAGTGGTTTGTGCAATAGTAAGACTTAGTCCTTGATTTAATATCAGGGACTTTGTTGTACACATTTTTGGTGTGTGAAGCCGGGAAATGGTGCGGTGATAGGATAAGATGGGGGAATTAAGATGTGGACAAAAGAAATTTTAGGTACGGATATTTATCATCTGATCTTTGCGTTCGTCATCTACAGCATGCTGGGATGGCTGGTGGAATCTATTTACATGTCGATCTGCAACAGAAGGATTACCAACAGGGGATTTGCAAAAAGTCCCTTCTGTCCCATTTATGGGATCGGGGGAGTGGTCGGCTATCTGCTGCTGCATCCCCTGGGTCAGCAGCCGGTAAAGCTTTACATAGCAGGAGCGGTATTGGCTACAGTCTTTGAATTTCTGGTAGGAAAGCTGATGCTGAAGCTGTTCGGGGCACTCTGGTGGGATTATCATGAAAAGCCCTGCAATTATAAAGGTATTATATGTCTGGAAAGTACTGTGGCCTGGGGATTTTATGCGATAATCATCATCACCTTCCTCCATGCCAGAATATTAGCTTTCATAGACGGATGGAACAGGCAGGCAGGCAAAGCGGTCTGCAGTCTGATCCTGCTTGTGGTCACCATAGACTATATTGTTCAGATCATCCGTGTCCTGGAGATAGATATCAGAGGACAGAAGGAAAAGATGATGGACAGATACCAAAATTTTAAGGCCAGATGGTATTAAAAACGGTTCTATTCAGAGCCGTTTTTTTATATTTATGGTAATAGAATATGGATAGGAGCGTGCAATGTGAAACGATTGATAAGAGCTACCATATGCTGTGTATTCAGTGTCTGTCTGTTTATCTCCTCAATACTGTGTGCGGGGGCGGCGCCTCAGGTGTCCGCACCCTCCTACATATTGATTGAAGCCTCCACAGGGCAGCTGATCTGTGAGCAGGATGCCGATGCCAGAAGGAGTCCGGCCAGCATCACCAAGATTATGACCATGCTGCTGATCTTTGAATATCTGGATACAGGAAGAATACGGCTGGAGGATCAGATTACCACCAGTGCCCATGCCAAATCCATGGGCGGCTCTCAGGTTTTTCTGGAGGAGGGAGAGGTACAGACACTAGATACCATGATCAAGTGCATTGCAGTGGCCTCCGGTAATGATGCCTGTGTGGCAGTGGCAGAGCATATAGCCGGAAGTGAGGCAGAGTTTGTAGAGCTGATGAACAGGAAGGCAGAGGACCTTGGCATGGAAAATACCCATTTTGAGGATTGCTGTGGGCTCAGCGATTCCGACGGTCATTATACCACTGCCAGGGATGTGGCAGTTATGTCCAGGGAACTGGTAACCGGGCATCCTGAGGTGCTGGACTATACCAGGATCTGGATGGAGGATATTACCCATGCGACCAGGCAGGGAAGCTCAACCTTTACCCTGTCCAGTACCAATAAGCTGCTGCGGCAGTATGAGTGGGCAACCGGCTTAAAGACCGGATCTACCAGTAAGGCAAAATACTGCCTCTCGGCAACGGCCAGCAAGGACGGCATCGACCTGATCGCAGTAGTGATGGGAGCGCCTGACAACAAGGTCAGGTTTCAGGATGCTATGGCATTGCTGAATTATGGCTATAGTGTAAGCAATATTTATGTGGATGAAAATAAGGAGGCCCTGCCGGCACAGCCTGTCAGGGGAGGTGTAGAGGATAGTGTGAATCTGAGCTTTGCAGGAGAGTTCAGGTATCTGGATACCAAGGGGAACAATCTTTCGCAGATAGAAGAGATCATCAGCCTGCCTGAGACGGTGGAGGCACCGGTGGAGGAGGGGCAGCCGGTTGGTGAGGCTGTTTACCGCCTGAACGGAGAGCGGATAGGGGGCATATCCATACTGGCGGCGAAAAGCATTGATAAAGCAGGGTATGAAGATTATCTCAGAAAGGCCTTTCATCATTTTCTTTTATAAAACATGGTTTTGTGGTAAACTAATCATCGGCCGGGTTCTGACTGCGGCCGATGACAGAGGGCTGATACAGAGATGCTGCCGGGCAGGCAGCGGAAGGGGAGGGAGACTTGCCGGATATGGGAATAACGATATTGGTCACAGCGGCTGTGGCAGGAGTTTTGTTTATACTGGCAGCGCTGATCAGGGACAGCAATCGTTTTGTCACTGCAGAGTACAGGGTATCTTCTGAAAAGCTCTGCAGGAGCTGCAGGGCGGTTATGCTGTCAGACCTTCATAATAAGGAATACGGCAGAGGCAATGCCAGGCTGCTCCATGCCATAGACCAGGCTGCTCCGGATTTTATATTGATCGGGGGAGACATGCTGACTGCCGATGGGGAAAAGACGGACTACTCTGTTGCGCTGGAGCTGATCCGGAGGCTGGCAGAAAAATATCCGGTCTATTATGGGATCGGAAATCACGAGTACCGTATGAAGGTGTGCAGGAAAACCTACCAGGACAGATTCAGCCGCTATACCAGGGAATTGGGAAAATGCGGTGTCAGGATCATGGAAAACGACAGGGTGTTTCTGCCGGACTTCAACCTAGAAATCTGCGGATTGGAGATCGGCAGGGCCTATTATAAGAGATTCCGGCATAAAAAGATGGATGGAGGCTACCTGCCGGGCATTCTGGGCAAAAGCAGGAAGGATTGCTTTGAACTTATGATTGCCCACAATCCGGACTACTTTAAGGAGTATGCTGCCTGGGGGGCAGATCTGGTGCTGTCCGGGCATATTCATGGAGGAGTGGTCAGGGTGCCCTTTTTGGGAGGGCTGATCTCTCCCATGATGCATTTTTTCCCTGAATATGACGGAGGAAGGTTTGAAGAGGGAGAGTCTGTCATGATACTGGGCAGGGGGCTGGGCATGCATACCATTCCGCTCCGGCTGTTCAATCCGGGTGAGCTGGTGGTGCTCCGGCTGGAGGCAGGGCAGGAACAATCCCCTTGAAATTGTGCCGGGTTCCGGGTACAATAGATGAATAGGCGGAGAAAGGCGGGGCTTGGGATGGCGATTCCGGTGAAGCTGGAGGTGTTTGAAGGTCCACTGGATCTGTTGCTGCACCTGATTGAAAAGAATAAGGTAGATATTTATGATATTCCGATTACAGAGATTACGGAGCAATATCTGGACTATATCCGGCAGATGGAAAAGGAAGATATGAATGTGATGAGTGAGTTCCTTGTGATGGCTGCTACCCTCATCGATATCAAATGCAGAATGCTCCTTCCAAGAGAGGTCAATGAGGAAGGGGAAGAGGAGGATCCCAGGGCAGAGCTGGTACAGAAGCTGCTGGAATATAAGATGTACAAGTACATGTCCTTTGAATTAAAGGACAGACAGATGGAAGCCTGCCGCAGCTTCTTCCGAGAACAGCAGCTGCCGAAGGAGGTTCGGGAATACAGGCAGCCTGTGGACTATGAAGCCCTTCTTGCAGGGGTGAGCCTGAGCAGACTGCATGAGATCTTTCAGATGCTCATAAAACGTCAGGAGGACAAGATCGACCCGGTCAGGAGCACCTTCGGCAGGATCGAGAAGGAAGAAATAGATATGGATGCCAAAGCTGCCTATGTGGAAGAATATGTCAGAAACCATAGGTGCTTCGGCTTTCACAGTCTGCTGGAAAAACAGCACAGCAGGATGGAGATCATCGTCACCTTTCTGATCATCCTGGAGATGATGAAGGTGGGCCGGATAACGATCGAGCAGCAGGAGGCCTGCGGTGAGATCATGATCACATCCAGGCTTTAAAGGGAGCGGATCATAATCATGAAGAAAAGTAAGAGATGGCAGAAAGAGGAAGCCATACTGGAGGCTGTCCTTTTTGCAATGGGGACTTCGGTGGAAATAACGAAGCTGGCGGAGGTGTTGGAGGAGAAGCCTGAGACGGTGAGGGTGATGCTGTCGGATATGAAGAGCCGCTATGAAAGTGAGGGCAGGGGAATCACCCTGCTGGAGCTGGAGGATGCTGTCCAGCTCTGTACCAGGCCGGAGGCTTATGAGTATCTGGTGAGGATAGCCAAGATGCCAAAGAAGTTTGCGCTGACGGATACCCTGCTGGAGACTCTGTCCATTATCGCCTATAAGCAGCCCATCACCCGGCTGGAGATTGAAAGGATCCGGGGGGTGAGCAGCGGCCACGCGGTCAACCGTCTGGTAGAGTTTAATCTGGTGGCCGAGGTGGGTAGGCTGGATGCGCCGGGCCGGCCATTGCTTTTTGGCACCACAGAAGAGTTTCTGCGCTGCTTCGGGGTACGATCCCTTTCGGATCTGCCGGAGATGAGTGCGGTGCAGATCGAGGAATTCAGACAGCAGGCAGAGGCAGAGCTGCAGATGAATATATAGGGTAGGCTCTTGTTTCTATTTTGTCGGCTCCCGGCATATATTTAAGGGAAGAACGGATATAGGATGAGAGACTATGGGGAAGTATGGAGTGAAAAAGAGAGGCGCCAGGAGCAGGGGAAGGCTGCCGGTCAGGCTGATTTGTATCCTGGCGCTGTGCATCGGTGTGCTGGCAGCAGAGGGGCTGCCGGTATGGGGAAAGGAAGAAAATAGTACAAACATACAGCTGTACGCCCGTTCTGCTGTCCTGATGGATGCAGATTCCGGGCGTGTTTTATTCGGAAAAAATGAGGGGGAGAGGATGCCTATGGCCAGCACCACCAAGATTATGACCTGTATCCTGGCGCTGGAAAAGGGGAATCAGGAGGATACTGTCACTGTTTCCTCCTATGCCGCCTCCCAGCCCAAGGTGCATCTGGGGATGTATAAAGAGCAGCAGTTTCGCCTGAAGGATCTGCTGTATTCCCTGATGCTGGAATCCCATAACGACGCGGCAGCAGCCATCGCAGAGCATATCGGAGGGAGTGTGGAGGGATTTGCGGGCATGATGAACAGTAAGGCTCGGGAACTGGGCTGTGAGGATACCTTTTTTATCACGCCAAACGGACTGGATGCCGCCGCTGCCGATGAGGATGGCAACGCAAGGGTGCACTCCACTACTGCCAGAGATCTGGCCCGGATGATGAAGTACTGCATCGGGGAGTCCGTCAAGAGAGAGGAGTTTCTGGAGATAACCAGAACCCAGAACTATTCCTTTACGGATCTGAAGGGGGAGAGGGGCTATTCCTGCTACAACCACAACGCTTTTTTGTCCATGATGGAAGGAGCTCTGTCCGGCAAAACGGGCTTTACCAACAATGCAGGCTATTGCTATGTGGGGGCCCTTAAGCGGGACAGCAGAACCTTTATTGTTGCCCTGCTGGCCTGTGGATGGCCCAACAACAAGGGCTACAAATGGAGTGATACGAAGACGCTGATGGCATACGGGCTGGAGAATTATGCATACAGGAATGTATATGAGGAGGAGGGCTTCCGGCCGCTGGCTGTAGAGGGGGGGATTCCTGAAAATAATAAGCCCTATGGCAAGGCCTGTGTAGAGGTGGGGCTGGAGGAAGGGAAACCCGGAGAATTGAATGTGCTTCTCAGGGAGGGAGAGGAGGTGGAGAAGAGGGTCAGCCTGCCGGAGAGGCTGACGGCTCCGGTGGAAGAAGGGGCGGTGATCGGCAGCGTGGAGTACTTCCTGGAGGGGGTGCTTCTGAAAAAATATCCGGTAGTTGCAAAAGCGGATGTGGGGGCGCTGAACTTCTCCTGGATGGTCAATTTTGTCTGGAAATTATATGCGCTGTAGTTGAAAAAAATTATTTTTTTTCTATGATATTTTGTGCTTTTGTGTTATAATACGGGAGAATAATTGTGGGGAACTGGGTTCCCCATTAAATAGTTTTTATTTTTTTAATATAAAATGGAGGGCTGAAAAAAATGAGTACTACTTCACAGGCGAGTCAAAGAATCAATGCTTTACTCGATGAAAACAGTTTCGTTGAAATAGGGGCGCTTGTTACGGCAAGAGCCACAGATTTCAACCTGAAGCAGACAGAAACTCCTTCTGATGGTGTGATCACCGGCTATGGAGTAATCGACGGCAATCTTGTGTATGTTTACAGCCAGGATGCTTCCGTACTGGGAGGGTCTATCGGCGAGATGCATGCCAGGAAGATTGCCAATCTTTATGATTTGGCAATGAAAACAGGAGCACCTGTGATCGGGCTGATCGACTCTGCAGGGCTCAGACTGCAGGAAGCTGCCGATGCTTTAAATGCCTTTGGTGAGATTTATTTCAGGCAGGCCAATGCCTCCGGAGTTATTCCTCAGATTACGGCCATATTCGGCGTCTGCGGCGGAGGACTTGCTGTGTTTCCCGGCCTGACAGATTTTACCTTTATGGAAGAAAAAAATGCGAAGCTGTTTGTCAACTCTCCCAATGCCATCGACGGCAATGAAATTTCCAAATGCGACACCTCTTCCGCAGCTTTCCAGAGTGAGGAAGCAGGCATCGTGGACGTAGTGGCGGATGAAGCCTCTGTTCTGGCACAGATCAGAGAACTGGTATCCATGCTTCCGGCCAACAATGAGGACAATATGGCTTTTGAAGAATGCACGGATGACCTGAACAGAGTATGTGCGGATCTGGCTGACTGTGCAGGAGACACTGCAATCGCCCTTTCCAGGATTTCTGACCATGGCGTCTTCTTTGAAACCGGGAGAAATCATGCCAGAGATATGGTGACCGGCTTTATTAAATTAAATGGCGCTACTGTGGGCGCAGTGGCCAATCGTACGGAGGTGTATGACGCGGAAGGCGGAGTGGCGCACAGGTTTGACCCGGTACTGTCTGTTGACGGCTGCGGCAAGGCCGCAGATTTTATCAGCTTCTGCGATGCTTTCGGCATTCCGGTGCTGTCCCTTACCAATGTAAAGGGCTATGCCTCCTGCAAGTGTGCGGAGAAGGGGATTGCAAAGGCAGCAGCCCGTCTTACATATGCATTTGCAAATGCAACGGTTCCCAAGGTAAATGTGATTACCCGGATGGCTTATGGAAGTGCCTTTGTAGCGATGAATTCCAAGGCTCTCGGCGCAGATATTACCATGGCGTGGCCGGATGCGGAAATCGGAACCATGGATGCCGGGCTGGCGGCTAAGATCATCTGTGACGGCAAGGGGGCCGAGGCCATTGATGCCTGTGCAAAGGAATACGCTGCCCTCCAGACGAGTGCGGCAGGTGCAGCAAGGAGAGGCTATGTTGATCAGATCGTGGCACCGGAGGATACCAGAAAATATGTGATCGGTGCCTTCGAGATGCTTTATACAAAGAGTGAAGGCCGTCCTGCTAAAAAACATGGTACAGTTTAGAAAGGAAGATACTTAATATGAAAAAATGGTTATTAGTATTAGGTATGATTACCTGTATGTTCGGCATGAGTGCCTGCGGCGGAGAAAAAAAGGCCGGAGACGGTGAGGCTGCTTCCGTCATAACAGAGGAAGAGGCGATGGCATATGCTGAGCAGATTGTAACCTCCATCGCAATGATATGTGCGGATGATGCATATGCAGAGTTCAAGGAACAGCTTGCCCAGGATCCTGTCGTGGGAGCTGCAGTCAGCAGCTGGGAAGGTGCCATGGGGGATATGGGTGATTATATCGGTGTATTGGATAAAACCGCTGAAGCAGGTGAAGAAGGCGTGGATGTGGTTGTAACAGTAGAGGGTTCTGAACGGAATGCCAAAGTAGAGATTGTTTTGGATGAAACAGGCAGAGAGAAAAGTATTACCACCAGTGTGATTTACCCCTTTGGAGAGCTGATGGAAAAGGCAGCCTTAAATACCCTGCTGGGAATGGGAACCGTATTCCTGGTTCTGGTTCTGATCAGTCTGATTATTTGCTGCTTCGGGCTGATTCCCAGGATCCAGGCAGCATTTTCCAGGAAGCCCAAGGAGGAGCCTGCAGCAGTAGACAATACCATCACACAGATTATTGAGCAGGAGGAGCAGTCCAGACAGGAGGACGATCTGGAGCTGGCAGCAGTAATCGCGGCTGCCATCGCAGCAAGCGAAGGGGCTGCCTCCACAGACGGATTTGTAGTCAGATCCATCAGAAAGCGGAGAACCTTTTAAAATCATTTAATAAAGAAACAGTGAAATGAGTGAATAACGGATAATATAGGAGGAAGATCAGAATGAAAAATTATACCATTACCGTAAATGGCAACGTATATGATGTAGTAGTAGAGGAGGGCGCATCGGCAGGAAGGCCGGCAGCGGCGCCTGCGGCACCCAAGGCAGCACCTGCGGCGCCTAAGGCGGCACCTGCACCTGCGCCCAGGGCAGCAGCCGGCGGCGCTGGCAGCATAAAGGTAGAGGCCGGCGCAGCCGGTAAGGTATTTGCAGTTGAAGCAAAGGTTGGCCAGGCAGTAAAGACCGGAGATACCGTGATTATACTGGAGGCCATGAAGATGGAGATTCCTGTTGTTGCTCCTCAGGATGGTACGGTAGCAAGTATTGACGTATCTGTTGGTGATGCAGTGGAAGCAGGAGCACTGCTGGCAACATTAAACTAAACCATGCCTGCAGAGGGGGCATTTGTTAATTACAACAGGAGGTCAAACTAATGGATTATATAGTAAATACATTAGACAATCTGGTGCATCAGACGGCTTTCTTCAATCTTACCTGGGGAAACTACCTGATGATTGCAGTGGCTTGTGTATTTCTTTATCTTGCTATCGCAAAAGGCTTTGAGCCATTGCTCTTGCTTCCGATAGCATTTGGTATGCTGCTGGTCAATATCTATCCCGATATCATGATGTCGACGGAAGAATCTCCTAACGGAGTCGGCGGTTTGCTTTATTACTTCTATCTCTTGGACGAGTGGGCGATCCTTCCTTCCCTGATTTTTATGGGTGTGGGTGCCATGACGGATTTTGGTCCGCTGATCGCCAATCCTAAGAGCTTCCTGCTGGGTGCGGCAGCCCAGTTCGGTATCTTTGCAGCTTATTTTGGCGCCATTGCCCTAGGCTTCAACGACAAGGCAGCGGCAGCAATTTCCATCATCGGCGGTGCTGACGGTCCTACCTCCATTTTCCTGGCAGGCAAGCTGCAGCAGACGGCGCTTCTTGGGCCTATCGCAGTGGCAGCATATTCCTATATGTCACTGGTGCCCATCATCCAGCCGCCTATCATGCGCCTGCTGACCACGGAAAAAGAAAGAAAGATCAAGATGGCACAGCTTCGTCCGGTTTCCAAGCTGGAGAAGATTCTGTTCCCCATCATTGTTACCATCGTTGTGTCTCTGATTCTTCCAACCACGGCTCCTCTGGTAGGTATGCTGATGCTTGGAAACCTGTTCAGGGAGTCCGGCGTGGTAAGGCAGCTCACAGATACGGCATCCAATGCCCTTATGTATATCGTTGTTATCCTGCTTGGAACCTCTGTGGGCGCTACTACAAGTGCGGAAGCCTTCCTTAACATAGATACTCTGAAAATCGTAGCCCTGGGCCTGATTGCGTTTGCCTTTGGTACGGCTGCAGGTGTACTCTTTGGAAAGCTGATGTGTATCATTACCCATGGAAAGGTAAATCCTCTGATCGGTTCTGCAGGTGTGTCTGCGGTTCCCATGGCAGCCAGGGTTTCACAGAAGGTGGGAGCGGAAGCGGATCCTACGAACTTTCTGCTCATGCATGCAATGGGGCCTAATGTTGCCGGAGTGATCGGTACTGCAGTAGCAGCAGGTACTTTTATGGCAGTGTTTGGAGTATTTTAACAGAAAATTGACAGGAGGAATATGAAATGGCACAACAAGCAAAAAAACCGATTGGAATTATGGAAACCGTTCTCCGTGATGCTCATCAGTCCCTGATTGCAACCAGAATGCCTACCGAAATGATGCTTCCCATCGTGGATAAGATGGATAAGGTGGGCTATCATGCAGTAGAATGCTGGGGAGGGGCTACCTTTGACGCTTCCCTGCGTTTCCTGAAGGAGGATCCCTGGGAGAGGCTGAGAAAGCTGAGGAACGGCTTTAAGAATACCAAGCTTCAGATGCTCTTCAGGGGACAGAATATTTTAGGCTACAGACCCTATGCGGACGATGTGGTAGATTATTTCGTAGAGAAATCCGTTGCCAACGGCATTGATATCATCAGAATTTTTGACTGCCTGAATGATCTCCGCAATCTGCAGGAGGCTGTTAAGGCTACCAACAATATCAAGAAGAGAGAGGGAAGAGGCCATGCGCAGATTGCTCTTTCCTATACCCTGGGTGATGCCTATACGCTGGACTACTGGGTAGATATGGCGAAAAAGATTGAAGAGATGGGAGCGGATTCCATCTGCATCAAGGATATGGCAGGCCTGCTGGTGCCCTATAAGGCCACAGAGATGATCACTGCCATGAAGAAGGCAACCAAGCTTCCGATCCAGCTTCATACACACTACACCTCCGGTGTGGCAAGCATGACCTACCTGAAGGCTGTAGAGGCAGGTGTGGATGTGATCGACTGTGCGATTTCTCCCTTTGCTCTGGGTACCTCACAGCCTGCAACAGAGGTTATGGTGGAGACTTTTAAGGGAACACCCTATGATACAGGCTACGACCAGAATCTTCTGGCGGAGATTGCAGACTATTTCAGGCCTTACAGGGATGAATGTCTGGCTAACGGGCTTCTCAATCCCAAGGTTATGGGTGTGGATATCAAGACACTTCTTTACCAGGTGCCGGGCGGTATGCTTTCCAACATGGTGAGCCAGCTCAAGGAACAGAATGCAGAGGATAAATACTACGATGTGCTGAAGGAGATTCCTGAGGTGCGAAAGGATCTGGGTGAGCCGCCCCTGGTTACGCCTTCCTCTCAGATCGTGGGTACGCAGGCAGTGTTCAACGTACTGATGGGCGAACGGTACAAGATGGCTACCAAGGAGACGAAGGCGGTGCTTCGGGGAGAGTATGGACAGACGGTTAAACCGATGAACCAGAAGATTATAGACAAGGTGATTCCCGGTGAAAAGAGAATAACCTGCCGTCCGGCTGATCTGATTGAAAATGAGCTGAGCAAGCTGGAGGCAGAGATGAAAGAATGGAAGCAGCAGGATGAGGATGTGTTGTCCTATGCCCTGTTCCCTCAGGTGGCTACAGATTTCTTTAAGTATCGCCAGGCACAGCAGCAAAAGGTGGATATGACACAGGCTGATACAAAGAATGGGGCTTATCCCGTTTAAGCAGGTTGCTTCGGTCTATAGGGCAAAAGAGAGCAGTCAGGCATTAGGCAGTCTGGCTGCTCTTTGGATTTTATGGTTGAAGGTATGAAAAATAGGAGGTTAATGTATGAGGTTACGTCTAAAGAAAGTGATGGCCCTCCTGCTGGCAGCAGCTATGGCAGTGGGCATATCGGGCAGTCCGGTATATGCAGGAGAAGCGGGACAGACAGAGATTTCAGACAGAAGCGGGGACACAGAGCTGAATGTGAAGTCAGCCGGAGTGGTCATTTCCGGCACTAACGTGGTGAGGGGAAAGTCAGTAATTGCATCATCTGTTCAGAATAATTGCGGCCCGGAGCTGGTTGTGGACGGTATCAGCAATCAGAACAGCCAGTGGAACTCGGCAAATATGAAAGACTGGGGCTCCTCCACGGAAAAGGATGAGGAGGCACAGACAGCCCAGTGGCTGCTGATTGACAGGGGGGCAGATGCCCAGCCCATAGATATCCAGGCTATCAAGCTCTGGTTCAATGTCAAGGTATGGCCCATGAAGTATGAGATCAGGACGGCAGCTTCCTCCTCCCTCACATCCGGGGGCACCGTGGATCTGGCGCAGTTTCCCACCGTATTGGCTACCGTCAGCAGGGCTTCCTACAATGGGTTTGTACAGAATGGAACCCAGCCTGATGGAGCAGCTCAGGATATAGCCAATTCCACAGAGAACAGCGACACCATAGCAGCCAATACCACACCGGCCCTGTCGGGGGAAAAGCTGCAGAGATATGTGCTGGTGTATTTTGAAAAGGTAAATGCACAGGCACCGGGCAACAATATCAATCTGAGGGAGATAGAGATCTTCGATACCAGTGTCAATGTGGATGTGAATGCTGTACTGGCCGGCATCACGGCCCAGAGCCTGACTGTGGAAAATAACCGGATCAGGATAGCAGGCAGTGAGAGTACGCCGGGCGTCAGCATCCGGGTAAAGGGCAGCAGCCAGGAAAGGGTAGTGGACAACGAGGGCAGACTGACCGGCCGTAATATCGGAGAACGCCGGGTGACGCTGCTGATCCGGGCGGAAAATCAATTGGATCCTGCGGATTATGCGGAGAAAAATCTGGAGATTCTGATCCCTGACAACAGAGCAGCCTACGGTACGGAATTCGGCCTCCAGGAGGTTTCCTCCAATGCCAAGCCGGAGGTGATCCCTTCGCTCCAGGAGTGGCATGGCTACAGGGGAGAGTTTGTTCTCACGCAGGACTCCAAAATTATCTATAATGACAGGGGCGGGGTGGGAATAGAACAGGCTGCAGCCCATATGAAGGAGGATCTTCTGGAGATCAGCGGACTGGATCTGACCGTAAGCTCCGGTACCGCACCCACCGGTCCAAATGATATTTACATAGAGTCCCAGACTGCTGACACCTATGAGGTAGGGGAGGAAGGCTATGTGATGGTGACCAATGAGGAAGGGCTTCACATCTATGCACCCTCCTATAAGGGCTGTCTCTATGGAACCATTACGGCAGAGCAGATTCTTTATCAGGCTGAGGATAAGAGAGCGGTTCCAAAGGGGATGATCAGGGACTATCCTGCTTATGAGG
The DNA here is from genome assembly GCA_022781985.1 of Lachnospiraceae bacterium. Taxonomy (GTDB): domain Bacteria; phylum Bacillota; class Clostridia; order Lachnospirales; family Lachnospiraceae; genus Kineothrix. The sequence continues at coordinate 40,443 of JALESH010000063.1, read as the reverse complement.
TGAGAGGGCTGATGCTGGATGTGGCGCGTACTCCCTACCGTTACCAGCAGCTTCAGGACTATGTAAAGATCATGCTCTGGTATAAGATGAACGAATTCCATCTGCATATCAATGACAATGACAATACCAATACCAATACAGCCAGTGAGGAGACCCATATGGGCTTTCACAGGCTGGAATCCGAAAGCTTCCCTTCCCTCACCTCAGAGGTGAAGAAGGCGGGGATCCCTGCAGATCTTGTAAACAGGGATTATTATTTGAACAATGCGGATTATCAGGGAAATCCTCATTATACAAAGGAGCAGTGGAAAGAATTCAGTGAGCTCTGTGAGGCGAATGGGATGTACCTTCTGACAGAGATTGACCTGCCGGGCCATTCCCTGCTCTATAATAAGTATGCTAAGGAAAACCCGGATCATATTGATTGGCTGGAGGGAGGCATCCACTATACCGGAAGCGGAGTAAACACCCAGGGCGGCCTGGAGCTGTTGGATCTGGCCGGAAGCAATTCAGCCAGGGCGCTGCAGTTTGCCCAAACGCTGTGGAACGAATATACAGAAGGCACGGATCCGGTTATCAGCGGAGATCTGGTACATATCGGTGCAGACGAATACTGGGATCATGGCCCCAAGGACAGCTTTGCCAGGTTTGCAGAGAGCATGAGGCAGGTGATCCAGGGAAATCTGGGTGAGGAGACTCAGCTCCGTATGTGGGGAGCGGGAACGAGCATGTTTTCTACCGCCGGTACCCTCTTTCCGGAGGTGGATCTGGCGAAGCATTATCAGCTGGATATCTGGCACTCCAACTATGACAACGCCAAGCAGAGGGTGCAGGAGGGCTATGGAGTGGTAAACTGCAGGGACGCTTTTGTGTACGGAAATCCCGGAAGGGATCAGAGGGATGTGCCCAATGCAGAATATCTGTTTAATGATTGGAACCCTGCTATATTCGGAGGCAATACGGATACCTTGCTGGGCGAGCCCAATCTGCTGGGAGCAAAGGCGGTGATCTGGGGAGATCAGAGCCAGGAGGGTATGACCGAAGCAGATGTTCACCAGAGAGTGCTCCGTGCTGTTTCCATCATCAGTGAAAAGACCTGGGACGGCACCGGAGAGGAGGATACCTTCCAGAACTTTGAGCTGAGAGCCAGCCGTCTGGCAGAGGGACCGGGCACAGAGATTGCCATGGAAGTGGCATCCAAGAGCTCATTGGTGCTGGACTATGACTTTGAGAACCTTTCAGCGGATGGCAGGACGGTCTATGATACCAGCGGCAATGGCTATGACGGCACCCTGGAGACAGCAGGAGAGGTATCGGAGGACGGTTTCCTTACCCTGCAGGGAGGAAAGATCACCACACCTCTGAAGACGCTCTGCTATCCCTACAGTGTGGCTTTTGAGCTGCGGATCAGCCAGGAGGAGGGAGAAAGGAATACGAGAGAATCCTCCATATTATCCGGCTATGATGGCCGTCTGCAGGTCAAAGGCACAGCGGACGGGGAACTGTCAGCGGACGTAAATTATTTCACCCGTGACCTTGGCTATCAGATTCCAGCAGACGGCACTGCAGTGAAAATCATGCTGGTAGGAACCTTCCAGGGTACCAGGCTGTATGTAAACGGAGAGCTGCAGACCTTCCTTTCTCAGAAGGAAAATCAGGATGGGCTGGCGCCGGGAGCCATTACAACCCTTTTCTCCTCCTTCCCCCTTCCGCTGGAAAAAATAGGTGAGGGGCTTCATGGAGAGATGGCTCGTCTGCAGGTGTACAATAGGGCATTCTCCGCAGAGGAGGCGGCAGCCTACTGTGAGGGTGCCTCGGAAAGACTGGCCAATATGGTCAATGTAGCCCAGAATACCCATGCCGGAGGAACCTCCTATAAGACCGGAGATCCCTATGACAATGCGGAGCGCAGGACACTGTTGGCGTTTAAGGCCATAGACGGTGATGCCTTTGAGGTGATGGAGGATGCAGCCGCGCAGATGGATACAGCTACCTCAGAGAGAGCCTCGTACTGGAAGGGCTACCACAACGACAGCTCTCTGTGCATCGATCTGGGTGAAAAAAGAAGAGTCAGCCAGGTACAGATCCAGTGGCGCTATGGAGGAAAGGGAAGGGATTTCCAGATTCTCACATCGGAGGACGGCAGGACATTTACAGAGGCAAGGGCTGTGACCGGCAATCAGGATTTCCTCACAACGGTATCCTTTGACCAGCCTGTTGAAACACAGTTTGTAAAGCTGCAGGGTCAGGCATCCAACGGAAGCGGCTATATGATCCAGGAATTTTTGATCTATGAAAATGTAGACAAAACCAGTCTGGCAGAAAAACTGCTGGAGGCAGAGGCTATCCTGGCAGAGAAAGGGGTGGATCAGGAGACTGTGCACAGCAGGGCCGAGCAGGAGCTGCTGGAGGCAGCGGTGTTCGGAAGGGCAGTCAGGTACAATATGCAGGCTGCTGTCAGTGAGGCGGAGGCGGCCTGCCTTCTTCTGGAGCAGGCGCTGGAAAGCATAAAAAATGAGAAGCCTGAGCCGGTACAGTATTCCATCCAGCTTCCTTCAGAAGCCAATGGCAGGGTGACTGCCAGCATGAATCCCGCATCACCGGGAGAGAAGGTGACGCTTACAGTTTCTTCGGCGGAGGGATATGAACTGGAGAGCATATCTGCAGCAGCTGCGGATGGAGCAGAGCTGGAGCTGATAAGGGAAGCGGACGGCAGCTACAGCTTCCGTATGCCGGAGGGGGATGTGATCGTAAGTGCAGGCTTTGCAGCTAAGGGAGGAGATGAGGAACCGCCCAAGCCGAAGCCCTGGCCATTTACTGATGTAGAGGTGATAGCAAACCACTGGAAATATGAGAGTGTGAAGTATGTCTATGAAAACGGCATCATGAATGGCATATCCGGTACAAAGCTTTTTGATCCGGACAGTTCTCTGACCAGAGCTATGTTCGCCACTGTGCTGCACCGTATGGGCGGTCAGGAGAAGGTGGTCTTCACCGATAGGTTTGACGATGTAAAAGCAGGGAAATGGTACAGTGATGCCGTAATCTGGGCCAATGAGAAGGGAATCGTCACGGGCTTTTCTGATGGAAACTATGGCGTCAATGAGAATATCAACAGAGAGCAGATGGCGAAGATGCTTTACGAATATGCCAAAAGGGTCTGCAAATATGATGTGAGTGAGGCGGCCAGCCTGGATGCCTTCACCGATGTGGAGAAGGTCAGCGGCTGGGCAGACGGCTATATGAGGTGGGCCGTGGCTGTGAAAATGATCAGCGGCAAGCCAAACGATGATGGCAGCTATCGCCTGGATCCAAAGGGTGAGGCTACCAGGGCAGAATGTGCAGCTATGCTGATGCGCTTTGCCAACAAATACAAATAGGACATAAAAAAACAAAAAGAAAACCAGAGGGAGCAGCCGGTAAGACAGGACGGCTGCTCCCTCTGGCGCTTTCTGCATATACAGTTACCTGCATAAGGATGCCAGATCAGAATAAAAATCAGGGTAGCTGATTGTCACGCATTCCCTGTCCCTGATGACTGTTTCTCCTTCTGCAATCAGAGAGGCTATGGCAAAGCTCATGGCGATTCTGTGGTCATTGTGGGACAGGATAGAAGCACCCTTCAGTGGGCTGCCTCCGTTGATCACCATGCCGTCATCGGTAGCGGTGATGTCACAGCCCATGGCGGAGAGATTTTCTGTCACCACCTGGATCCGGTCAGATTCCTTGACCTTCAGCTCTGCGGCATCCCTGATGATGGTAGTGCCCTCTGCGGCCGCAGCCATGACGGCGATGACAGGCAGCTCATCTATTAAAGCAGGGATGATATCTCCCTCGATCACGGTTCCCTGCAGGGGGCTGTAGACCACGTGGATGTCCGCGGTAGGCTCTCCCTCATGCTTCTCGTTCAGCAGAGTGATCTTTCCGCCCATGGCTCTGGCTGCCCGCAGGATCCCGTCACGGGTGGGATTGATGCCCACATTTCGGATTAAAATATCGGAGTCGGGAACGAGAAGGCCGGCGGCAATAAAATAAGCAGCAGAGGAGATGTCTCCCGGAACAATGATTTTTCGGCCCTCCAGACAGGGTCTGGGAGAAATGGTTACCGTGTTTCCTTCTGCCCTAATCCGGGCTCCAAAGGTCTCCAGCATGATTTCCGAATGGTTTCGGCTGAGGACCGGCTCTGTAACAGAGGTTTCACCCTCGGCATACAGGCCGGCCAGGAGAACGGCGGATTTCACCTGTGCAGAGGCTACCCTGGAGAGGTAATGGATCCCCTTTAAGGAGGTGCCGTGTATTTTCAAAGGTGCACAGCCGTTCCCATCCATACTTTCTATATCGGCGCCCATCATGGCCAGCGGTTCTATAATGCGCCTCATGGGGCGCTTTCGGATAGAAGCGTCGCCGGTGAGGATGGTTTCAAAGGGCTGGGCTGCAAGTATGCCGGAAATCAGTCTGGTAGTGGTTCCGCTGTTGCCTGCATCCAGGATGCGGGAGGGTGCTGACAATCCGTCCAGTCCCCTGCCATGAATGGTGATCACATCCTCCCTGTTTTCGATTTCGATACCCAGTTCCCGGAAGCAGCCGATGGTGGAAAGACAGTCTGCTCCCTGCAGAAAGTTCCTGACCTCGGTTCGTCCCCGGGAAAGGGCACCGAACATGACTGCCCGGTGAGAGATGGATTTATCACCGGGTACGGTGATCTCTCCCCTCAGGCTTTTCGCTTTTTCTAAAAACATAGTCGGATTCCTCCTGATTCGTATTTGATGATATAACCGCGTCCTGTAAGGATATTGGCGGCCTTTTGAATGGCGGCCTCCTCATAGAACTCAATGCGCAATGCTCCCTCAGCCTGCTCTCTGTTGTGGACAATGCCTATGTTTTTGATGCTGATTTGATTCAGTGCCAGTATGGTGGCAATAGAGGCAAGGGCACCTGTTTCATCCGCAATGTCCACAGTGATGGAGTAGCATTTTTTTATGGGGCCGCTGGAGGCTTCGATGAAGGAATCCCGGTACAGGCGGGCATCGTCAAAAAACCGGTACAGCAGGGCGGCATCCCGGTCAGATAGCTTTTGCCTGATATCCTGCAGGGCTCCGATGTAGTTTTCCAGCAGCCGTACAATATTTTCCGTATTGGCGAGGCAGATCTGCTGCCACATCCCGGGAGAGGAGGAGGCGATCCTGGTGATATCCTTAAAGCCTCCGGCAGCAATCATCTTCATGGTTCCCTCCGGGGAGTCGCTGTCCCTCACCAGATTCACCAGAGAGGAGGCAATGATATGGGGCAGATGGCTGACTGCAGCTGTGACATGATCATGCTGCTCCGGCTCCATAACCAGAGGAATGGACTGCATGACGCTGACTAATTCCTTATAGGCAGAGAGACGTTCATCGGATACGCCCCTGGCAGGTGTCAGTATGTAATAGGCATTTTCCAGCAGGCGGGCCTTGGAATTGGGATAGCCGAAGCGTTCGCTTCCCGTCATGGGATGTCCGCCGATGAACTGAGCGGAAAGCCCCAGCTCCTCAATGTGCTTATGAATGCCACCCTTTACGCTGCCCACATCAGTGAGAGTGCAGGAGGGAGACAGAAAACGTGACAGAGTGGCCAGATTCCTGCCATTGCCGGAGACAGGAGCACAGAGGAAGATATAATCACAGCAGGAGAAGGAGGCATCCACCGCAGAGGTGATCTGGTCAGCCACGCCCTCCTGCAGAGCCAGTGACAGGGTATCTGTATTTGTATCGTATGCAAGAATGCGGATATGGGGCAGGGCTGAACGGAGGGCCTTTGCGATAGAGCCTCCGATCAGTCCCAGGCCGATAAAGCCGATGGTCTGTGTTTTCATAAATTCATCCTTTTTCATCAAATCCTTTTCAGGCAGCCTTATTTTATCAGCGGGCGTCCTGCCAGCTCACAGAAGGGAGCCAGTTCCCCGGTGAGCCTGTCAAAGTTTTCAAAGGTGAGGGACTGGGGGCCATCGGAAAGTGCGCAGGAGGGATTGTCATGCACCTCGATCATCAGGCCGTCTGCCCCGGAGGCAACGGCTGCTTTCGCCATGGGGGGCACATATTTGTAGGCTCCTGTGGAATGAGAGGGATCCACGATGACCGGCAGGTGGGTCTTTTCTTTTAAGACCGGAACTGCACTCAGATCCAGTGTATTCCGGGTTGCTGTCTCGAAGGTACGAATGCCCCTTTCGCATAATACCACGTTGGGATTGCCCTCTGCAATGATGTATTCAGCAGCATTGAGCCACTCATCAATGGTAGCGCAGAGTCCCCTCTTGAGGAGAACGGGCATGCCGGAGCGGCCGGCTTCCTTCAGGAGGATGAAGTTCTGCATGTTTCTGGCGCCGATCTGGATCATGTCCACATATTTTGAGGCAGCCTCTATGGCTTCTTGGCTGACTACCTCGCAGATAGTAGCCAGGCCGGTTTCCCTTGCGGCCTCCTGCATGTAGCGCAGTCCCTCCGCCTCCAGCCCCTGAAAGGAATAGGGGGAGGTTCTGGGCTTATAGGCCCCGCCCCGGAGGAAGGAAGCGCCGGATTTCTTTACGGCACGGGCGATGGTCATAAGCTGCTCCTCTGATTCTACGGCACAGGGACCTGCCATGATGGTCATGGTGCCGGGCCCCACAGAGGTGCTGCCTGCTTTTACGGCCGTAGGCTCAGGATGGAATTTTTTATTGGCCAGTTTATAGCTTTCGGTTACAGGCACAACATGGTCCACGTCCTTGAAGCTGATCAGATTCTCTGTGGGGAGCTTGGATTTATCACCGACAATACCAATGATGGTGACCTCCTCCCCCCGGGAAAGGTGGGTCTGCAGCCCGTTTTTTTCCACGAAGGAGAGAACTGCCTTGATATTCCGGGGTTCAGCCCCCGGTTTCATCACGATAATCATAATCTGTACCTCTTTCTGCATATAAATGAGCAGTCAATTTTTTTGTTTGGAACATTCACAATATACCACTTCAACGCGCGAAAGTCAATGTAAGAAAAATGTGTGTAAGTTGTTGGATTTTACTTGTAAATACACTTAAATTTTAGTAAAATATACACATGGGTTTTAAGGCTGTTAGTTAATTCTCTTCATGGCCAGGATATAATACCCAAAAACAGCATAAGATGGAGGAATTTGTATGAATGTTTACACAACTGACAAGATTCGTAACGTAGTGTTGCTTGGACATGGAGGATGCGGCAAAACAAGCCTGGTTGAGGCAATGGCATATTTATCGGGTATTACATCCAGGATGGGGAAGGTGGCCGATGGGAATACAGTAAGTGATTTTGGAAAGGAAGAACAGAAGAGGCAGATTTCCATCTCCACATCGGTGGTGCCCATCGAGTGGGATGGGGTGAAGATAAATATTTTGGATACACCCGGTTTTTTTGATTTTGCAGGAGAGGTGGAGGAGGCAGTAAGCGCGGCAGATGCAGCCATCATCGTTGTATCCGGAAAGGCCGGAATGGAGGTGGGTACGGAGAAGGCCTGGGAGCTGTGCGAAAAGCATAAGCTGCCCCGATTTGTCTTTGTAACGGATATGGATGTGGATAATGCATCCTTCCGTCAGGTGGTGGAGGATATGACCAATGCCTACGGCAAGAAGATGGCCCCCTTTCATCTGCCTATCAGGGAAAATGAGAAGTTTGTGGGATACATCAATGTGATCGGAGAAAACGGCTTCCGGTGGCAGGGCAAGAATGTGGAAGAGTGTGAGGTGCCGGATTACAGCAGGGCCAACCTGCAGATCTGCAAGGATACCCTGATGGAGGCGGTAGCAGAGACCAGTGAAGAGTTTATGGAGCGTTACTTTGGAGGTGAGACTTTTTCAGAGGCTGAGATCAGGGCGGCGTTGCGCACCAACGTGATGGATGGTGCCATCGTCCCCATGACCATGGGCTCCAGCCTGCTGTGCCAGGGGATCTATACCCTGCTGGACGATATCGTAAAATACATGCCCTGTCCTGAGAACAGGGAAATGGCAGGCATCAATCTGAAGACCAACGAGATCTTTGAGGCCAACTATGACTTTGCAAAGGCCAAATCAGCCTATGTCTTCAAGACCATAGTGGATCCCTTCATCGGAAAGTATTCCCTGGTAAAGGTATGCTCCGGCGTGTTGAAGGCAGACGACATGATATATAACAGTGACAAGGATATCGAGGAAAAGGTCAGCAAGCTGTATGTGCTGCAGGGCAGCAGGCCGATGGAGGTCAAGGAGCTGCATGCGGGAGACATCGGTGCCATTGCCAAGCTGACAGGGGCAAGGACGGGCAACACCCTTTCTACTAAGGCAGCCCCCATCAAATATGGCAGGGCGGAGATTTCCACCCCTTATACCTATATGCGCTACAAGGCAAAGAATAAGGCGGACATTGATAAGATCTCCCAGTCCCTGCAGAAGATGATGCATGAGGATCTCACTCTAAAGGTGGTCAACGATGCAGAAAATAAGCAGACACTGATCTACGGCATGGGCGACCTGCACCTGGAGGTCATAGCCAGCAGGCTTTTAAATGAGTATAAAGTAGAGATAGAGCTAACCAGGCCAAAGGTGGCATACCGGGAGACCATCAGGAAAAATTCTGATGTGGAATATAAGTATAAAAAGCAGTCCGGCGGCCACGGGCAGTACGGCCATGTAAAGATTCGGTTTTCTGCTTCGGGAGACCTGGAGAAGCCCTACGAGTTTGAGCAGGAGGTAGTGGGAGGGGCAGTGCCCAAAAATTTCTTCCCGGCTGTGGAGAAGGGGCTTCAGGAGTCTGTGCTGAAGGGGCCTCTGGCAGCCTATCCGGTAGTGGGGGTAAAGGCGGTTTTATACGATGGCTCCTATCATCCGGTGGACTCCTCTGAGATGGCCTTTAAGATGGCTACCATCCAGGCCTTTAAAAAGGGCTTTATGGAAGCGGGGCCGGTGCTTTTAGAGCCGATAGCTTCCTTAAAAGTGACCGTGCCGGATGCCTATACCGGTGATGTAATGGGCGATCTGAACAAGAGGAGAGGAAGGGTGCTGGGCATGAATCCGGCAGGAGGAAAGCAGGTGATAGAGGCAGATATCCCGATGACGGGACTTTTCGGCTACTGCACAGACCTGCGCTCCATGACGGGAGGACGGGGTACCTACTCCTACGAGTTTGCAAGATATGAGCAGGCGCCGGCAGAGGTACAGGAGAAGGAAGTGGCTGCCAGGGCGGCCAAGGTTGCCGAGGGCAGTGAAGAATAGACGGCCAATAAACGGACAGGATGCCGCAGGTGGAAACAGATACTGCGACATCCTGTTTTACTTGTATTTTGAGCCTGAAAAAGATATAATACCAGAGAGTGATGCAGGGAGCTTCTGCATTTCTCGTCCATACTTTAAATACAATGATAAAGGAGTTAGGTAACAGGGATGAAAAAAGGCTTAAGGAATCTGATTATTATTTTGGCAGGATTGACGGCGGCATTTCTATATTATTATATCGCTCTGCCCGCTATAAACATTCACTCCGCAGGCTTCTGGATGTTTATGATAACCCTGTTGATGGTGCTTCTGCTGGCATATGCAGCAAAGAAGGGGGGGAAAGAATGTCTGCGGAGGGATGGGGAGTTGGGACTGCGGCTGGGAGAGGATATCAAAAAGAGTAAGGGAATCAAGCTGATCGGTGCCCTTCTTCTGCTGACAGTAGCTGTATACCTGGTGGGCAGCCTCCTTTCCTCCCCCATTGTCAACGCAAAGAGATATCAGGCTCTGCTGACCATACAGGAGAGAGAGTTTGCGGCCGACATAAAGGAGGTAGACTATCACACCATCCCTCTTCTGGATAAGGAATCCGCGTCTCTCCTGGGAAACCGCAAGATGGGCAGTATGGTGGAGATGGTATCCCAGTTCGAAGTGGCTGAGGACTATACACAGATTAACTATAACGGGGTGCCGGTTCGTGTGACGCCCCTGGTATATGCCAGCCCCATTAAATGGCTGACCAACCAGAGAGAAGGGATCCCTGCTTATATTCTTATCGACATGACTACCCAGAATACGGAATGCGTGAAGCTGGAGGAGGGTATCAGGTATTCCAAGTCGGAGTATTTTAACAGAAACCTGTACAGACATCTGAGGTTCCGCTTCCCTACCTATATTTTCGATGATCAGCTTTTTTTTGAAATTGATGAGGAGGGGACACCCTACTGGGTGTGTCCGGTAAAGAAGTTCAACATTGGTCTTTTCGGGGGACAGACGGTGGGAAGGGTAGTACTCTGCAATGCTGTTACAGGAGACTGTGTGGATTATGACCTGAAGGATGTGCCCCAATGGATTGATAAGGTACATTCTGCGGAGCTCCTCACCAGGCTGTATGACTATTCCGGCATTTTGAAAAACGGTTATCTGAACTCCATCCTTGGGCAGAAGGACTGCCTCCAGTCCACCAACGGCTATAATTATATCGCCCTGGATGATGATGTATGGGTATATACAGGTGTCACCAGCGTCAATGGGGATCAGTCCAATGTGGGCTTTGTGCTGATGAACCAGAGAACCATGGAGACCAGGTACTACAGAGTGGAGGGGGCCATTGAGGATTCTGCCATGTCATCTGCGGAGGGGCAGGTACAGAACCTGGGGTATAAGGCCACTTTTCCCTTGCTTTTGAATATTGCAGACGAACCAACTTATTTTATGGCACTGAAGGATGCGGCGGGCCTGGTAAAAAAATATGCTATGGTGAATGTGCAGAAGTATCAGTGGGTGGCCATAGGAGATACGGTGCAGGAATGCGAGAAAAACTACACCCAGCTGCTAAATACTAACGGGATCGTTTCAGAAAATGCAGCGCTTTATAAGGATGTAACCGGAAGGATCAAAAGCATAGCTCCTGTTGTGCTGGAGGGAACCACTCATTATTATATCTGTCTGGAAAACCATGAGGATATCTTTGATCTGGATCTCTCAGATACGGCCCTCATCAGTATTGTAAAATACCAGGAGGGAGACAGCATAAGGCTGAAGTATGCAGAGGGCTATGGCCTGCATCAGGTGAGAGCCATCATACAATGAGATTACCTGTAAAAAGGAGATATACCAGAGCGTGGGATGAATGATGAATAAGGAAATATTTAAGGAACATATGAATCGGTATCTGCTCAATTTTGCAGTATTGGTGCTGGCTTGGGGAGGTCTGCTCCGGAGGGCCTTTAACTGTGACACCCTGACCCATATGGCGCAGACCAGAACAGATATAGATATTATGATACAGCATGGGCGGTATTTGAATGCCCTCCAGGACTTCCTGCTCTATCAGGCCGGTCTGTCCACCACAGATCATACAGGAGTCACAGTCCTGGCAGAGCTTTTGCTTCTGGCTCTGTCCCTGTGCATCATACAGACCTGTTTTGAAGAAAAGACAGGCTTTGGATATATGAGGGCAGTCCGGGGCAGGGAGGCAGACATCCGGGAGAGGCTGGCCTGGCTGGGGCTGACCTCCCTGCTGTTTGTCAATGTGCTGTTTGCAGAAGCCTTTATGTTCGGGGAGTGCGCCCTGATGTTCGGCATGGCGTATCTGTTGGCCTCTCTGGGGGCGCGGGCCTTTTGCAAAAAGAGGTATGGGCTGTCCTTTCTCTTTTTTTTCCTGTCTACCATGGAGTATCAGGCGGCGGTGATCTATGGAGCCATCCTGCTGTCTGCCTGGATCTTTCTTGACAATGAGTGCAGGCTCACAGGCAGGGCGGCTTGGCAGGAGCTGCTTTGCGGGATGCTTACTGTAGGCTCCGGTGTGTTGAATGTGCTCAGCCTGGGTCTGCTGGAGAGGCTGGGACTGGTGGCGGAGGCGGGCCGTTCCGTCAATGTGGGCAATCTGTGGGAAAAGGCGGAAATCTGCCTGCAGGATTTTGGCCGGATCCTGATTCACAGCAGGGAGCTCCTGCCCGGAGTGGGGCTGCCCCTGGCTGTCACCCTGATTGGATCCGGCATAGTTTTGTGGAAATGTCTGAGGGAGAGGAAGTATGGGCCTGCAGGTTATTTTTTGCTGCTTACAGCAGCCATGTTCCTCATGGTCTACATCCTGCCCATGATACAGCATGACACCAGGACCTACCCGAGATTCATCTGTGCTTTTTATGCAGCCCAGTCCATGCTGTTGCTGCTTGCCTTTTGGTGCAGCCGGGAGAGGCTCAGGGCAGCCCTGTGCTATGTGGTCTGCGGATATGTTCTGATACAGATTTTCTTTTGCAATATCATCGTGGCCAACCATATGATCAGCAATACTCTGGATGAAACCTATGCCATGATGGTCTATGAGAAGATAACAGAATACGAAGAGCGGACAGGGCAGAGGGTGGAGAAGCTGGCAGTGGTCAACGATACAGACTGTCCCTTCAGCTACAACAATGTTTCCTATAAAACAGATCAGATCAATGAGAGGGCCCTGGGGACGGTAAGCAACACCCTGGTCAATGTGGTAAGCGGAAGAAACTTTGAAAAGGTGGCTATGGATCAGGAGGTTTATAAGCGCTGCTTTGAAGGGAAAAACTGGGACTATTTTGATGCCTCTGAGCAGCTGGTCATTGAGGGGGATACCGCTTACTGGGCAATCTTTTAATGTATGGAAGACCGGCCATGGCCGGCAGTATGGGCATGCTCCCCTGTTTAGGCAGGGTACCAAACTTGACAGATACCGGGAAAAGGGATAGAATTAGGAATATTTGTATGAAGTGGAAAGGAGCAATGGGCACAGACATGGCAGAACCATATAATCACAGAGAGGTGGAACAGAAGTGGCAGAAGGTGTGGGACGATGAGAGGGCATTTGCAGCCTCTGAGGATTACTCCAAGCCCAAATATTACGCGTTGGTAGAGTTTCCCTATCCTTCGGGACAGGGGCTTCATGTGGGGCATCCCAGGCCGTATACTGCGCTGGATATCGTAGCAAGGAAGCGGAGGATGCAGGGCTTTAACGTATTGTATCCCATGGGCTGGGATGCCTTCGGGCTTCCTACGGAGAATTATGCCATTAAAAATCATATCCATCCCAAGCTTGTAACCAGGAATAATGTGGAGCGCTTTAAGGGACAGCTGCATGCCCTGGGCTATTCCTTTGATTGGGAGAGGGAGATCAATACTACCGATCCCGAATACTATAAATGGACCCAGTGGATATTCCTGAAGCTTTTTAAGGCCGGGCTGGCCTATACGAGTGAGATGCCGATCAACTGGTGTACCTCCTGCAAAGTAGGGCTGGCCTACGAGGAAGTGGTAAACGGTGTATGTGAGCGCTGCGGTTCTGAGGTGGTGCGGAAGGTAAAGAGCCAGTGGATGCTGAAGATTACTGCCTATGCGGACAGGCTGATACAGGATCTGGACGGAGTGGACTATGTGGAAAGAGTAAAGGTGTCCCAGAAGAACTGGATCGGCAGGTCGGAGGGAGCTGAGGTGGACTTTGCTGTCAGAGATAAAGCCGAGAAGCTGAGGATATACACAACCAGGCCGGATACCCTCTTCGGTGTGACCTATATGGTAGTGTCGCCTGAGCATCCTATCATTGATAAGTACAGGTCTGAGATAAAAAATTGGGATGAGGTGGCGGCTTATCGTGAAATGGCTGCAAGAAAGTCGGATTTTGAACGTACTGAGCTGGCTAGGGATAAGACGGGGGTGGCCATTGACGGACTGCAGGCAGTGAACCCGGTCAACGGCAGGGAGATCCCCATCTGGATCTCTGATTATGTACTCATGAGCTATGGGACGGGTGCCATCATGGCTGTTCCGGCCCACGATGAAAGAGACTGGGAATTTGCAAAAAAATTTGGGCTTCCTATTGTGGAGGTGGTAGCCGGCAGTCCTGTCAGCGTACAGGAGGCCGTGTATACTGATGTGGCAGAAGGAACGCTGGTGAATTCTGACTTTCTAAACGGACTGGGTGTGGCAGACGCCAAGAAAAAAATCATAGCGTTTCTTGAGGAGAAGGGAATCGGTACGCCCAAGACCAATTTTAAGCTGAGAGATTGGGTGTTTTCCAGGCAGCGCTATTGGGGAGAGCCTATCCCCATTGTGCAGTGCGAAAAATGTGGCTTTGTGCCCCTGGATGAAAGTCAGCTTCCGCTGGAGCTTCCTGAGGTGGAAAGCTATATGCCTACAGACAATGGGGAATCCCCGCTGGCAGCCATGACTGACTGGGTCAATACGACCTGCCCCTGCTGCGGCGGGCCGGCCAGAAGAGAGACCGATACCATGCCCCAATGGGCAGGGTCCTCCTGGTATTTCCTGCGCTATACCGATCCCAAAAATACACAGGCGCTGGCAGGCAGGGAGGCTTTGGAATACTGGCTGCCGGTGGACTGGTACAATGGAGGCATGGAACATACTACCCTTCATCTTCTGTACTCCAGATTCTGGCACAAATTCCTCTATGATGAAAAGGCAGTGCCTTGTCCGGAGCCTTATCAGAGACGAACCTCCCACGGCATGATTCTGGGCTCCAATGGGGAGAAGATGAGTAAATCCAGAGGAAATGTGGTGAATCCCGACGATATCGTGAGGGACTATGGGGCAGATACCCTGCGTACCTACGAGATGTTCATAGGAGCCTTTGAACTGAGCGCCGCCTGGTCGGATGACGGTGTAAAGGGATGCCGCCGTTTTCTGGAAAGGGTATGGAAGCTTCAGGACATCCTGACAGAGGAAGAGGGCTACAGTGCAGAGCTGGAGACAAGGATGCATCAGACGATCAGGAAGGTGAGCAGCGATTTTGAGAGCCTGAAGTACAATACAGCCATTGCGGCTATGATGGCTCTGATCAATGACTTTTATAAAAGGAATGCTGTGACAAGGGGAGAGTTCAGAACCCTGCTTACCCTGCTGAATCCGGTGGCCCCTCATATCACAGAGGAGCTGTGGGAGCGGGCAGGCTTTGATGGGAAGTTATATCAGACCGCCTGGCCGGAGTATGATGAGGCAAAAACCATAGAGGCTTCTGTGGAGATTGCGGTTCAGATCAATGGGAAGGTGAAGGCGACTCTTCAGATTCCTAGGGATATGGACAAGGAAGCTGCAATCGCTGCAGGAAAAGAGGCTGTAAGGGATAAACTGACGGGAACAGTGGTAAAGGAAATCTACGTGCCTGGCAGACTGGTCAATGTTGTAATGAAAGACTGAAAAGCGGATGAGGATAGCTGTGCGGGCTATCCTCAAAATATCAGAGCCTGTTTTTTCTTTTCATGGACATCAGCTTGTTGATTTTTTCGATTTCCTCGGGAGAGGAGTGCTTTCGCAGTACGGTCACGATTGCGTCTATTTCACCGTCATCAAAGGAAATATTTCGGGATTTCCCTTTTTGGGCAACTGACATAAGAAAAGGTACCAGCTGTTCCTTGCTGAGCTTCTGACCTTCAAAGACCAGCAGCTGGAGAAATTCCAGCTTTTCTCTGTCTATTCCAGCAACTAAGGGGTCGTTCATCCATTCATTTTGAATCATGTGCACCGTTACCTCCAAACATTTCAAACATGGCCTTTTGCTCCGGTGAGAGCATATTCATAAGTAAATCCGTCATATTGCCGGGAGCTGCTTGGCCGCTGCTGCAGCCCTCCTGAAAAAGATTCGGAGAAAGATCCGACAGGAAGTCGGGAGAAATATTTTTGAACATTTCCATGGCAGCGCTGATTTCTCTGAATGTTTCCATAGAGCGCATCAGACCGGCAGCCTGCTCGATCTGATGCTTTTCTTCCTTGGTGCAGAAGGGCAGGATTTCCGCGCAGATGCTGTTTGCATTAAAGTCCTCCCTGCCGGGAGAGCATCCATACAGCTCGTGGGAGTGTGATCCGCAGCAGGAAAGCGCATACTGGAATTCCAGATATTTGATGTATACGGCCAGCCGGCTGTGCAGAGGATGGTCAAAATAAGGCAGCAGGATCTTCATGATCTGGATATGATTGGTTGTATACAAGCTGTCAAAAGCACTGATCCTGTCATGTTCCTGTTTTTCCATAGAAATCCTTTTACCCCTTTTGTTTTCTTAATCTTATGTAGCGCAGAACGGAAATATACCCAGTTTCCGGTTGCAGGCCTTTAAGAGAAAATAGGCTCATAAGAGCCTATTTTCAAGATGTGCCGGAGTTGGATTAGCAGCAGGAATTGTTGTTGCCGCAGAAGCAGAGCAACAGAATGATCCAGATGATGCTGTCGCATCCGCATCCGGAGTTCATACCGCCTAAGATACCGTTGCCGCATCCGCAGCCGTCATGATTTCCGTTGCAGCAGAAGAGCAGGATGAGAATCCAGAGGAAGGAACCGCAGCAAGAATTGTTGTTAGCCTCGCATCCGCAGTGTGTAGCTGTTAAATCACTCATAGTATAGCCTCCAAATTTGTTATTGGTTATGGTTTATACTATGTAGGGCGGCTTGCCCTTGTTTCTGCATATCAAAAAAAATAAAAAAAATTTTTACAATATATGGACAAAATACTTGAATTAATTTCAAGGTATAGTAAAATATAATAAGTAACGTCTCATGAAGATATATGAGCACGCATATTTACATATTGATGGATGAGGTATGTGAAGGAGAAATGAAGTGTGGCGGCAGCAGGTCATACAGTAGAAGGCAGGCATTTTCGCACCAGGGCAGATTATGAGGCTGCACTGCGGGACAAAAAGAAAATAGACATGATCAAATCCCAGACTGATTTTGACAATCCTCAGGAGGTTTTGGCACTGTATGCCCGGATGAAGGCAGGAGCCTACCGGTTTGAGACCATGGTGGGACACGACTTTGATGACAGGATTTATGAGCTGGCGGAAAAGTACGGGAGGCAGTCTGCCGCTCAAAGAGGAAGAAGCCGGAGGGGGAAGAAAAAACCCAAGCAGAGGAGTGAATCAGGAAAAACAAGGGGGAGAATTTCCCTGGATGATTTTGATGGAGAGATGAGGAGGGAAATAGCTGCCCAACTAAAGGCTCGGGACAGACGCAGGCGGTGGCTGACGGGAATATGCGCGATGGGAGCGGTCTTCTGTTTTGGATATTTTTTCTGGTATTATTACCTGGCTGAAAGATCCGGTGCAGATTATGAACAGCTCGCCAGCCTGAAGAACAGTGATGTGCTGGCAAAGGAGAAGGAGGAGCCTGCCGTCTTGCGCGGCGAGGAGGAAAAAATTGAACTGCCGGAGGTGCTGGATGAATATAAAACATTATATAATAAGAACAAAAGTCTAATAGGATGGCTGAAAATTGACGATACAATAATAGATTACCCCGTCATGCAGACATCCAATAATGATTATTATCTGAACCATAATTTTAATCAGGAAAAGGACAATAACGGCAGTATTTTTATGGATGCCGGGTGTACGGCCTATCCTAGGTCACAGAATCTGATTTTATATGGACACCATATGAGGTCAGGCAGGATGTTCGGGGATCTGGAAAAGTATGCAAAGGAGTCGTACTATAAGGAACACAGTATCATTCATTTCGATACCATCTATGAGAAGAGCATATATCAGGTTATGTATGTGTTTCGGACGAAGGTATTGAAAGAGAATGAAATCGCTTTCAAATATTATCAGTTCATAGATGCCGGTTCCGTTGAGGAATTTAATTCCCATATGAATGAGATGGCACAGATGTCATTATATGATACCGGTGTGACAGCGGGATTCGGAGATGAACTGCTGACCCTATCAACCTGCGACAATTCACAAACGAACGGAAGATTCGTAGTGATTGCCAAGAGGATTCAATAAAAATCGTTTACAGCGGAGGAGAGCGCAATGAGTAAGGGCAAGAACACCAAAAAGAAGAATTTCAAGCTGAGGAGGCAACTGAGGAAGACGCTGGGCTGTCTGTTTATGATTTCGGCACTGGTGGTGACCGCGATTCCGGTTCAGCCTACCGAGGCGGCAGCGGATGGCTGGACCACAGGGAGCGCAGGCTATCCCTTTGTCACATCCGAAAGTGCGGTGATACCGGAGATCAGGCCGGATACACCTATTTATCAGACGGAGGACGGGAATTTCCGTTTTGCTTATGTGGATAAAAACGGAAACTATGATGCGGGCAGTGACCAGAATAAATCAGCCGTTATCGTAGGGTATGAGAAGACACAGACCCTGAATCAGGGTAACCTGGTGATTCCCGACAAGGTGGATGCATATGTGAAGTACACAGATACCCAGGGAACCTATGGGGGATATGCAGCCGCCAATAAAAAGGGAAGGCCGCTGTACTATAAGCATTCAGTGGTCAGGTCTACCACTCGGTCAGGGGATCCGGTATTGGTACCGGAGGATCTGAATGGGGATGGATTGTTTAATGATTACGAAATACCTGCGGTAACAGAGGAGGCTCCCTATTTCCAGACCTTTCTGCCCTGTACGGCTGATTCCAAGGATACTTGGGGGGCTATCGGCAGAGAACTGTTCTTTTATGATAATGCCAGCAAAAACTACACGGCAGACCCGGGAGCGCTGACCAATGCAAAAGATCCGGCCTGGACGGAGGTAGAGCTGGCAGAGGATGACCGGATTCAGGATGTTACGGTACAGTATATCGGCAACCAGTATGCAACCTACAATACCACGGAACAGAAGTGGAAGGTAGAGGCCGGCAATGTGTCCAGTGCGGCAGAGAGCGTGTTCGGCGGCAGTGGGGAGGGTAAGGCTGCGGCCAATATCGTAAATCTTACCATCGGCCCCAATCTGAACGGAATCGGCAACTATGCCTTTTACGGATGTACAAACCTGAGTGTGTTTACACCCGGCAACGGACTGGCGATTCTGGGCAACTATGCTTTTGCAGAATGTGTCAACTTAAATAAGGTCAATATGGATTATTATACGAACCTGAACACCTTGGGAGACCATGCCTTTTCCAACTGCAGGTCTCTGCAGACCTTTGACCTGCCCACGGCAACCCAGGCAATCGGTGATTTCTGCTTCGAAAATTGTACCAGCCTGAAGGAGATTAACATGGGAGGGGTAGGTACCGGCGGAGAGCTGAATCACACTCTGAACAAGATTGGCTACAAGGCTTTTCTGAACTGTACCTCATTAGAGTCCCTTACCCTGCCTGACTCTTATCATGGGGCTAACCATAAAGGGCAGAGGGTCTTCCATCTTTCCACAGTGATGGGGTGCACCAGCCTGAAAAAAATCACAACCTCCAGTGAAATGCTTGACTTTGTGACGGATGCGGATTCCGATCAGCTGGGCAAGACAGGTACTACCCAGGGTGAGGTGGACGGCCAGTATGGCTTTGATGCTTTTAAAGCGGACGTGGGCAGTGGGTTTTATTTTGAGGCGCCGGGTTATGTGTCCGGAAGCAACAATACCCAGAAGACCCCGGCTCATAACACAGCAAATGTAAAACACGTGGCATTTAAATATTTAGGGGAAGAGAGATATGAAATCGTAGAGCCCGGCAAGAACGACAGCGGTGACGCAGTGGGCTTGGTGTATGTTGTCAATGACAATGGGGATCTGATTGAGTTCAGAGTGGAGGATGCGGCAGGAAACCGGATCAACCCCAAGGTGCCGGAGATTGTTATGCCGGAGAAGATCGGGCCCTATGACATCAAATCCATAGTACAGGGCAGCTTCAATGACAACTGTTCGATTCAGAAGGTGACGCTGCCCTCCAGCCTGGTGCGTATTGGTGCCAATGCTTTTAAGGGAAGTCACAACCTGAGACACGTGATTTTCTCCAATGCATCCGGCCTGCTTGAGATAGGAACCGATGCCTTTGCTACACAGGTGGTGTCTGAGCTGCATAAGGACGGCGGTGCAGAGGGAGATGCCTGCAGAGATGAAGGTTTTCTGAATGAGGCACCGTTCTTAAGCTTCACCGGTGATATAGAGAAGGCCGACGGAACCAATACAGAGCCCTTCAAGTTTGCGATGATGGCTTCCTCCAGAATCAATGCGGGAGAGCAGCCCATCACCTATATTACATATTACAGCGGAATGCCTACGAATCTGACAGTTAAGTATAATCCTGACACACAGATGTCAGAACTGCAGGATTTTGCCACCAAGGCAGAGGTGACAGGAGGATTTGCGGCAGAGGCGGGATCCTCTGACAAGTATAAATATCCTTATATTACAGACAGTATAGCGGCAGAAGCAGCTGGTTCCTTTGGGACAGGTACATTGACAGAGAACCAGTTGAATATTAAGAACGGTGTTGAAAATATCGTGATTCCAAGAGGGGTCAACTCCATAAAGGAGGGACTCTTCTCGGGGCTGGCCAAGGATGGAAGGGTACTGGGTACAGGACAGAAGGCAGACGAGACATATCTTTCTGAAGCAGCCCCGGATGTGAAGTCTGTTACCACCAAGAGTATCGTCACCATTGAACCCTATACCTTTGCAAGGATGCCGGAGCTTACGGCGGCATATATCAGCGGAGCCACGACGGTGGGAGACTATGCCTTTGACGGCTGTCCTGAGCTGGCAGCGGCAGAGATAGGGCCGGAGACCACGACTCTGGGGCTGAGACCTTTCAGCGGATGTGAAAAGATTGCTAACGTTTCCTTCCCCAACAGCCAGAGCTTTACCTGTGCGGACGGTATCATCTACGGTATTTCGGGTGATGGTGCCAGGACAAAGATTGTGGAATGCCTGGAGAGCAGAGGAGTGCTTGTGGGGTCCAGGGCGGTAGGTCCGGATGAACTGGAGGGTGTGACTGAAATTGCGAAGGAAGCCTTTATGGATTGTGACAGGGTCACCAAGGTGGATCTGAGTAAGAGTGGTATCGTCACCATTCCGATTAAATGCTTTGCAGAGATGGACAGACTCTTTGATGTTGTTCTGCCGGAGACAGCCAGAATCATTGACAGGGGATCCTTCTGGAATACCACCAGTCTTGGATTTGTAACCATACCTAACAGTGTGGGCAATATTGCACCTGATGCATTCGGATATACCTCAGATGAGGGAGAGACCTTTGACAATGCGGCAAGAAAAATTGATTCCTTTGAATTTGTCTGCCTGCCGGACAGCAATGCGGCTGACTATGCCACACTTTACGATTATATCGGCACTACTACCAGTGCGGATATGAAGGTGAGATGGTCAGTGATGCTCTTTGATGCTGTGGATGAGTCCAATCCGGTTCTGATTGAGGAAAGACGGATTATGGACGGAGAGAACATTGAGCTGACAGCAGAGGATGCGCCTAACCATGAAAAGGACGGCTATGTGTTTGTAAGATGGCAGCCCAGCCCGGATATTTATAATCCCATTGTAGACAATACGGAGATTTGGGCTCTTTATGAGCCTATGGGTGCAAAGACCTATAGGGTTCGCTTCTTTGATATCAATAAGGCGGAAATGCGTGAGTATACCCAGCAGGTTGCAGAGGGCAGGAGTGCTATCGCACCCTCCAAGGATGTGATGGAAATAGAAGGTAAGGTCTTCACCGGATGGGACAGGGATTACACGAACATTACCAATGATATTGATATTTATGCCCAGTATTCTGACAGGGTGCCGGGTACCTATGTGGTGAACTTCTGGGCTGATACTGAGATGACCCAGATGGTAGGCAGAACCCAGATTGTAAAAGAGGGAGAAAGCGCCATTGAACCTGCTCATCCTAAAAAAGACGGTTACACCTTTACCGGATGGTATCCCGCTACTTCATGGCAGAATGTAACAAAGGATCTGGATGTGGTGGCCATGTATGCTCCGGGAGGCGGCAGCTCGGATAACGGCAATAATGACAATAACGGCAATAACAACAATGGAAATAATAACAATAATGGCGGCGGGAACGGCTCCGGCACTTCCAACTCCGACAGTTCCGTATCCGGCAACAGCCAGAAATATAAGGCAGTTATCAACGGCGGAAGCGGATCCGGCGAATATACGGCGGGAACAGTAGTCAGCATCAATGCCTATGCGGCATCGGACGGCACTGTATTCAGCAATTGGAGCAGTTCCTCCAAGGGAGTGGGCTTTGCCAATCAGTCAGCGGTATCCACGACCTTTACCATGCCGGCTAACGATGTGGAGATCACAGCCAACTATAAGACCGGATATTCGGTAAGCGGCAACTACAGGAATACGAGAAGAAATACTGCTACCACAGTGGATATCAGTAAGCCCGGAATATCCAATACAGGGCTTGCCTCTGCCAACGTGAACGGCTCCTCTGATAATTATATTGTAAAGATCACAGAGGATCCTCAGGCTACAGCTGCAGTGATTGCTGCATTAGAGGCAAAATACGGTGACCTGAGCAATATAGCTTATCTGCCTATGGATATCAGCCTTTACGATTCCACAGGTCAGACGAAGATCACAGATGTGTCGGGGATTACCGTAGACATAACTCTGCCCCTGCCGGATGCATTGATTCAGTATGCCGGCAATAACAGGGCAGCAAGTGTGGTTAATGGTCAGCTGGAGGAGCTGGGCACCAGGTTTACAACCATTGATGGTGTTCCATGTATCCAGTTTACGGCAACCCATTTCTCTCCTTACACGATTTATGTGGATAAGGGCAACCTGACAGAAGGCTTGATGGATGCCACACCTAAGACAGGAGATCCGATTCATCCGAAGTGGTTCCTGTCCATGGGACTTGCATGTATCTCCATTGTGCTGTTCTGTAAGAAGGATAAAATGCAGAAGAATTTGAAAGTGGCCTAATGCCGAGGGGGGAGTCTATGTGTAGAAAAGCGAAAATTTTATTGGGGATATTGCTGCTTTGTATGGCAGCAATAATCTCGCTTCCCTTTTTGCAGGTAGAGGCGGGATCGGCTTCGGCTTCTGATTTTCAGATGAAGGGTGACACATTGGTAAAATATACAGGCACGGCTGGCGCCGTGTCTATTCCCACCTCAGTAAAGAAAATTGGAAAAGAAGCCTTTGCCGGACATACGGAGCTGGTGAAGGTAGTGATTCCGGGATATGTAGAGAGTATTGACTACAATGCCTTTGCAGGCTGCAGCTCTCTCAGAACCGTAGTCATTCCTGACACGGTAGAGTCAATAGGCAACGGTGCTTTCAGCGGCTGCAGCAGCCTGGAGTCTATCAGTCTGGGTAAGAAGCTTAAGAAGCTGGGTACAGGCGTATTTGCAGACTGTGATGCCCTTTCTTCTGTTTCCATAAGCAGCAGCAATACCAGTTTGACCTATAGCGGCGGAGTGATTTACAGTAAGGACAAAAAAATCATTTATACAGCTATTCCCGGTTATGATTTCGGCACCTATACGATGCCTTCCTCTGTGGAAAGTATGGAGTGCAATTCCTTCTGGGGATGCAGCAGCCTGAAAAAGGTGGAAATCGGAAGTAAGATAACGGAGATACCTGACTATGCTTTTTCTAACTGTCAAAATCTTGAGAAGGTGATGTTTCCATACTCCTTAAAAACAATCGGCCTGAAAGCCTTCGCGGACTGCGGTAGCCTGGGGGAGATCCAGATTCCTATGTCGGTAGCCAATATACATGCTACTGCATTTGATGGATGCCCTGCACTCTCCATTGTTGCAGAGGAGGGCTCCAAAGCCGCTGAATTTGAAGCAAACAGAGATAAATCAGCAGGACTCATGAGCAAATATCAGGGACTGGCGCAAGAGGGGCAGGCTGAAGACAGCAGTAATACGGAGGAGGCAGGACAGGGAGAGACAACGGCGGCTGCTGCCGCCCAGTCCGGCGCAAGACTGCTTGGTCAGACCCGTATCGTAGGCGGAAGCGCCGTAGTCCTCATGGACAACAGCGGATCCAATGTTATGTCGGGCAATGTACGCCCTGCAGATGAAGCGGACAGCAGTACGCAAGTCATGGACAGCAGCGGAGATGGATTTCAAAAATACACCATAGTAAATAATGAGAAAATAGCCGCCAAAGCCTATTATAATAACAAGGGACTGAAGGAATATGAGATACCGGATACGGTAAAGGAAATCGGTGACTTTGCTTTTGCCCGGTCAGGACTTGCTTCCATAGTTATACCGGAGGGTGTGGAAACCATAGGATACGGGGCATTTTATCACTGTGACGATCTGGCAGAGGTGACCATACCTTCTACCGTAAAAGAGATAGAACCCTCAGCTTTTGCAGAAACCCTATGGATGAAAAAGCAGAGGGAGAACAGGGCTGTGCCTTTTACCATTGCAGGTGATGGAATACTGCTGTCCTATTCCGGGATGGGGAGCAGGGTTGAGATACCGGAGGGCGTGAAGCAGATCGGTGCAGAGGCCTTTAAGGGTAATACCAGAATTACCTCTGTAGTCCTGCCCGAAAGCCTTATCACCATCGGTGAGGATGCCTTTGCAGGCTGCAGCAGTCTGAAAAGCATTTCAGGGGGCAGCAATCTGACTCAGATCAGGGACAGGGCTTTTCAGGGCTGTCCCATCAGTACCATTAAGATTCCGGCATCGGTACAGCAGATCGGCTTAAGAGCCTTTGATATATCCTTTACCGGCAAGAAGGATGAGACGAAGGTAGCGGTATTTTTGGGTAAGCAGCTTCCGGTTGTGTCTTATGAGGAGACAGCCACCCGTTTTTCTAACACGGACTACAGAGAGTGTGTGTTCAAGGATGTGCAGATAGCTGTGGTGGATGGCAGCATCACTGCGGAAGATATAGCGGGATCTGTTCTGGATTATGGAAGTGCCGGCTTCCGGGGCTTTATCTGCAGTGTAGAGCAGTCCCCCTCGGGAGACAATCCGGGTATTCTGCGCCTGAAATTCTGTTCCATAGATAAGAAGGATATGACCTCAGACACCATACCTGAGGAGGTAGTGGTGTATGGAAAAACCTTCCAGCTTTCTGTGCCGGAGGGAGACCTTACCTATCTTTCCAAGAGTACAGGGAGGAATGGAGAAACCGGAGTGGTAAAGGTAGTGACAGACAGCAGTACGCTGCCCCAGAGCCCTGCTCCTTCAGCCCAGGTGGAAGGAAGCAAGGAGAATTACATCTTAGAGATCAGGGATAATAAGACAGACGGAAGCAGGATCGCAGCTGCTTACAGAAAGGCGGTTGCCGGCGGCAGAATTGTCAGCCTGCAGGTATATGATCTCACCCTCTGTGAAGCCAGGACGATGATACCCATCAGCAGGATGGGCAGGGAGAAAATAACGGTCACCCTCCCCAAGCCCAATGGGATAGGGGTACAGAAGCTCCGGGCAGTACGTTTGGATGAGGATGGACAGCTCGAAAAGGTAGAGATCCGCACAGTGAATGCAGACGGAACGGTATGTATCCAGTTTGAGGCAGACGGATCCGGCGTATACGCAATTTATAACTGAACAGACAGATAGGAACGGTCAGACGCTCCCGGCATAGATTAATTAAAAAGCCGGGAGCATTTTATGTTACGGGTCAGACAGCAGATTGGTTGTACGGACGAAGTCGTAAATTCCTGCAGAGGGCAGGGAGTGACCGAGAGGAATGCCGTCAGAGTGGCTGTACTGGATACAGGCATAGGCAATCATCCTGATTTTGAAGGCAGAATAGATGATTTTTTTGATTTTCTGAAAAACGGGAAGACTGCCTATGATGACAGCGGCCATGGTACCCACGTGGCAGGCTGTGTGGGAGGAAGCGGTAAGGCCTCAGGGGGAGCCTACCGGGGAATCTGTCCTTTTTGCCGGCTGGTAGTAGGCAAGGTACTGGATCAGAACGGTGACGGCAGTATCGAGGATATGTGCAGAGGGATAGAGTGGGTGCTGCAAAACAAAAAGAGGCATGGGATCAGAGTGCTGAATATATCCATAGGAATAGGTCAGATTTCTGATGAGGACAGGATGAATGAGCTGCTGGAGGCAGTGGAGGCGGCCTGGGACAGTGGTCTGGTGGTGGTTTGTGCAGCAGGTAATATGGGACCCAGACCAATGACCATCTCTCCTCTTGGATCCAGTAAGAAGGTGATAACGGTGGGCTGCCATGAGGGAGGCTATTTTCCGGGAAAGCGCTCATTATGTGAAAGCTATTCCGGGAGAGGTCCTACTCCCTATGCGGTGAAAAAGCCTGATGTGGTAGCTCCCGGAACGGATATTATCTCCTGTAATGCCGCCTGCAGGACTGCCTTTCGGGGGTACCGAAATGCTTATACAAAGAAGAGCGGAACCTCTATGGCCACTCCCATCGTGTCGGGAGCAGCAGCTCTGCTTTTACAGAAATATCCCCATCTGACCAATGAGCAGGTGAAGAGGAAGATCAATTACAGCGCTACGGATATGCATGAGCCATGGACCAAGCAGGGGTGGGGTATGGTAAATGTTGGAAGACTGATAAAAATTGCATATTGACACAAATAGTATGATTGTATACAATAATACTTAACTTTAATTGTAAGATGCAGGCCATATAGACCGGCAAAGGGAGGAATCCATGAGAGAGAAAAGTTCTGCCTTTCAGAATCGTCCGGTGACGATGAATGAAAAAAACAACCTTCTTCAAATAGAAGAACATATGTATATTCTTGATGACGTACAGAAGCCCAATGTGTTCCGCAATATGTTTCCTTATTCAGAGGTACCCATGATTCCCTTCAATGACAGGATCGTACCTCATAATATGCCAAAGGAAATATGGATAACCGATACTACCTTCAGGGACGGACAGCAGTCCAGAGCGCCTTATACGGCTGAGCAGATTGTTACTATTTATGATTATCTTCACAGACTGGGCGGTCCCAACGGAATGATCCGTGCCAGTGAGTTTTTTTTATACAGTAAAAAGGACAGGGATGCAGTATATAAGTGCATGGAGAGAGGCTATGAGTTTCCGGAGGTGACCAGTTGGATCAGAGCCAGCAGGGAGGACTTCAGGCTGGTAAAGGAAATCGGGATGAAGGAAACGGGGATTCTGGTAAGCTGCTCAGATTATCATATTTTTCTGAAGCTGAAGATGACCAGAAGGCAGGCCATGGAGCATTATCTGAGTGTGGTGAGGGACTGTCTGGAGGAGGGGATCAGCCCCAGATGCCATCTGGAGGATATTACCAGGGCAGATATCTATGGCTACGTGGTGCCCTTCTGTCTGGAACTGATGAAGCTGATGGAGGAATATAGGATACCGATCAAGATACGGGCCTGTGATACGATGGGATATGGAGTGAATTATCCCGGGGCAGTGATTCCCAGAAGTGTACAGGGAATCATATATGCCCTGCACACCCATGCGGGAGTTCCCCAGGCCCTGATCGAGTGGCACGGCCACAATGACTTCTATAAGGCAGTTTCCAATTCTACAACGGCCTGGCTGTATGGCTGTGCAGGAGTGAACACATCTCTGTTTGGGATCGGAGAGCGGACAGGAAACACGCCTCTGGAGGCCATGGTATTTGAGTATGCACAGCTCAAGGGCAGCCTGAACGGCATGGATACCCAGGTGATCACAGAGCTTGCAGAGTATTATGAAAAGGAAATCGGCTATCATATTCCGGAACGGACTCCTTTTGTGGGTAAGAACTTTAATGTGACCAGGGCGGGTATCCATGCGGATGGGCTCCTAAAAAATGAAGAAATTTACAATATCTTTGATACGGAGAAGTTCCTTAACCGTCCTGTGCTCTGTGCAGTCAGCAACACCTCCGGACTGGCCGGCATAGCCCATTGGATCAATACCTATTTCAAACTGAAGGGAGAGAAGCAGGTGGATAAAAATTCTGATCTGGTAAAGGAGGTTAAGGCCTGGGTGGATGAGGAATATGCCGGAGGCAGGGTGACAGTACTGACGGATGAGGAGCTGCTCAGTCAGATCAAGGCGGCCTGTGAGAAGCTGAAGGTTACGATCCTGTAGCCATGAGGTTGCCAGACTGCTGCAGGATTCTGTTATTGTATGGAGATTGAAAATGGCAAATTATAATGTGAAACAGGAAGTTACCGACAAATATTCCCTGAGGGGGAGGGTATTTAACAAAATCAGGGAGGATATCCTGAGCGGAAAATATAAGGAGCATGAGGAACTGAAGGAAGTAGCGATCGGGGAGGAGCTGGGAGTCAGCAGGACACCGGTGCGGGAGGCCTTCCGCCAGCTTGAGCTGGAGGGGCTGATACAGATTGTGCCCAATAAGGGGGCTTATGTTACGGGGATTACGGCCAAGGATGTAAAGGATATCTATATGATCCGTTCCTTATTGGAGGGTCTGTGTGCCAGGTGGGCCACAGAGAATATTACGCAGGAGCAGCTGGACGAGCTGGAGGAAAATGTTTATCTTGCCGACTTTCATGCGGGAAAGGGACATCTGGACCAGATAGCGGAGCTGGACAACCGCTTCCATCAGATTCTGTATGAGGCCTGTCACAGTAAGCAGCTGGAAAGGCTGCTGGAGGATTTTCATGAGTATGTGCTGAGGGTACGGAGGAAGACCTTGGCAAGCGGCAGGGGCCAGGTGTCCAACGAGGAGCACAGACAGATTATGGAGGCCATCAAGGCCAAGGATCAGGAGCGGGCAGAGATGCTGGCCAACCAGCATATGATCAATGCCTATGACAATATAGAAAAGAACGGACTCTATGATATATACAGGGCAGAAGCTGAGGACTAACAGTCACTCATAATAATAGTAAAGAAAAAGGAGTATGGGAATGGACAGGATTAAGATGACCACACCGTTGGTGGAAATGGATGGGGATGAAATGACCAGGATTCTCTGGAGGATGATCAAGGATGAGCTGCTGCTTCCCTTTATTGACCTGAAGACAGAATATTACGACCTGGGTCTGGAGCACCGTAATGCCACAGGAGATCGGGTGACCGTAGATTCAGCGGAGGCAACCAGGAAATACGGCGTTGCCGTGAAATGTGCCACCATTACGCCCAATGGGGCACGGATGACGGAGTATAATCTGAAGGAGATGTGGAAAAGCCCCAACGGAACCATCCGTGCACTGCTGGACGGCACTGTTTTCAGGGCACCCATTGTGGTAAAGGGGATTGAGCCCTGTGTCAGAAATTGGGAAAAGCCCATCACCATAGCCCGGCATGCTTATGGGGATATCTATAAAAATGTGGAGATGAAGGTGCCGGGAGCCGGCAGGGCAGAGCTGGTCTATACG
Organism: Lachnospiraceae bacterium; assembly: GCA_022781985.1. Classification (GTDB taxonomy): domain Bacteria; phylum Bacillota; class Clostridia; order Lachnospirales; family Lachnospiraceae; genus Kineothrix. The sequence goes on along the minus strand of JALESH010000063.1, from coordinate 11,454 downwards.
GCAGAGGATGGTACGGAGACCAGAGAGACCATCCATCAGTTCACAGATGCCGGTATCCTGCAGGGGGTGCATAATACAGATGCCTCCATCAAAAGCTTTGCTAGGGCATGCTTCAGCTATGCCCTGGATACCAGGCAGGATCTGTGGTTCGGTGCAAAGGATACAATTTCCAAGAAATATGACCATAATTTCAAGGATATTTTCCAGGAGGTCTATGAGGCTGAGTACAGGGAGAGGTTCCGGGAGGCAGGCATTGAGTATTTTTACAGCCTGATTGATGATATCGTGGCTCGTGTGATGAAAGCAAAAGGGGGCTTTATCTGGGCATGCAAAAATTATGACGGCGACGTGATGAGCGATATGGTGTCCTCGGCCTTCGGCTCTCTGGCCATGATGACCTCGGTTTTAGTGTCTCCTTCCGGAGTCTACGAGTACGAAGCGGCCCATGGAACGGTACAGAGGCATTACTATAAGCATCTGAATGGGGAAGAAACCTCTACCAATTCTGTAGCTACTATATTTGCATGGACAGGCGCCCTCAGAAAGAGAGGAGAGCTGGATGGAAATAAAGAACTGATGGAATTTGCAGACAGGCTGGAAAAAGCTACTTTGGGAACCATCGAGGCAGGTAAGATGACGAAGGATCTGGCACTGATTACCACCCTGAAGGATGTGACGGTGTTAAACAGCGGTGATTTCATTCGGGAGATCAGAAACACCCTGGAGGCTGTGTCATAATAAGCCATTGAATATGTATAAAAGAGAGCGGAGGATCATTCCTCCGCTCCTAATGCTTCCCAGCGCTCCATCAGCTCGGTGAGTTCTTCGGAAATTGTTTCCTTTTCCAGGGAAAGCTCCTGCAGCCTGGCCACGTTGGTGCAGACATCCGGCTGGGACATCAGTGTATCCAGCTCTGCATCTCTGTTTTCCAGGTGCTCGATCCGGTCTTCGATGCGTTTCAGTTCATTTTCTCTTTTCCGCAGCCTGGCCTGCAGTTCCTTCTGCTCCTTCCAGTCCAGCTTGGAGGCGGATTCCTTTTCCGGAGGGGCAGCGGCATTGCTTTCAGGAGTTTCGGCTGCGGTCTGGGCAAGCTCCTGCTTTTTTTCCATATAATAATCATAGCTGCCCAGATAGCTGGTGAGCCCCTTTCCGGACAGCTCCAGGATGCGGCTGGCTGTTCGGTTGATAAAGTAACGGTCATGGGAGACATACAGGACAGTACCGGTGTAATGGTTCAGTGCATCCTCCAGGATCTCTTTGGAAAGGATGTCCAGATGGTTGGTAGGCTCATCCAGAATCAGAAGGTTGGCTTCCGACAGCATCAGCTTGGCCAGGGAAACCCTTCCCCTCTCACCGCCGCTCAGGTCTCCGATCCGTTTGAATACGTCCTCTCCGGTGAACAGGAAGGCTGCAAGGGTGCTGCGGATCTCTGTATTGCTCAGACTGGGGTAGTCGTCAGAGATCTCCTCAAACAGAGTTTTTTCCATATGCAGGACATGGTGCTCCTGGTCATAGTAGCCGATATGTACGTTGGAGCCGATACGGATGGTTCCCTCATCAGGTTCAAGCAGGCCGTTGATCATTTTTAAAATCGTTGTCTTTCCGGTACCGTTGTCCCCTATGAGGGCCACATGTTCTCCTCTCTGGAGGCGGAAGCCGATGTGGGAGAACAGGTGTAAGGCATCAAAGGACTTAGAGAGGTTTTCCGTATAGAGGACATCATTGCCGCTGATGCATTTTGGAGCCAGGGTGATGTGCATGTCGCTGTGGCTCTCCGCAGGCTTTTCCAGAAGCTCTGTCTTCTTCAGCATCTTTTCACGGCTTTCTGCACGCCGGACGGACTTTTCGCGGTTAAAGGATTTCAGCCGGGCGATCACTGCCTCCTGGTGCCTGATTTCCTGCTGCTGATTCATGTAGGCCTTTAATTGGGCTGCTCTCAGGATCTCCTTCTTATGTGCATAATCACTGTAGCTGCCTTGAAAAACGGTGGCCCTGGTCTGATCGATCTCAATCACCTTGTTGACAGTCCGGTCAAGGAAGTAGCGGTCGTGGGAGACTATGATGACAGCGCCCTTATAATTGAGCAGATAGGTTTCCAGCCAGGTGATAGAGGACATGTCCAGATGGTTGGTAGGCTCATCCAGTATGATCAGGTCGGGCTTCAGCAGAAGCAGCCGACCCAGAGCCACCCTTGTCTTCTGCCCTCCGGAGAGGGTGGAAATGGGCTTGGAAAAATCCTGTTCTGCAAAGCCTAGGCCCTTCAATACCCCTGTAAGCTCGCTGCGGTAGGAATAGCCGCCGCCGGATTCGAACTGATGGGTGAGCAGGGAATAGGATTCCATCAGCTTTTCCAGCTCGGTGGGGGAGGCTGACTTCATTTTCAGCTCTGTCTCACGGATCCGGCTTTCCAGCTGGATGAGCCCTTGCTTCACGGACAGAAGCTCATCGTAGATGGTATTGGTGCTGTCCAGAGACTGATGCTGGGCCAGGTAACCCAGGCTTTTCTCCCGGCTGAGGGCCACTGTTCCCTCATCAGCCTCCAGGTCTCCGGTAATCATTTTTAACAGGGTGGTCTTGCCGGCCCCATTGATGCCTACGATGGCGGCTTTATCATAATCCTCAATATGGAAGGATACATTTTTCAAGATGCATTTTTCATGAAATGCTTTACTGATATTTTGACAGGACAGTATCATGTCTGCTCCTTTCTGAAGAGTGAACTCTAGCTTATATATTTTACAGATATGAAAAGAGTCTGTCAATTCATTGACATTAATTTAGCAGTTTTATATAATAAATGATAATAGGACTTGGGCTTAAATATTGGTACAGGAGGAGCACCGTGGAGGGGAAGGAGATTTCACAGGCGGTCATCGGACGTTTGCCGCGATATTTCAGGTATTTGGGAGAACTGAAGGATGAAGGGATTGAGAGGGTATCCTCACAGGAGCTGAGTGCTATCATGAAGGTCACAGCCTCCCAGATCAGGCAGGACTTTAATAATTTCGGCGGCTTCGGCCAGCAGGGCTATGGATATAATGTGGAATTTCTCTATTGGGAGATCGGCAAGATATTGGGACTGGATCATCGCCACAACCTCATTATCATCGGAGCAGGCAATCTGGGGCAGGCTCTTGCCAACTATGTGAACTTTGAGCGGCGGGGGTTTGTATTCCGGGGGATTTTTGATCAAAATCCCAGGCTGCACGGTCAGAGGATCAGGGAGCTTACGGTACAGCCTATGGAGAGGATGGAGCAGTTTGTGAGAGAAAATGATATCGATATCGCAGTGCTTACCGTCCCCAAGACAGAGGCAGAGCCCCTGGCACAGCGGCTGGTAGGCTATGGGATCAGGGGAATCTGGAATTTTGCCCATGTGGATCTGAATGTGCCGGAGAGGGTTCAGGTAGAGAATGTTCATCTGTCAGACAGTCTGATGAAGCTTTCCTACAATATCAACAGATATCAGCAGCTTTAAAGCCGGGAGGCTGTAAAAGGATTTTCAGTATTATCTTTACAAATGAGGGGGTGAGAGTATGGCACATTCGCATGATGTATTCAGAGAGGCTCTGGCAGGAAAGCAGATTCCCCTGCTTACCCTGGACAACAGGTGGCATCAGCTTTTTACGCAGGCACAGGTAGAGGTACCCGGAGAGATTAAGCGCGGAGAGGCCAGGCTGAATGAGCTGATCAGGAAGCAGGGCAGATTAAATACACAGTGTAAGGAAGCCCGCCGGATGAAGCGGAAGGCCATGGAGGAAATTATGAAGCTGGCCGGGGAGATGGGGGAGAACCCAAATCCCAGGCTGGAGAAACTCTTGGAGGAGAAAAAAAAGCTGATTCGGGAATGCAACGATATGCTGGATGACTACAGGGAAGAGATGTACCATCTGCCGGAAGAGATTGAGAGGGTCAACCAGAGGCTGATGCTTATTACAATGGATATCTGTTACCGGAGGATCGCTCAAAATACGAGAGAGATCGATGCCATCAGCAGATGGCTGAAGGAAATCCGCATGGAGATCAAGAAAAATATGGTACGGAAGGAAGAAAGTGAGCAGGCAAATTTTGACCTGTATTCTTATATGCACAATATCTTTGGTGCGGAAGTGATGGAGATATTTGATATGAAATATAATCCGGAGGAGAGGCGCCGGGCCCACGAGGAAAGAATCTTCAGAAGCAGGTTCGTCTCTCGCCGGGGGTAGGCTGTGAACAGAAGGCAGGAGGGCAATGCGTCAGAGGGTTCTGATGCATTGCCCTTTGCAGGGAAAGGAGCAGGGTTAAAGAAAATGAAAGATGAAAAGGGGAGGTACATCGTTTCTGCAGAGGAGATGAAAAGGTACGATGGCAACACCATAGAATGCTTTGGGGTTCCCTCCCTGGTGCTGATGGAGAGGGCTGCCCTGGCAGTGGCGGAGGAGATAGAAAAGCGGGCCGGCATCGGCAGCAGGGTGCTTGTTGCAGCAGGGGGCGGCAACAATGGCGGGGATGGGATCGCTGTGGGACGACTCCTGAGGCAGCATGGATACCGGGTGGAGATATGCTTTCCGGGCAGCAGGGAAAAATGCAGCCCGGAAACCGGTCATCAGCTTGCCATAGCAGAAAAATATGGGTGTCCGGTGAAACGCAAAATAGGAGAAGGGGAATATGATATTATTGTGGATGCACTCTTTGGTATCGGGTTATCCAGAAACCTGGAAGGCAGCTATGCCCAGATCGTGGAAGAAATCAACCGGAGGGAGGCGTTCGTCTGTGCCGTGGATATTCCATCGGGAATCCATGCTGATACCGGGCAGGTCATGGGAGCCGCGGTAAGGGCTGACCTGACGGTGGCCTTTGCTTTTTGGAAGCTGGGGCATATCCTGTATCCGGGCTGTGAGTATGCAGGACATGTCCTGTGCAGGGATATAGGGATCGGGGAGGAAAGCTTTCTTGGGCGTCATCCTAGGGTCTATACCTATACCGGCCCGGTAAAGGAGCTGCTGCCCCCCAGAAGGGCTGATGGGAACAAGGGAAGCTTCGGCAGGGTGCTGGTGATCGCGGGCAGCGTGAATATGAGCGGCGCCTGTCAGCTCTGTGCAGAAAGCTGCTATCGGGTCGGGGCCGGTATGGTAAAGGTTCTGACACCGGAGGAGAACAGAACCGTGATCCAGGGAGGACTGCCGGAGGCTCTGCTGGCCACCTATCCTTCAGAGGAGGGGATGGAGCAGACCGGACTGGCTGCACTTATGGATTGGGCAGACTGTATCGTGATCGGACCTGGGCTGGGATTGGGCAGGGCTGCAAAAGGGCTGATGGAGGGAGCTTTGACAGGCAGCAGGAAGCCGCTGGTGGTGGATGCGGACGGGATCAATCTGCTGGCGGCCGAGCCGAAGCTGCAGAGATATCTTGAGGTGGAAAGAGGCTCCGGCAGGGAGATCATTATGACGCCTCATCCGGGAGAATTTGCCCGTCTGTATGGCTGCAGTATGGCGGAAGTGAAGAGGGAGCTTCTGCATAAACCTAAGGAGCTGGCTGACAGATATGGCTGTACGCTGGTCTGTAAGGATGCCAGGACAGTGGCTGCTGCTTGGGATAGGGATCAGCTCTATCTGAATGTGTCCGGCAATGACGGGATGGCCACAGCAGGAAGCGGGGATGTGCTGGCCGGCATCCTGGGAGGGCTGGCAGCCCAGGGGATGAGGGGGCTGGAAGCTGCAGCCCTGGGCGTGTATCTGCATGGCAGGGCAGGAGAGAGGGCAGCGGACCGGCTGGGCAGGCATGGGGTGATGGCCGGAGACCTGATCAGTGAGCTGGGGGCGGTCATGTCCGAAGAGAATAACAGGGATGGGGCAGAGAGACATGGTTGAAGGGATGACAGAAAAATACAGTAGGGTATATGCTGAGGTGGATCTGGATGCGGTTCGCTCCAACATAGAACGGATGCGCGCACACCTGTCAGATACTGCCAGGATGATGGCAGTGATCAAGGCGGACGGCTACGGGCATGGGGCAGTCCCAATCGGCAGGGAGCTGGAAGCTCTGGATTATATGTGGGGGTTTGCAGTGGCTACTGCAGAGGAGGCTCTTGCCCTCAGGGGCAGCGGAATCAGAAAGCCTGTGCTGGTACTGGGATATGCTTTTCCGGACAGCTACGGGGATATGATAAGGAATGGGATCCGACTGTCTTTGTTCCGATATGATACAGCGGAGCAGCTGTCCGATTGTGCGGCAAAGCTGGGGAAAGGGTATCAAGCGGAGGTTCATATTAAGGTGGATACGGGCATGTCCAGAATAGGAATTCGCCCGGATGAGGAGGGGCTGGAATTCTTTCGAAGAATACTGGAATTGCCCGGACTCAGGGTGGAGGGAATCTTTACTCATTTTGCCAGGGCGGATGAGGCAGATAAATCTCAGGCTCTCCGGCAGCTGGAAAGGTTTCGGGATTTTATTGCAAGGGCTGAGGCTGCCACAGGGTATACCGTCCCTATGCGTCACTGCTCCAACAGTGCGGGGATTCTGGAACTGAGAGAGGCTGACATGGACGCAGTCCGGGCTGGGATCTCTATATATGGCCTGTGTCCCTCCGGGGAGGTGACAGGGGAAAATGTGGGGCTGATCCCGGCCCTGTCACTGAAAAGCAGGATCGTCTACCTGAAGGAGGTGGAGGCGGGAACCCCTGTCAGCTATGGCGCAGCCTTTGTAGCCCCCGGAAGGATGAGGGTGGCCACTATTCCGGTAGGATATGGAGACGGGTATCCCAGAGGGCTGTCCAATAAGGGCTGTATCCTGCTCCATGGAAGGAGGGCACCCATCCTTGGCCGGGTATGCATGGATCAATTTATGGTGGATGTGAGCCATATACCCCAGGCAGAGGAGGGAGATGAGGTGACCCTGATCGGCAGAGACGGCTCAGAGCGGCTCTCCATGGAGGAGCTGGGAGAGCTGTCAGGAAGGTTTAATTATGAGCTTGCATGCTGCATCAGCAAAAGAGTACCCCGGATCTATTTAAAGTCCGGCAGGATCGTTGGCATCAGAGATTACTTTCAGGATTTTAGATAGAAATTGAATACCTTCGGATAAACTGGCAATAATTAGCCTATAAAGTTTAAATGAAGGGTGAAAGAAATGAAACGTGGAGACATATATTATGCAGATTTGCGTCCGGTGATCGGTTCAGAGCAGGGGGGAGTCAGACCCGTACTCATTATTCAGAATGATATAGGGAACAGGCACAGCCCCACCATCATCTGCGCAGCCATTACATCCAGAATGAACAAAGCCAAGCTGCCCACCCATATTGAGCTGAATGCAGATAAATATGATATGGTGAAGAATTCGGTCATTTTGCTGGAGCAGCTCAGAACCATAGACAAAAGACGGCTGAAGGATAAGGTGTGCCATCTGGACAGGGAGATCATGGAGAAGGTAAATGAGGGACTTTTGGTCAGTCTGGAACTGAAAATACATGGTTGCCATACATAAGAAGTATGCAGGATTACATCGGAATATGGATGCCCCATGCTTGACGATAACAGGCGAAAATGGTATAGTTGACAAGGATTATGATAAATATGCACAGAAAACGAAAAGGAGAAAAAAGATGGAGGATGACGGGCCTACTGCCGGTATCATCATTTTTATTTTCTTCATTTTAACCGACATTTTTTTCTATGGCTTTGGTTCGGCAATTCATTGTCTGAATAGCAAGGAGCTGGATAAGACTGCCGGGGAGGAGGAAGGTAGAAGCAAAAAGAAGAGAAGACTGAAGGCATTGATAGACGATCCGGCCGGTTATGTGAACACAGTTCAGCTTGTAGTTACCCTGATCAATATAGGGATGGGGGGCTTTTATCTGAGGATCTGGCAGAGGAGCTTCCGCCGTCTGCTGGAGGAGTATATGGGGTCAGAGGTGCCGGGAATGGAGGCGGCAGGCATTTTATCCTTTGTATTGAGCACCGGGGTTCTGGTTTACATATTACTGGCCTTCGGGGTTCTCCTGCCTAAGAAGATAGCGGCAAGGTATCCCGAAAAATGGGCATATGTCTGTATTGATCCGGTGTACTATGTCATGAAGGTACTCTCCCCTCTGACAGGGCTGGTCACAGTGACGGTGAACGGCCTTTTGAGGCTGTTTGGGATCAGGGAAGATGACGGAGCCGGGGATGTGACGGAGGCGGAGATCATATCCATGGTAAATGAGGGCCACGAGCAGGGAGTGCTGCAGGCCGCGGAGGCTGAGATGATCACTAATATCTTTGCCTTCGGAGACAAGGAGGCCCAGGATATCATGACCCATCGCAACAGCGTGGTGGCGGTGGAGGGCGGTATGTCCCTCAGGGAGGCCGTAGCCTTTATGCTGGAGGCCAACAACAGCCGTTTTCCGGTATATCAGGAAAATATAGACCAGATCATCGGCATCATACATCTCAGAGATGCCATGAGGATCCATGCAGCGGGATCCATGCAGGACAGGCCGGTCAGGGATATCCCTGGACTGCTGAGAGAGCCTGTCTTCATACCGGAGACAAAAAATATAGATGCCCTGTTCCAGATGATGCAGTCCTCCAAGACCCAGATGGTCATAGTAGTGGATGAGTACGGCCAGACTGCGGGGCTTCTGGCTATGGAGGATATTCTGGAGGAGATCGTGGGCAATATCCTGGATGAATATGATGAGGATGAGAAGCATATCGAGGCCACTGCCAATGAGGATGAATATATCATAGAAGGCAAGACACCCCTGGAGGAGCTGGAGGAGCGTTTTCACATCACCTTTGATGAAGAGGAATTCGAGACACTGAACGGTTTCCTGATTGCCAAGCTGGATAAGATTCCCGAGGAGGATGAGGAATTTGAGGTGGATGTGGACGGATACCGTTTTCGAATATTGACGGTGGAAAATAAGATGATTCAAAGTGTGCTGGTTAGTAAGATCAAAGAGACAGGGATGGATAAGGAAGGAGAAGCAGAGGATGTCAGGACATTCTAAATTTGCCAATATTAAACACAAAAAAGAGAAGAACGATGCTGCAAAGGGTAAAATTTTTACCATCATCGGGAGAGAAATAGCCGTTGCTGTAAAGGAGGGGGGACCTGATCCTGCCAATAATTTCAAGCTGGCCCAGGTGATCACCAAGGCCAAGGCCAATAACATGCCCAACGATACCATTGAGCGCGGCATAAGAAAGGCGGCCGGCGACGTGGGAAACGTGAACTACAAATATGTCACCTACGAGGGCTATGGACCCAACGGCATTGCTATTATCGTGGATGCGCTTACGGACAACCAGAACAGGACGGCGGCCAACATCAGAAATGCTTTTACCAAGGGGCAGGGCAGTATCGGCACGCCGGGCTGTGTCTCCTTTATGTTTGACAAAAAGGGACAGATCATCATAGCCAAGGAAGAATGCAGCATGGATGCGGACGAGCTGATGCTCATGGCACTGGATGCAGGGGCAGAGGACTTTGCAGAGGAGGAGGACTGCTATGAGGTGCTGACGGATCCGGACAGCTTCGGAGAGGTGAGCAGAGCCCTGGAGGAGGCAGGAATCACTATGGCTTCTGCAGAGGTGACCATGCTGCCTCAAAACTATGTGGAGTTGACGGATGAAACAGCTTTAAAAAATCTGAGAAAGACCCTAGATCTCCTGGATGAGGATGACGATGTACAGGCTGTTTACCACAACTGGGATGAGTGAACCAGGAGAAAGTAGTGTGTGCTGGGTATGATTTGCGCTGTGCACAGGGTCTCCGAATCTTGAAGGGAGTATGGACATAATCATGAAAATGAAAAAAACATGGTTCAGCTATCTGTTATGGCTGGCTTATGCCGGTTTTACGGGTGTGCTGCTGGCATCCTGCCTGTCTGCATGGAGTCTGAATTGCTGGTATTTGAATAAAGCCCAGACGGCAGCAGCAGTGTGTGTGGTATTTGCACTGGTGGCAGGAATCTGGGTGGGAGCCAGGCAGATGCTTCTTCTGTCGGCAGGGAAGCTTACTGTAGATACCCATCTTGCAGATATGTGGGAATGCTTTTCGGCACTGTGTATCTGCGGGGGTGCTGTCCTGTATCGGATTTTTCTGATCCTGACAGCCTATCGTATCTCCCCTTTAAAAGGCGGGCTGTTAAAAGGCGGGCTGTGGCATCTGCTGCTGCAGATGGCGGGACTGACTGTTTTTTATTTTGCAGTGCGGCTTCTGGCCGGCAGGATAGAAGCCATAGGCGCGACCGGCTTGCTGGCTTTTTCCCCCATATTTGGGGACTCCCTGTTTCTTTCAGGCTCCCTTTGCGGTTATTTCCTGGGGTATGTCCTGGTTTTGTTGCTGTTGGGCCTGTATGCAGGAGTCTATAGCAGGAAGGAAGGAAGGAAAGGCCCATACATAGTCCTGGCTCTGTCCGGGGTCTGCAGCGGTATCCTTGGCTGCTTTGATCTGTCCGGCTGGACTCTGCTTTTGCTGACAGGAGTGCTCTGTATCGGAGAAGTGCTGCGGAAGAGACTCCGGGTCGCTGAGGCCCTGGGGAGGCTGGCTCTGTTCATAGGGAGCGGGCTGCTTGCCATGGGAATCCTGGTCTGCTGTGTGGCAACAGTCTCAGGCAGAACCATAACGGGGCTGCTGGCTGTATGGTGGGAAGCAAACGGCCTGACGGCAGGAGGACTGGGCTTTCCCACGGGGCCGGGGGGCACTTTGACAGCGGATACCCTGGGATGCCTGCTGGCGGCCCTGGGCGCGGCAGGGTTCTGGTTCCATGCACAGCAGAAGCAGGACGGCTGGATCCTGCTCTTGATCGCGCTGACGCTCCTGGATATGGCAGGTATGGGCGCCATAGGGCAGAAGCTGTTGCTGTCTGCCGTCTGGAGTGCTTTGGCAGGTATAGGGGCAGCGTCTGTAGTGACAGATGCCATAGAGGTGAAGTTTGCGGGGATAATGTTTGAGCCTTTGGAGGCAGCAGTTTCCGGGCGAGAGGATCTATCAGGAGAGGGTGGGCAGGGAATCATGGTGGAAGAAATTACGGAAAAAGATGCCCTGCCTGATTCGGTATTCCGTCCCATCGACAATCCCCTGCCGCTGCCAAAGAAGCGTCCAAAGCGGAAACTGGATTATGGCAGGGAGGTAGAGGAATGGGAGATGAAGTTTGACTGCTTTGTGGATGAAGAGGATGATTTTGATATATAGGCATGAAAAGCGGCAGCCGCCTTTGGCGGCTGTTTTTTTAGGTTCACCCGGGCAGGAAAATACATATAATTACAAAACGATAATTTTAAAGGTCGAAATCTGTTGTTTTCTATGGTAACAGCAGATCTTTGAAACGCATTATCATTGTAGGCGAGGAGAATATATCATGCGTATTGCTATCGTAGATGATCTGGATGCCGACCGGCTTGTGAGCGGGATGGAAGAAAGTGTATCACAATCTGGAACTTCATCTGGATGCAGCTATAGATAAGGTGGATAATCTGGCTAAGG
>JALESH010000057.1 GCA_022781985.1 Lachnospiraceae bacterium | reverse complement strand
GCGGTGTGGACGGAACAGAAGCTCTCAATGTGTCCAATCAGGTTCTGGCTATTAACAAGGATTCCAAGATGGCAAAAGAAGCGTTTGGATTGATCACCTATATTACACAGGGTGAATTTGACGCGATGATGGCTGAACAGGCGGTCTCTATTCCTACTGATACTATAAACATCGCATGGCCTCCTCTGATTGAAAATGTAAAGCCTGTGTATGAAGGAATTACAGCTCAGGGGCGTTATTCATGGGCAGTAGGCATCGAGTCCAACAATGATATCACACCCATTATTAAGGAGAATTTCACAAAGCTGTGCGCAGGAGTTTGTAGATGCAATGGTTGCGGCATCTAAATAGCCGGGTATAAGATGGAATAAGTAAAAAGGGAAAGAGTAGCATCGTTTAAACGCTGCTGCTCTTTCTTGGTATAATGTATAGTGGTATGATATAAGGGGCTTAGATGATGAAAAAGAGAAAAAGAGTTCTTTTCCTTTTCCTGGCACCGGCTGTTCTGCTGTTCCTATTGGTGTTTGTTTATCCGATTATCAGAACCGTATTGATGAGCTTTTTCAGGATTGATGCAGTGACAGACAGGATGCCCGCATGGCAGTTTACCGGTCTCGCAAATTACATTAAGCTGGCAAATACAAGCATTTTTCGTGCATCCATGATGAATTTATTGAAAATCTGGCTGTTTGGAGGTATTATTGTAATGTCTTTAGTACTGCTCTTTGCAGTGATTCTTACCAGCGGGATCCGCTTTAAGAAGTTTTTCGGGGCAGTGATTTATATGCCGAACATCGTCAGTGCTGTGGCTCTTGCCACTATGTGGCTGCAATATGTATACAGTCCTCAGTTCGGTCTGTTCAAGAAGCTGTTTAAGGCCCTGCAGCTGAATGGGTTGGCAAATATCCAATGGCTGAGCAGTGAGCCAATAAGATAAAGCAGTTCCGTTATATGACTATTGTATTTATTCCGACCTTTATCCTGTATATTTTCCTTTCAGAGAAGATTATTGCAGGTGTTACCGGCGGTGTTAAAGGTTAAGCTTAAGCTCATAAATTTTAATATAAAAAGGAGAATAAAAATGGGAGTAATTGATACAGAAGACATTTTGAAAAGAGTTGCCTCGCAGTTTCAGGCGGAGGGAAGCATGGAGGAGCTGGTTCCCTATGGGAGCGGACATATTAACGATACCTTTCGTCTGACCTGCCGGCTTTCCGATGGAGGATGCAAAAGATACATCCTCCAGAAGATGAATACCAGTATTTTTAAGAATACCGCTGAGCTGATGGAAAATGTTGAGAAGGTGACTTCCTTCCTGCGAAAGAAGATCATTGAAGCAGGAGGCAACCCGGAGAGGGAGACGCTGAATTTGGTACCTGCTGCGGATGGAAGGACTTATCTGGAGTCGGAAGGTGAGTTCTGGCGTATGTACATCTTCATTGAAAATGCCACCAGCTTCGATGAGGTGAAGAAGCCGGAGGACTTCTATAACAGTGCGGTATCCTTTGGTAATTTCCAGAGGCTGCTGGCTGATTATCCTGCAGAAACCCTGCATGAGACCATCATGAATTTCCACAATACAGCGGATCGTTTTGCAAATTTTAAAAAGGCAGTGAAGGAGGATGTGTGCGGACGTGCCAAGGCTGTGCAGGATGAAATCGATTTTGTGCTGGCAAGGGAAAAGGATACTCATGTCATCTGCGATGCGCTGGCAGAGAAAAGGATTCCTCTTCGTGTGACCCATAATGATACCAAGCTGAATAATATCATGATTGACGACCAAACGGGAAAGGGGCTGTGTGTGATTGACCTGGATACGGTTATGCCTGGTTCGTCCCTCTATGACTACGGTGATTCCATTAGATTCGGAGCCAGCACGGGTGCGGAGGATGAGCCCAATCTGGAGCTGATTTCTTTGGATCTGGGGCTGTTCGATATCTACACAAAGGGCTATCTGGAGGGCTGCGGCGGCAGTCTTACAAAAGAAGAAATAGAGCTGTTCCCCATGGGGGCAAAATTGATGACCTTTGAATGCGGCATGCGCTTCCTGGCTGATTATCTGCAGGGAGATGTATACTTCAAGATCCATAGGGAGGGACATAATCTGGACCGGGCACGGACTCAGTTCAAGTTGGTTTCTGACATGGAGAGCAAGTGGGAGGAAATGACAGAAATTGTAAGAAAATACAGCGGACAGGCACTGGAAAAATAAGATAAAATGCCGGCTTTACGGGCCGGCATTTTTGTCATTGGTTTTTCTGTATTGCTGCGGTGTCTTTCCCACCACCTTTTTGAAAATCTGCGAAAAATAGGACTGTGAAGAAAAACCGGTGCAGGAGGCGATCTGGGCTATGGAAAGGTTGGTATTGATCAGCAGTTCCATGCTTGCCTTGAGGCGTGTATCCGTCAGGTAGCTGATGGGAGATTTCCCTATGCAGTCAGTAAAGGTATGGGCCAGGTAATATTTGTTGATATGAGTGATCTCTGCAAGGGTATCTAGGTTGATGTTTTGGGCATAATTTGCATCTATATATCGTTTTGCCAGAGCACATTCCCTGGATATCCTGAAGGTGGAATCCGACATAATGGACAACTGCTGCTCTCTGGCCAAATAGACCAGCAAAACCTGAAGGAGGCTCATGCAGAGGATTTCGAATCCGGGCTGTTTGTCGTGAAATTCCTTCAGCATAATCTGTACAAAATCTACCACATGATTCTGGGAGGAAGAATAGCTGTAATAGCCGTAGTTCTTTGGAGCTTCCTCCGGTGCGTCGTGAAAGGAAAAGGCCAGTCCGTCCACACCGAAGACGATGTACTCCATAGGTGAGCGGGTCTTTGTTCGTTCCGTATGCTCAATATGGGGATTGATGATCACCAGGTCATGGGCTTTTACCGGAATCAGACTGTCTTCGATATGGAATACGCCCTTGCCGTCTATGACATAAAAAAGTTCTGTAAAATGATGGGTATGAGGCTGGCTTTGCCAGTCTCCTTCGTATTTATGCATGGAGACATAACGGAGGTCGAAATGGAGCCTGGACAGATTCTTGGACTCTAGGCTGATATATTCGTTGCTCATTCTGCTGTTCCTTTCGTTTTATAAATACAAATTGATTGATAAACTGTTTTTGGAATGGGGCAGTTGTCCTGAAGCGGATTTTAATCTTCCGGAATCTGGATGGGCAAATATTATAAAAAAATAAGCAAGGATTTAATAAAATTATAAGCGATAACTATAGAAAAAGAAAGTTTTTTAAAAATAAAAAAACAAGAAATATAAAAAAAACAGCAATATACAAATTGAATGAAAACGGAGAAATAGATATACTCTAGTCATAAGTAACTTGTTGCTATTTGAACAAAGACTATGGCTGAAAGCCATGGTGCAAGGAGGATTAGTATGAAAAAGAAAACAGTATCTGTTTTATTGGCAGCTGCTATGGCGTTGGGTACGCTGGCTGGCTGCGGTAATTCAGCAGGAACACAGGCGCCTGCAGCTGAGGAGCCTGCGGCAGAACAGCCTGCAGCGGAGGAACCTGCAGCAGAGGAGCCTGCAGCAGAGGAGCCTGCAGCAGAGGAGCCTGCAGCGGAGACAGCTACATGGGAAGGCACGCTGAAGGTAGCAGCCTTTGAAGGTGGCTACGGCGCTGACATGTGGACACAGGTGGTTCAGGCATTTGAGGCTTCCCATCCCGGTGTGACCGTAGAGCTGACAGTAGATAAAAAGATTGAGGACGTTATTACTCCCGGAATGAAAGCCGGAGATTATCCGGATGTTGTACACTGCGCAACGGGACGTGAAGCGGGTTTGACAGAGACCATCATGAAAGAGAACGGACTGCTTGCACTGACAGATGTTATGGAGATGACAGTTCCGGGTGAAAACGTAAAAGTAAAGGATAAGATCGTTCCCGGTTTCTTGGACACTCTGGCAACCAATCCTTACGGAGACGGTGTGACCTATTATGCGCCTATGTTCTACAGCCCCTGCGGACTGTTCTACAATGCAGGACTGCTGGAGGAAAAGGGCTGGACAGTTCCTACTACCTGGGATGAGATGTGGGAGCTTGGTGACAAAGCTAAGGCAGAAGGCATTTCCCTGTTTACATATCCTACAGCTGGATATTTCGATGCATTCATGTTTGCTGCACTTTGCTCTTCGGGCGGCTCTGAGTTCTTCGATCGTTGCATGAGCTATGAGGACGGAATCTGGGAGTCAGAAGAGGTTAAGAAGGTATTTGATATCGTTGCCAAGCTGGCAGAATACACAGAGCCTACCACAGTTGCTAATGCCAACAACGAGAACTTTACAAAGAATCAGCAGCTGATCCTTGACAATAAGGCAATTTTCTGTCCGAATGGTACATGGCTGCCTGCTGAGATGCAGGATGCGCCCAGAAGCGAAAACTTCAAGTGGGGATTCACGGCATTGCCGGCTGTAAATGCAGGCGGTACAGGAAGTTCCTTCTGCTGGTTTGAGCAGATGTGGATTCCTGCAGCAGCAGAAAATCAGGATCTTGCTAAAGAATTTGTAGCTTATATGTATTCTGATGAGGCTGCAAAGATCTTTGCGGCATCTAATGCAATTCAGCCGATCACAGGCATTAGTGCAAGCCTTGAAGGAGACAATAAGCTGTTCTACAGTGTATATGATTCCGGTGCTACAGCAGTAATGGGCGGTTTCGCAGCTACAGCTCCTGTAGAAGGCGCAAGCATGAAGGATGCACTGTGCAGGACAGTGGACAGTATTGTAAGCGGTGACAAGACAGTGGATGATTGGGTTGCAGAATGCGAAACAATCAGCGATAAGTACCGCGCAGCACTTCAATAAAGGATATAATGGAGATATAATAGAAACCAAGGTGGTTTGATGAAACAAGGGACATGTACGGAAAAAACTTACCGGCATGTCCCGATTTTGTAAGGTAAACAAAATGTAGGCTTGTGGAGAGACATCCCGCAGGGAGCTCCGCATAAAAAATGTACCTGCGAGTCATATACGCAGGCTGTGAGAAAGGCATGGTAAATAAGATGAAAAACACAAGATCAAGGAAGGCGTTCATTTTCGCCTGTGTCGCGCCTGCATCCGTTCTGTTTCTGATATTTATGATTATTCCCACAATAAACGTGTTTAAGATGTCCATGTATAAGTGGGGGGGCTTTTCCAATACAAAGACCTTTGTGGGATTGCAGAATTTTAAGCTTCTTATGGAGGATGAAAAATTTTTCCGTTCCTTTCAGAATACGATATTGCTGATTACTATTGTTACCATAGTCACAATGTCACTGGCGTTGCTTTTTGCAGCAATTCTGAGCAGAGAAAAGATTGTGGGACAGAATTTCTTCCGTATTATATTCTATATCCCCAACATTTTGTCCGTAGTAGTTATTTCTGCTATTTTCGGTGCAATCTATGATCCTAACAATGGTTTGTTGAACAGTATTCTTTCCATATTCAGAGGAAAGGATCAGCCCACGATACTCTGGCTGGGAGATCAGAAAATAGTTATTTATTCCCTGGTTATTGCTATGGTATGGCAGGCTATCGGATATTATATGGTTATGTATATGGCGAGTATGGCAAGTGTGCCGGAGAGCCTTTATGAGTCCGCCAGTCTGGAAGGGGCGGGAAGAATCAGGCAGTTTTTTGATATCACCCTTCCGCTCATATGGACAAATCTGCGTACTACCCTCACCTTTTTTGTTATCAGCTCCATCAATCTCAGCTTCCTGTTTGTAAAGGCTATGACAAACGGAGCACCGGATGGTGCGACAGAGGTATTCCTGAGCTACATGTATAAGCAGGCGTATACCAATTCCGTTTATGGCTACGGTATGGCGATCGGTGTGCTGGTATTCACGTTCTCCTTTGCATTGTCAGCGATAATCAACGGGGTAACGAAGCGTGAACCCTTGGAATTCTAGGAGGTGAGTATGGATAAGATGAAAACTTCAGCAAGCAATAAAGTTGCTAAATGTGTGATATACATAGCCTTACTGTTTTTGGCGATCAGTATCATCGTCCCTGTAGGCTGGGTATTTTTGGCTTCTGTAAAAGAAAATTCGGAATTCTACGGCAATCCCTGGGTATTGCCCAAGGGCCTTTATTTCCAGAACTTTGCCGATGCTTTTGCAAAGGCCAGCATGGGAGATTACATGCTTAATTCCGTTATTACTACGGCATTGGGGCTGCTGCTTCTGCTCGTGATCGCACTTCCCGCGGCCTATACGCTGGCAAGGTATAAGTTCTTCTGCAGCAAGCTCTTGAAGGTACTGTTCATGGGCGGATTGTTTATCAATGTAAACTATATCGTAGTGCCTATTTTCCTCATGCTGGTGGATGCGGATAAGCTGGCAAGGGAATTGTTCGGTTCGGGATTTTTCCTGAACAACCTGTTTATGACAGCCCTGATCTATGCCTCTACCTCGCTGCCCTTTACCATTTATCTGCTGTCCGGCTTCTTTGTGACGATTCCAAAGGACTACGAGGAGGCGGCCTTCGTGGACGGAAGCGGTTATTTCAGAACAATGGTGCAGGTTATGATGCCGATGGCAAAGCCCAGTATCATAACAGTGATCCTGTTCAATTTCTTGTCCTACTGGAACGAATATATCATATCCATGACGCTTCTTACCAAGGATAAGAAGACACTTCCGGTAGGGCTGATGCAGCTGATGCAGGCACAGCAGGCGGCAGCCAACTACGGACAGCTTTATGCAGGTCTGGTAATCGTAATGCTCCCTACGCTGATCCTGTATATTCTGGTGCAGAAAAAGCTGACTCAGGGTATGAGCCTCGGCGGTCTGAAGGGTTAATCGTGATATGCAGAACGGTTGGAAACGGAGAGAGCTGATATGAATAAATGGTTAAAAATAATTATCAATATCATAATTTTTGTGGTTTGTATTGCATTGGTATGCATCGGGCAGAAAAAGATAGGACCTGCAGGCCTGGGGCTTATGGTTTTGGGGCTTGCCGGACTCCTGTTTCTGTTGTACAGCTATAACAAAAAGTATACGTAGCAGCGGAACGGATGCTGGATGCTGAAAGAAAGAACGGATGAAGGAATGTGCCCCACAAAAGCGCATTCAGTGAAAATGGCCTTGAAAGGAGTATGTATAGAAGCATGGAGACGGCAGGAAGATTGACATTGCCCACCGATGTAGACATGGTGGAGGAAACGATACGCTTGAAAGAGCTGCTGGGAGCGGATGCACTCAGGGATTGTGACGGCACCACGATGCCGGAGGCACTTTTGTCCCAGGATGCAAAAAAATACGCTACCTATTATACCACCAGAAAGGATAATGCCTGGGCAGAGGCAAATCCGGAGGAAATACAGCAGGAGTACCTGATCAGTGACCGGGTTACTGCAAAAGGCGATAGGCTGCGTATTAAACTGATGAAGGGTTTTCATACAGAGCAGCTTAAGGTAAATACCATAGATGATCCAAAGAGATGGTGGGAGGTTGTTGACAGAACTACCGGAGAGGTTGTGCCTGCTGATAGGTGGGAGTATGATGAGGCAGCCGGTGAGGTGGAGATACAGTCGGTAAAATACCACCAATACACAGTGAGCTTTCTGGCTTTCCTGATCTGGGATCCGGTACATATGTACAACTTTATTACAAATTCCTGGGAGGATACGCCCCATCAGCTTACCTATGATGTAAGGCAGCCCAAAACCCAGGCCTATGTAAAAGAAAAACTGAAGAAATGGTGTGAGGATAATCCCCATATTAATGTAGTGCGTTTCACCACCTTTTTCCATCAGTTTACACTCACTTTCGATGACCAGAAGCGTGAAAAATATGTGGAATGGTTTGGCTACAGCGCCAGTGTAAGTCCCTATATCCTGGAGCAGTTTGAGAAATGGGCAGGCTATAAATTCCGCCCGGAATACATTGTGGATCAGGGCTACCACAACTCCATGTTCCGCATTCCCAGCAAGGAGTTCAGAGATTTTATCGAATTCCAGCAGATTGAGGTAAGCAAGCTGGCTAAAGAGCTGGTGGACATCGTACATTCCTACGGCAAGGAAGCGATGATGTTCCTGGGAGATCATTGGATCGGAACGGAGCCTTACGGCAAGTATTTCAAGGATATCGGCCTGGATGCGGTAGTAGGATCTGTAGGTGACGGAGTGACACTGCGCATGATTTCTGATATCAAGGGCGTAAAATATACAGAGGGAAGGCTGCTTCCTTATTTCTTCCCTGATGTATTCTGCGAGGGCGGCGATCCCATTGGAGAGGCCAGGGAGAACTGGATGAAGGCGAGAAGGGCTATCCTCCGTTCCCCGCTGGATCGGGTGGGCTACGGCGGTTATCTGAAGCTGGCTGCGGAGTGGCCGGGCTTCATTGACGAGATTCAGCATGTAGTGAATGAGTTCCGCCTGATTCATGAGAATATGCAGGACGGAAAAGCCTATACGGCACCCTTTAAGGTAGCAGTCCTGAACTGCTGGGGCAACTTAAGAAGATGGATGGCCAATCAGGTTCATCATGCTATCTGGCACAGAGAGATCTACTCCTATGTAGGTGTACTGGAATGTCTGACAGGTATGCCCTTTGATGTGGAGTTTATTACCTTCGATGAAATCAAAGAGGGAATTCCTGAGGATATCAGGGTTATCATTAATGCAGGAGATGCCTATACAGCATTCAGCGGCGGTGAGAACTGGATTGATGAGAAGGTGGTTACTGCAATCCGTGAGTTTGTGGATAACGGCGGCGGCTTCATCGGTGTGGGTGAGCCTACGGCTTATCAGTTTGAGGGACGCTACTTCCAGCTCAGTGATGTGATGGGTGTGGACAGGGAGATGGATTTCTCCCTCAGCACGGATAAATACAATGAGCTGAATGCAGAGCATTTTATCCTGGAGGATATAGAGGGGGACATCGACTTTGGCGAGGGCATGAGCCGTATCTATGCACAGGGTGAGAATTATCAGATCCTCAGTATGGACGGCGAATACAGCCAGCTGGTAGTCAACAGCTATGGAAAAGGACGCAGCGTTTACTTTGCAGGCCTGCCCTATTCTCCTCAGAACTGCCGGATATTACTGAGGGCTATCTACTATGCGGCAGGTATGGAGGCCGAGATGAAGAAGTTCTATGTGACCAATGTGGATACGGAGGTTACGGTATTTGAAAAGACCGGCAGGCTGGCAGTTGCAAACAATGCAGATGAAGCAAGGCATACGGAGCTGTACATTGAAGGCAGGCTGGCTCACAGTCTGGACATGGAGCCCAGGGAAATGCGTTGGCTGAGCCTGTAGGATAAACTTATATTTACCGATAATAAAATAAATGCAAAGAAAAAGCAGCCACGCTCTGAGAGTTCCGGCTGCTTTTTCACACTGTAGAGGCAATAAGCACATTGCCAGCAGGCAACTTTTAATTTATAATGGGTAAAGGAAAAATAAGTGTAAAATAAGGAGGATTCTGATGATAGAATTATATAACGGCGGTGCCTATCTGATCAACGGAACAGAGCTCATACCGGATGATCAGGAAGCTGCCGCAGCGGTTAAAAGCAAAACAGGGAAGGATATAAGCAGGGAAGAGGCAGCAAGGGGGACGATTGCCTATCATATTTTAAAGGAACACAACACTTCTGGCAGTATGGAAAAGCTGAAGATCAGGTTTGACAAGCTGGCATCCCATGACATCACCTTTGTGGGCATCATACAGACAGCCAGGGCTTCAGGGTTGGAGAAGTTCCCTATGCCCTATGTGCTGACCAACTGCCACAACTCTCTCTGTGCTGTAGGCGGTACCATTAATGAGGATGACCATATGTTCGGTCTGACCTGTGCCAAGAAGTACGGCGGTGTCTACGTTCCTCCTCATCAGGCAGTCATCCATCAGTTTGCAAGGGAGATGATGGCAGGATGCGGACGCATGATTCTGGGCTCTGACTCACATACCCGCTATGGAGCCTTGGGAACCATGGCTATGGGAGAGGGAGGGCCGGAGCTGGTAAAACAGCTTTTGAACCAGACCTATGACATCAATATGCCGGGGGTAGTGGGTGTCTTCCTGACCGGTGAACCGGTGAAGGGCGTGGGTCCCCAGGATGTGGCATTGGCTATTATTGGAGCGGTATTTGCCAACGGCTATGTAAAAAATAAGGTGATGGAATTTGTGGGTCCCGGCGTGGCTTCTCTGAGTGCTGATTTCAGAATCGGTATCGATGTGATGACGACGGAGACTACCTGTCTGTCATCCATTTGGAGGACAGACAGAGAGATAGAGGAGTTCTATGAGATACATGGAAGAAAGGAAGAGTACAAGGAACTGAATCCGGCAGAGACGGCATACTATGACGGTATGATCACGGTGGATCTTGGCAGCATCAGGCCCATGATTGCCATGCCCTTCCATCCCAGCAATACCTATACCATTGAAGAGCTGAATGCAAATCTGGAGGACATTCTTGAGGATGTTGAGAAAAAGGCCAGGGTCAGCCTGGATGATGCAGTGGAGTTTACTTTGAAAAACAAGGTGAAGGACGGCAGGCTCTATGTAGATCAGGGGATCATCGCCGGCTGTGCCGGAGGAGGTTTTGAAAATATCTGTGCAGCAGCGGATATTCTGAAGGGCTCCTACATAGGAGCTGACAGCTACAGTCTGAGTATCTATCCCGCCTCCACTCCTGTTTATATGGAGCTTGTGAGAAATGGCTGTGCAGCAACACTGCTGGAGACAGGCGCGATCATGAAGACGGCTTTCTGCGGCCCCTGCTTTGGTGCAGGGGACACCCCGGCCAATCATGCTTTCAGTATCCGTCATTCCACCAGAAACTTCCCCAACAGGGAGGGCTCCAAGCTGCAGAATGGACAGATTTCCTCAGTGGCATTGATGGATGCCCGTTCTATTGCGGCTACCAGTGCCAACAGGGGGATCCTGACACCGGCTACAGAGTTTGATGGGCCTATCGGCAGGTATCAGTATCATTTTGATTCCAAAATATATGCAAACCGCGTATTTGATTCCAAGGGTGTGGCAGCTCCTGAGACAGAGATCCAGTTCGGCCCCAATATCAAGGACTGGCCCAGGATGTGTGCCCTTCCTGAAAATCTTGTTCTGCAGGTAGTGTCCGAGATACACGATCCTGTTACCACTACAGACGAGCTGATTCCCTCCGGAGAAACCTCATCCTACCGTTCCAATCCTCTGGGTCTGGCAGAGTTTGCCCTTTCCAGAAAGGATCCTGCCTATGTGGGCAGGGCTAAGGCGATCCGGGCAGCGCAGACGGCAGTGATGGAAGGCAGGTGCCCGCTGGAAGAGAGGCCGGAGCTGAAGGCCGTTATGGAAGCTATTCAGAAGGCATATCCTCAGGTGGGAGAGGGCAATACAGGCTATGGCTCTACCATTTTTGCAGTGAAGCCGGGAGACGGTTCCGCCAGAGAGCAGGCAGCATCCTGCCAGAAGGTACTGGGGGGCTGGGCCAATATTGCTAATGAGTATGCAACCAAAAGATACCGTTCTAACCTGATCAACTGGGGTATGCTTCCTTTCATCACCCGGGATGCCGATGACAGGCTGCCCTTCAGGAATCTGGACTATATCTTCCTGCCGGATATCAAAAAGGCTGTGGAGGAGAAGGCCGACAGTATCAAGGCTTACGTAGTGGAGGACAGCGGCCTGAAGGAATTTGAACTGTTTATGGGTGAACTGACGGACGAGGAGAGACAGATCATCTTGAAGGGCTGTCTGATCAACTACAACAGGGTTTCTGATTCGAACTAAAGTTATCGGAGGCTGTCTCCGATATATAAAATACAGGAGCAGGGGGCTTGGCCGGGCTCTTGCTCCTGAATAATATATCGTTTAACCACGGATGGTATTGATTAAGCTGTAACGGAGTTACTTAATGAATGCCATCTTTTTTTGGTTGGATGAGGAAAGGAGTTCATATGCGTATCAGTTCTGCGAATATCGAAATGGAGTCCGCAAGGAATTACAGCTCTTATCAGAGCAGCAGGGAGGCCACGCTGGTTATGGTGGGTACCGGCGGGCTGCTGTCCGATGGGGAGCAGGAAGAGGATGCGGCAGGAAATATTCTGGTAGGTGAGGAAGCGAAGGGTAAGTATGACGGTGAAAGCACCTTTGAAGAAAAGAAAAATGCCTTAAGGGAGAAGCTGGATAAGATGGGCTCTTATTCAGGCATCGATAGGATTTCTCACATAAAAAGCAAACGGGATGCTCTCAGCACCGTCCGGGAACAATGTATGCAGTACCTGGTGTCTATCTTTTTCGGAGAAACAAGGAAATGGGATTACAGCAGAGTTGTTTCAGAGGCAGGCTATCCCAACCATACCGGGCTGGCGGCTGTAACGGAAACCGTTTACCATCAGCGGGAGATCTGCTTTGAGGAGAGGGAGGAGACCTCTTTTTCTGCTGCTGGAACAGTGAAGACAGCTGATGGCAGGGAGATTTCCATTGGGCTGCAGGTGGAGATGAGCAGGAGCTTTGCTGCTTATTATGAAGAAAATTATATGCAGATTCAGACCAGGATGTGTGATCCGCTGGTGATCAATCTGGAGGGAAATGCGGCAGAGCTGGAGGATCAGACTTTTTTCTTTGACATCGATGGGGATGGAGAAAAGGATCAGATATCCGTGCTGGGCAGAGGAAGCGGTTATCTTGCACTGGACAGGAACGGGGACGGAACCATTAATGACGGCAGTGAACTGTTCGGCTCCAGGTCAGGAGATGGTTTTGCGGATCTGGCATCCTATGATTCCGACGGAAACGGGTGGATCGATGAAGGGGATGAGATCTGGAAAAGGCTTCTGATCTGGATGAAGGATGAGGAGGGCAGGGATCAATGCTTCAGGCTCTCAGAAAAGGGAGTGGGTGCTATCTGCCTGGCCAATGCCGTCACTGATTTTTCTGTGAATGGTGCGGGAAATACAGTCAACGGAAGGATACGGAAGACGGGTATTTTCCTGTATGAAAACGGGGCGGCAGGAACGCTGCAGCATCTGGACGTGGCCAAGAAGGAACAAAGCTTCGATGCGACGGGCTGATCGAGGGTAAATTAGTGTGTATAGAATGGGGACACCTCCACATACAATAGGGTAGAGGTGCCCTATGAGAAGAAAAGAAATCATTCATAACGTCATAATCAACAGAAGGGTTGCAGCCGGACCGGATTCCCGTGATCTGGGTGCAATTCTTCTGTTTATTTTTCTGCTGCCATACATCATATCCTTTTTTTTCGGCAATGCAGGGAGGGGAGACAGGACTATGGGGGAGAATGGGGGAGCGGCGGAGCAAAGCAGCTATACGGAAGGAGCAGATGTGTTTCGGGAGGATTTGGAAAAGGAAGAATTCCTCATCTGCAGCAGGACTGCGGCAGGTGTGGAGATCATGCCGCTGGAGGCCTATCTGCTGCGCCGCCTGCCTGCCACAATAGATATGGGATATGAGACAGAAGCTCTCAAGGCTCAGGCAGTGGTACTCAGGACAGAGCTGATGCGGAAGTATTATGATGCCGTAAAAATGGGAGAGGAAATCCAGAGGAAGGGAGAGAAGCCCTGTATTCAGGTGGAGGACAGACTGGTTTCCGCAGAGGGGCAGAGCTATGAAAAGTGCAGGGAGGCGGTGGTTGAAACCAGAGGGATGTACATGGTTCTGGAGGGATATCCTGTAAAGGCGCCTTATTTTGCAGTGAGCGCGGGCACTACCAGAAATGGCAGCGAGGCTTTGGCAGAGGAGGATTACAGCTATCTGAAGGCTGTTGTCTGCGGTCGGGATTTTACTGCACCTGATTATGCACAGAGTATAAGACTGAGCAGGGAGGCCTTTGGTGAGAAGCTGGCGGAAATGCTGCCCGAGTCAGGGGATATGGAAGGAGAGGGGCTGGCTGAACAGCTCCGGCTGACCAGAGATAAAAGCGGCTATGTGACCAGAGTGGAGGCTGGGGAAGCCTGCATATCGGGGGAATGCTTCCGGACGGTATTGTCACTGCCCTCTGCCTGTTTTGAACTGGAAGAGAGGGATGGCTCTGTATGGATCAGAACGAAGGGAGTGGGACATGGACTGGGGATGAGCCAGTATGGGGCGGATCAGGCCGCCAGGAAGGGGAGTGACTTTATTGACATTCTGAAGCTTTTTTTTTCAGATGTGGCAATTGAAAAAAACCTGTAAAGGAATAAAGGCGGTAGAGGAATAAAGAAAAGAAAAAAGGCAAGACTATCGATGAGGAAGAAAAACCGGAATAAAAACTGACATACATCGGTTAGGAGGAATGGAAATGAGAAGAAAAAGAGACGGTGGCAGACGGGAAAAAATCACCATGATTATCTCATCGGTATGTGTATTGGCTGTACTTACTGCGGTGGGGCTGTTTGCCCGTGACAGGGGCCGGCAGAACAATGACGGCTATGTGGTGGACTTCAGCGCCATGGAAAAGGAGGCTCGGGATCTGGTACAGAATCAGCCTGAGGAAGCACAGAACGTGCCGGTTCCCCAGGAAGCAAATAATCCCAATGTATTGAATCCCATAGGGGCGGCCAATGGCCAGGGGGGATCTGAGCTGGGAGAAATGGCCTCGGCACAGGGGATGAAGGAGTCTGCAGTAACAGAGAATGATCTGGACTATGACCCTGCCTTCAGGGAGGCCAATTCTGCCCATGCAGAGAATCAGACAGAGGACAAGCAGGATGGAGAGACAGAGCAGAAGGAGGAGACAGAGGAGGCAGAGAATACCATGGCAATCTCCACCTCTGCATCCATCCAGCCAGCCCTCAGCTTTGATGACGAGGATACCCTGGCATGGCCGGTGGTGGGCAATGTGCTGATTAATTACAGTATGGACAAGACGGTATATTTTCCTACCTTAGACCAGTACAAATACAACCCGGCCATCGTGATCGCCGCTGTGGAGGGAGAGTCGATTACCGCTGCTGCCAGTGGAAAGGTGAAGAGTGTCAGCACAGATCCGGAACTGGGCAATGTGGTCGTGATGGAGCTGGGCAGCGGGTATGAGATCACCTATGGACAGCTAAAGGATATCACGGTCTCTGAGGGCGGGTATGTGAGTCGGGGAGATCTGATAGGCAGTGTGGCAGCGCCTACCAAATACTATTCTGTGGAGGGCTGCAATATCTATCTGAAGCTGACCAAGGATGGGACGCCGGTGAATCCCATGGCCAAGCTGGATTAAGAATGAGCTGTACTGGTATTTATCCTTTACCTTCCGGTATGTTGGGAGTATAATCTGAATAAGATTTATATGATATCATGATGCAAGCCGGAACAGGATGAACCGGCAGGGAGGAGAAAGGATGAAGGTAGCAGTACTGGCAGGTGGAATCAGCCCGGAGAGGGATGTATCGCTGAGCTCGGGCAGAATGATCTATAAGGCCCTGAAGGAAAAGGGACACAAGGCAGTTTTGCTGGATGTATACCTGGGCTGTGAAGCAGGGGATATCGAAAATATTTTTGAAAGAGATGAGGATTGGGCCGAAGGGATAGGGGCCATCAGCGAAGAAGATCCTGACATCGACTCTGTCAAGGCGCTTCGCAGTGACGGAGACCGGAATTTCTTCGGGCCAAATGTCATCCATATCTGCAGGGCTGCGGATGTGGTATTTTTGGCTCTGCACGGAGAAAATGGGGAAAACGGAAAGATACAGGCGTGCTTTGATCTGCTGGGCATCAGGTATACCGGGACAGACTATGTCAGTTCTGCTCTTTGCATGGATAAAGGTCTGGCCAAGGAGCTGCTGGATTACCACGGTATACCGACACCCCGGGGCATCCGTTTGAGAAAAGGGGAGAAGGCCTCCGGGACAGTACCCTTTCCCTGTGTGGTGAAGGTGTGCTGCGGCGGCTCCAGTGTAGGCGTATATGTGGTCAGAGATGAGAAAGGCTACGAGGATGCTCTGGAAGCGGGATTTTGCTTTGACAGCGAGATGCTAGTGGAAGAGTACATAGAAGGAAGAGAATTTTCCGTAGGAGTCATCGATGGGAGGGCTCTGCCGGTTATTGAGATAGAGCCGCTTCAGGGCTTCTATGATTATAAGAATAAGTACCAGGCAGGCAGTACCATAGAGACCTGTCCGGCAGTGCTGTCGGAAGAAAAAACCGCTCAGATGCAGAGGCTGGCGGAAAGAGCATTTCGGGCTCTGCGGCTGAAGAACTATGCCAGAATGGATTTTATGATGAATGAAGCGGAGGAAATCTTCTGTCTGGAGGCCAATACCCTGCCAGGGATGACACCTACCTCTCTGCTGCCCCAGGAGGCCCGGGCAGAGGGGATCGGGTTTGGAGAGTTATGTGAAAAAATCATAGAGGCGGCTATGAGGAAATGAGGCATTGATGAAAAATCTTACTTTATATAATGCAGCAAAAGCCTGCGGGGGAAGGCTGTACAGCTATGGCGCGGAGCCGGGTCAGGAGGTTGCGGGAGTGGCGCTGGACTCCCGGCAGATGAAAGAGGGGTATCTCTTTATCGCTGCCAGAGGAGAAAGGGTGGATGGACATGATTTTATACCTGAGGTATTCCAAAAGGGAGCTGCGGGGGTAATCTGTGAGCGGCTGCCCGAGCAGAGCGGGAAGCCCTGCATTCTGGTGGAGGATTCCTTTCAGGCACTGAAGGATATTGCAGAGTTTTACAGGCAGCAGCTTACACTCAGGATAATCGGCATTACCGGCAGTGCAGGAAAGACCAGCACGAAGGAGGCAATAGCTTCGGTATTGGCCACAAATTATCAGGTTCTGAAGACGGAGGGGAATTTTAATAATGAGGTGGGTCTGCCCCTGACCATATTAAGGATCAGAGACCATCATCAGGCGGCAGTGGTGGAAATGGGAATCAGTGATTTTGGGGAGATGCACAGACTGAGCAAGATTGCCAGGCCGGATATCTGTGTCCTTACTAATATCGGGCAATGCCATCTGGAAAGGCTGCTGTCCAGAGAAGGGATCCTCCGGGCAAAAACGGAAATTTTTGACTTTATGCAGGAGGATGGGCTGGTCTGTCTTAACGGAGATGATGACCTTCTTGCCACAGTGACAGAGGTTCGGGGAAGGAAGCCCATAACCTTTGGCTTATCAGCTTCCAATCAGGTATATGCCGATACGGTGGAAAACAGGGGATTATTCGGCAGCAGGGCCAGAGTGCATGTGGGCAGCAGGGAGTTTACCGCAGATATCCCCCTGCCCGGTGAGCATATGGTATACAATGCGCTGGCAGCGGCCTGTGTGGGCAGCCTGATGGAGATCGGGGAAGAGGATATGGCAAAAGGGATTGCCCATATCCAGCCGGTAGGAGGTAGAAGCCATGTGATACAGATGGGAAACCGGGTGATCATCGATGACTGCTACAATGCCAATCCGGTGTCCATGTGTGCGGCTCTGGATCTTCTGGCAACGGCTCTGACGAGGAAGGTAGCAGTGCTGGGGGATATGTTTGAGCTTGGGGAAAAAGAAAGCCGGATGCATGAAAAGGTGGGAAGCTATGCCCTGGATGGGAGAGTTGACGTACTCATCTGTATCGGCAGGCTGTCTGAGGCTATGTATGAAGCAGCCCACAAAAAGGCAGAGGAGAAGGGAGAGACGGCCGAAAATATTTATTATTTTGGAGATAAGAAGGAATTTCTGGATAAAAGGGACAGAATACTGCAGGCGGGGGATACGATTCTGGTTAAGGCATCCCATGGAATGGC
The DNA here is from genome assembly GCA_022781985.1 of Lachnospiraceae bacterium. Taxonomy (GTDB): domain Bacteria; phylum Bacillota; class Clostridia; order Lachnospirales; family Lachnospiraceae; genus Kineothrix. The sequence continues at coordinate 29,586 of JALESH010000057.1, read as the reverse complement.
TTTTGAGGAGATTGTGAAGGCACTGGCAGAATAGAGGAGAAGAATATCTGAAATCAATGTATAAAAATCAAACCATTTATGATATAATGGAAACATGAGGGCAGAGTATACGATAGAGCGTGTTTGGAAATGCACTCCTGACATGGTTCAGGAAGCAATCTGGAAACAGGCTTTAGGGAAGAAAAGGAGTGTGGTACGTTATGAAAAAAGGAAATTTGGCAGCCTTATGGGGAGCAGCACTGTTGGGAGCGTCCTCCCTTTGTGTTAACGCAGCCGATGGACCACCTGCCGGAGCTTTGCCAGTGGAAGTGGATGAAGTCAGTTTTCCGGATGCAAATTTCAGGCAGTATGTCCTGGGTGCGCTGGATACAGACCAGAGCGGCAGTCTGACTGGGGAGGAAGTTTCCATATACACCAGTATGGATTTGTCTAATAAAGGGATAAAAAACCTGAAGGGTATCGAGTATTTCACAAATCTGGAGACATTGTTTTGTGAGAATAATGAGCTCACAGAGCTGGATATCAGCCAAAATCAGAAACTAAAGGCTCTGTATTGCCAGTACAATAAGCTGAAGAGCCTGGATGTCAGTCAGAATAAAAAGCTGACAGTTCTGAACTGCGTAGATAACCGACTGACCGTTCTGGATGTGAGCCAGAATCAGGAACTGACCGATTTGAGCTGTTCCCTGAACCAGCTGACCAATCTGGATACCAGCAAAAACGCAGAACTGAGGTTGTTGGATTGTACGGCCAATCAGCTGACCGATCTTGATATCAGCAGGAACCTGCTGCTCAGGGGATTGGACTGTTCCTCTAATGGCCTCTCTGTCCTGGATGTAAGTGTGAACAATGCTCTGGTGAGGCTGGACTGCAGTGACAACCAGTTAAACAGCCTTACACTGGGAAAAAAAGAAGAGCTCGGTGAACTGCGCTGTGCCTCCAACTGGCTGGAAAGCCTGGATGTGAGTGGCGCGCCGGCACTGCTGGATCTTTACTGCGAGGTGAACCGGCTGAAAGCACTGGATGTGACCCGGAACAAGGAGCTGATTACTCTCTCCTGCTTTAAGAATAAGCTGACCACCCTGGATCTGGGCAATAATACAGGGCTGAACAGACTGTATTGCGGTACTAACCGGCTGGCAGCCTTAAAACTGGATCAGCTGGCCCTGCTGGAGGATTACTACAGTGAGTACAATGTCCTAATAATGGACAGCTCTCAGCTGGAAATGAGAGAATATGACAGCAGCTTCGATTCTGCCAGGACATCTGAAACAGATGGGGTTCTGTTTGAAGGCAGCCTACTGACCCTTCAGGATGGGCGGGACAGCGGAAGCTACGTTTATGACTGTGGAAACGGAAAGACGATGAGGGTATCTGTCAAAAAGGTGGGCCGGGCATTCAATATCCGTGATGTGGATGTGAAGCCGGGCAACTGGAAATATGACAGTGTAAAATATGTGAACGACAGAGGCATTATGGGGGCAGTGGGTGGCAGTGATGAGTTCCAGCCGGATAACCAGCTCACCAGATCCATGTTCGCCACCGTGCTCTATCGTATGGCGGGAGAGCCTGATGTGAGCTACAGCAGTACGTTTACCGATGTGGCAGATGGCCAATGGTACAGCAAGGCTATCCTCTGGGCCAGTGAGGAGGGCATTGTAAAGGGATATACTGACGGCAGCTACGGCATCAATGACAATATTACCCGTGAGCAGATCGCCAAGATGCTCTATCTTTTCGGAGAAAGCCAGAGCTATAATGTGGATGCCAGGGCAGCTCTCGACAGCTTCACGGATAAGGATCAGATGGGCGCCTGGGCCACGGACTATATTCGGTGGGCTGTGGGAGCCAAGATGATCAGCGGCAAGCCTAATGGAGACGGTTCCTTCCGTCTGGATCCCAAGGGACAGGCTACGCGGGCGGAGTGTGCCAAGATGCTGATGATGTTTCTGGAGAGATACCAATAGAGGACAAAACAGGTAATATGGGAAAAGGACTGTGCCACGGAAATATATCCGTGTACACAGTCCTTTTGCGTGTAACCATAGCTCTGCATTAAATCAATTTACTGTTTCGGTGGTAGGCCTCTTCGATCATCTTCTGCACATATCCCCCGATAAACTTCTTCTCCTCCTTGGCTAAGTCTCTGATATAAACAGGAGGAAGATATTCCAGGATCACGTGGGCTTTTTTAATCCTAGGCAGGTGATCCTCAAAAATGCCTGCAGAATTGCAGATGCAGACAGGAAGAATAGGACAGCCTGACTTTTCGGCAATTTTAAAGCTGCCTTCGTGGAAGGGAAGGAAGGTATCGTTCACCTTGTTTCTGGTTCCTTCCGGGAAAATGCAGATGGAAATCCCTGATTTTACTTTCTCAATTCCTTCCAGCATGGTTTTCATACCCTGTTTGATGTCGCTGCGGTCAAGGAAGAGACAGTGGAGGTTCCTCATCCAGCTTACCAGCAGAGGATAGCGGAGCATCTCTTTTTTGGCAATGTAGCCTGTAGGCCGGGGCACCCGTGTATAGGTCAGGAGGATGTCGAAGAAGCTCCTGTGGTTGGCTGCATATAAGACAGCAATATCCCTGGGAACATTCTCTTCTCCTATTACCGTCAGGTTTACACCGGAGATTTTCAGGCATATCCGAAATGCCCAGTTGACGATGGCCAGGGAGCTTTTGTTCTTGAGGTCCATATTGTATTTTCCGATGATCCATTCCGTGATGAGAAGGGGAATACTGAGCACCAGAAATGAGATGACAAAAATGACGGTGAGAATAAAACGAATCATGGCGATATCCTTCCTGAGTATGAAAATACTGTGTACCGAATAAGGGTAAATCAATTTTTATGCTGCACCAATGATTATAGCTGAGAAGGAGACATAAGGCAATCCTTTTATCAGCCCGGTGCTATAGGAATAAGTGAGGCTGTCCCATTAATAAACTAGCGTAAATATATATAACCAGGATAAGGGAACAGTGAAATGAGAAAGGCGAATGTTTTATTGGTGACAATGGCAGCGGCAGGACTGATCTGCCTGGCAGGCTGCAGCATACAGACAAAGGACAGGAACGAGAAGCTCAGAGATATAGAATTTACGGTACTGGGGGAGGAGAGCATACCGGAGGAACTGCAGACTATCGTGGAGGAAAAGAAGGAGAAGGAGTTTAAGATTACTTATCAGGATGGAGACTTTTTATATATCTGTGTGGGCTATGGCAGGCAGGAGACGGGGGGATACAGCATTACAGTCAATGATCTGTACCTGACAGCCAATGCAGTATATGTGGATACCAACCTCATAGGTCCGGATCCGGGAGAGAAGGAGCTGTACGGCCGCAGGGAGGAGGGCGCCTCCTATCCCTATGTGGTGCTGAAGACAGAATATTTGGATAAGTCCGTAGTTTTTGATTGATTGTCATATGGGGAATGGGATATACTGGATGTAAGACCTGACCGGGGCCTGAAATCATAATAAGCTGGAGATGAAAAAATGCTGTTGATAAAAAAAGGGTACATTGTGGATCCGGAAGGAAAAGCCGGAGGAATCGGGGATATATGGATTGAAAACGGAAAGATATTTAAGATGGCACCGGAGATCAATGAGGGCCTGGCAGAGGCCAGGAGCGGCGGAAGGCTGCAGGTGATTGATGCAGAGGGAAAGATGGTGGCGCCCGGCCTGGTGGATGTGCATGTACATTTTCGGGAACCGGGCTTTACCCATAAGGAGGATATCCTGACGGGAGGGGCCGCAGCGGTAAAGGGGGGCTATACCAGCATCGTGCTGATGGCGAATACCAGGCCTGCCGTGGACAACGAAGAGACTCTGAGATATATACTGGACAGGGGAAGGGAGACGGGCATCCATATAGAGACCTGTGCCAATGTGACGATGGGGATGAAGGGGCAGGAGCTGACGGATATGGAAGGGCTTGCGAAAGCGGGGGCAGCGGGCTTTACGGATGACGGCATGCCCCTGCTGGATGAGGAGGTCGTAAGGCAGGCTATGGCGGAGGCGGCCAGAATAGGCAAGCCCCTGAGTTTCCATGAGGAGAATCCGGCCTTTATACAGAATAATGGCATTCACGCAGGAGCGGCATCAGATTTTTATCAGATCGGCGGTTCCGACAGGATGGCAGAGATTGATATGGTACGCCGTGACCTGGCATTGGCAGAGGGGACGGGAGCCAGCATTGTCATCCAGCATATCAGTACCAAAGAAGCAGTGGAGCTGGTGCGCCAGGCCAAAAGGACCAATCCCCATATCCATGCAGAGGCAGCGCCCCATCACTTTACCCTGACTCAGGAGGCGGTCATCCGCTTCGGCACGCTGGCAAAGATGAATCCTCCCTTAAGGGAGGAGGAGGATCGGCTGGCCATACTCAGGGGACTGCAGGATGGCACCATTGATATGATCGCCACCGACCATGCACCCCATACCAGGGAGGAGAAGGAGAGGCCCTTTACCCAGGCGCCCAGTGGGATCATCGGCCTGGAAACAGCTCTGTCCCTGGGGATCCGGGAGCTGGTGAACACAGGCTGGCTGACTATGGAGGAGCTGCTGGAGCGTATGGCACTGCAGCCGGCCAGGCTGTATGGGCTGGATGCGGGGTATCTGGCAGAAGGGGGGCCGGCAGATCTGGTGATCTTTGCTAAGGAAGAGAGCTGGAGAGTAGAAGGCTTCCGCTCCAAATCCTGCAACTCCCCCTTTCTGGGGGAAGAGCTGCCGGGAACCGTATATTATACCATTTGCGGCGGAAATATTGTATACAAAAAGGAAAGCGAGTAATGATATATGGATCAGAAGAAAAAGGTAAAGACCAGGGTTTTATTTCAGACAGAAATTGCGGAGGATATCTATGATATGTGGATAGAGACAGATCTGGCAGCCACTGCCAGGCCGGGGCAGTTTATCTGTGTCTATCCTCACAATGAGAGCACACTGCTTCCCCGGCCCATCAGCATCTGTGAGGCGGACAGGGAGGAAGGGCGCCTCCGTATCGTGTATCGCACAGCAGGAAAGGGAACCAGGGAGTTTTCGGCTTACCATGCAGGGAAATCCATCAGCATATTGGGGAATCTGGGCAACGGATTTCCGCTGGAGGCAGCAGAAAAAAAACGAGTATTCCTGTTAGGAGGAGGCATCGGAATCCCTCCCCTGCTGGAGCTGGCCAGACGGCTGAAGGAGGAAGGAAGGGCGGAGTCTGTAACCGCCATACTGGGCTACCGGGACGGCCGGCTTTTTCTGAAGGAGGAACTGGAGAGGCATGCTGCCGTATATGTGGCTACCGAGGATGGAAGTGAGGGGATCAGGGGAAATGTGATGGATGCCATAGCGGCAAATCAACTGCAGGCAGATGTGATCATGGCCTGCGGCCCCATGCCCATGCTTAGGGCGGTAAAAGGGTATGCCCGGGACAATGGGGCAGAGGCCTATCTTTCTCTGGAGGAAAGGATGGCCTGCGGAGTGGGAGCCTGTCTGGGCTGTGTCTGCAAAACGAAGGAGAAGGATGCCCATTCTCATGTGAACAATGCCAGAGTCTGTACCGATGGGCCCGTATTCCGGGCAGAGGACGTGGATATCTGAAAAAAGCCGGACTTGGAAAGGAGCATGGAGATAGCGATAATGAATACAAAGGTCAGGATAGCAGGAGTAGAACTGAAGAACCCGGTGATGACAGCCTCAGGCACCTTTGGATCGGGAATGGAATATGGAGAATTTGTAGATCTGAACTGTCTGGGAGCTGTGGTTACAAAGGGAGTAGCCAGTACACCCTGGGAGGGGAATCCCACCCCCAGGGTCGCAGAGGTGTACGGCGGCATGCTGAATGCCATCGGACTTCAGAATCCGGGCATTGAGGTGTTTATGGAGAGGGATATCCCCTTTTTAAAAAAATATGATACGAAAATCATAGTCAACGTCTGCGGAAAGACAGTGGAGGACTATCTGGAGGTAGTGGAGAGGCTGGGAGATACGGATGTGGACATGCTGGAAATCAATGTGTCCTGTCCCAATGTAAAACAGGGGGCCATAGCTTTTGGGCAGGAGGCAGGCTGTCTGCATGATATCACAGCTGCCATCAAGAAGAAGGCAAGGCAGCCTATCATTATGAAGCTGAGCCCAAATGTGACGGATATCGGTGAGATGGCAAGGGCGGCAGAGGCAGGCGGCGCGGATGCTCTTTCCCTGATCAATACACTGTTGGGAATGAAAATAGATATCCATAAGAGAAAATTCGTGTTGGCCAACAGGACGGGAGGGCTTTCCGGTCCGGCAATAAAGCCGGTGGCGGTGCGGATGGTCTATCAGGCGGCCCAGGCGGTAAAGGTTCCCATCATTGGTATGGGAGGGATTGCTAATGCGGAGGATGCCATTGAATTTTTGCTGGCAGGAGCCTCGGCAGTGGCTGTGGGTGCCATGAATTTCATCAATCCCTATACTACGGCAGAGGTAGTGGAGGGGATTGAAGACTATATGAAAAAGTACGGAATAGAGGACATTGCCTCCCTTGTGGGAGGCGCAGGCAGGAGCATGGATATGTAAATGCAGGAGGAATAATGGGCCTCCGTGCGTAATAGAATTACTAAAGGGTAATTCAACCGCACGGAGGTGTTTTTGTGGAATTAGTAAAGAAAAATATACATATGGACCGTATAAAGGGCCAGGCCGCCACTCAGATTACATTGGAGGATGATGTCAATATCTCTGATATGAAGCCGGACGCTGCCAGGCTGGTATATGATAAAGGAAGCATAGCCCTGGAGGAGATCAAAGTGTCGGAGGATCATGTCAGCGTGAGAGGGAAGCTGCAGTTTATGATCATGTATCTGACGGAGGGGGAAAATCCGGTGCCGGCCTGCATGGAGGGCAGCCTGCCTTTTGATGAGCAAATTTATATGGAGGGAGCACAGGCCGGGGACAGTGTGAATGTAAAATGGATGCTGGAGGATCTTACCGTGGGCCTGATCAACTCCAGAAAGCTGAGTGTGCAGGCACTGATTACCTTAAAGCTCTGTGCTGAGGTGGTCTATGACGAGGAGACCACAGTGGATCTTTATCATGAGGAGCCTGTGGAGTATCGCAGGAAACCTCTGCGTATCGCACAGATGACTGTGAAAAAAAGAGACATTTTCCGCATCAAGGAGGAGCTGGAGCTGCCTCAGAATTTCCCCAATATTTTTCAGATTCTATGGCAGAGCATAGAGCTGGGCAGCGTGGAGTTTAAGCCGCTGGAAGGGAGGATATCGGTACAGGGAGAAGTGGGAGTATTTTTTCTGTATGAAGGAGAGGGGGAGGAGCAGGCTGTCAGGCCCTATCAAACAACTCTTTCCTTCAATGGCTCCGTGGAGTGTGCCGGATGCGGTGAGGGGATGGCGGAGGATATCGGTTATCTGCTGACCCAAAAGGAGGTGGAGGTACGGCCCGATTTCGATGGGGAGCAGAGGGTCTTTGCCATAGAGCTGGTCATGGATATGGACATCAGCCTCTATCAGGAGGAAAGGCTGGAGATCCTCTCCGGTGTCTATGGGGTGGTAAAGGAAGTGGAGGCAGTCAGCAGGCCAGCCAGATTCAAAAGCATTGTAGGACGGACAGCGGCAAAGTACAAGGTGGCTGACAGGATGAAAATTTCTCCTTCCGAGGTACCTATGGTGCAGCTGCTGCACAGCGAAGCACAGGTTCAGGTAGAGAGCGAGGAAATCGTGGAAAATGGCCTGCATATCCAGGGGACTTTGAATGTACAGGGCCTGTATCTGGGCAGTGATGACAAGATTCCCTATTCCTCGGTTAAGGGGGCAATTCCCTTCAGCTATGTACTGGAGCTGCCAAATGTGCATAAGGATTGTATCTGCAGGGTGCAGGCAGAGGCGGAACAGCTCATGGTGGCCATGCTGGACAGCAGTGAACTGGATGTAAAAGCAGTGATTGTATGCAGGGCGGTGGTATTTGAGCAAAGGGTAGAAAATGTTGTGACGGATATTCTGGTGTCAGACCTGGATATGAATAAACTGAACGAGCTGCCCGGTATCGTGATTTATATCGCGAAGGAGGGCGACAGTCTGTGGGATGTGGGAAAACGGTACTATGTGCCGATTTCACAGATTAAGGAAACCAATGACATGTCTTCGGAGGAGATTCGGCCGGGAGATAAGCTTCTGATTGTAAAGGGAATGAGTTCATAAACTGCACAAAAAACAGTGGAAAATCTGGTCTTATCCACTGTTTTTTTGTTGAAATCTAATAAAAATTTTCAAATGCAAATTAAAATGTTGTGGTTTTCACAAAAAAAACTTATTATGAATATAAGGATTGTTATCAAAGTAAGGAGCAAAACCGGATGCACAGGAGCGATGCAGGGCTGCAGTATTGCTGCAGCGCATTTTTGTGCATCCGTTTTTCTCAGAAGGGAGAGGTAAATGAAGAAAAAAAGAATTGCATTGACAGCCGCGGCAGCCATGGCGGCAGCAGGTGCCTTGCTTTCGGGTTCTCTGCAGGCCAATGCCGCAGAGACAGACTATGAGCTGTATCCCATACCCCAGTCGATTCAGTATCAGGAAGGCAGCTTTACCCTGAGCGATGAGATCAATGTGGTATATGAAAGCGGCATTGATGCTGAAACCAAGGAAAGGTTGAATGAGGCGGCCCGGCTGGGAGGAGTCACCGTCAGCGCTACCACAGAGGTAGCAGAGGGAAAGACCAACATCCTGGTGGGAATCAAGGGTGACACCGATACCAAGGTGGATGATTATGCAGAGACACATCTCATCATTGCCAATGAAGATTTGTTTACTAAGACAGACAGCTATGTGCTGGAAAGTGATAATGGAGTCATTACAGTCCTGGGAAAGGACAGCGATGCTGCTTTCTACGGGCTCACCACCCTGTATCATATCATTGATCAGACAGAGAACAAGACTATCCGCAACTTCCAGATCGAGGACTATGCAGATATCGTAAGCCGCGGCTTTATTGAGGGCTATTACGGCAACCCCTGGTCTACAGAGGACAGGATCAAGCTGATGGAATGGGGAGGCTATTATAAGCTGAATTCCTATTTTTATGCGCCTAAAAATGATCCGAAGCACAATTCCCAGTGGAAGAGCCTGTATACAGATCAGGAGATTGATGAGCTGATCAAGCCGCTGGCGGAGGCCGGCAACCGTTCCAAGTGCCGTTTTGTATACGCCCTCCATCCTTATATGTACAATGCAATCCGACATAATTCGGAGGAGAACTATCAGGCAGATCTGGCAGCCATGCAGGCCAAGTTTGACCAGGTCATTGCAGCCGGGGTACGGCAGATCGCCATCCTGGCAGACGATGCGGCCAATGTGGGCGGAGCCAACTATACCAGAATGCTGACTGATATGACAAGTTGGATCAGACAGAAGCAGCAAACCTATCCTGATCTGAAGCTGACCCTGCCCTTTGTTACCCAGGAGTATATGTACAACGGGGAAAGCTACTATTCCGATTTTCCGGAGAATGTGCAGATTGTCATGACAGGAGGCCGGATCTGGGGAGAGGTAAGCCAGAGCTTTACCAACACCTTTACCACCAATGCAGGTCGCGGACCCTATCTGTGGATTAACTGGCCCTGTACCGACAACTCCAAGAGCCATCTGATTATGGGCGGGTATTCCAATTTCCTCCATCCGGGGGTGGATCCGGCTAAGATCCAGGGGATCGTACTGAACCCCATGCAGCAGTCCGAGCCCAGCAAGGTTGCCATCTTTGGCAATGCAGCCTACTGCTGGAATATCTGGGAGTCTGCTGAGGTGGCAAATCAAGCATGGGAGGCATCCTTCAAATATGTGGACGGCAATTCAGCCCGGGAGACAGAGGCATCCGAAGCACTGAGGGAGCTGTCCAAGCATATGATGAATCAGGCCATGGACAGCAGGGTAGTGGCCCTGCAGGAGTCTGTGGAGCTGAAGACGATGCTGACTCCTTTTAGGGAGAAGCTTTCCAATAATGCATCCATTACTGAAGCAGAAATTGCTGCATTGGAGGCAGAATTTGAGAAGCTGCAGCAGGCAGCAGGAACCTATCGTGAGAATGCAAATGACACCAGAGTCAGGGATCAGATCGTATACTGGCTGGACTGCTGGGATGATACCACGGAGGCGGCCCTGGCTTATCTCCAGGGAATCAGAGACTTCCAGACCGGAAACCAGTCCGGGCTGGTAAACAATTATATCAGAGGGCAGGCAGCCTTTTCGGCGTCCAGAACCCATGCCCTGTGGTATCTGGATCACTATGAGTATGCAGAGGTAGGCGTGCAGCATATCGTGCCCTTCCTCCGGGCGATGGATACCTGGCTGGGCAGGAAGGCGCTGGAGGCAATTGATCCTGAGGTGGTGACCTATACCTATATCAGTGATGTGTACACATCCCCCTATTCAGGAAGCCCCGAGGATGTTTTGGACGGGGACGACAGTACAGCCATGGTATTCCATGAGCCCAACCTTATCACAGCAGGGCAGTATATCGGTGTTCAGTTCAGCAGCCCGATTACCCTGGACAATGTGCGCTTTGCCCTGGGAGGCGGAAAGAACCACTTCTATTATTCCAAGCTGGAGTATCAGACGGCGGATAGTGAGGAGTGGCAGGAGATCAGTTCTGAAGAGTATGCAAGGCCCTTCAATAGTGAAGAGCCCATCTCCGCGGCAGGACTTGGACTGGAAAATGTGACCGCAGTCCGACTCAGGGCAACCCGGGATAATGGGGTGGACAGCTGGCTCAATATCAAGTCCATCGATATAAATAAGGAAGAGGAGCCTGCGCCTGCAGAGCCTTTGGCAGTGACTTCAGTGACCAACAGCTCCAATGTAACAATAGCAGGCGGTAATATAAGTAATGTAACCGATGGCAGCCTGACTACAGAGGTGTGGCTGAAAAGTGCAGAAGGGGACTTTGTTCCGGCAGATGCAGCAGTTACCCTGGATTTGGGAGAGGCCAGGGCTGTAGGCTCCGTATACATAGCCCAGGATACGGCCAGAAGCGGCGGTTCCGACATATTGAGCAACGGGGTGGTGGAATACAGCCTGGATAATGCCACATGGACAACACTGGGTTCCATGTCTGCACAGAATGAACAGACTGTTCTGGGTGCTGCCACCGCACGCTATATCCGTGTCAGAAATACGCAGCGTAAAAATGTATGGTGGCGCCTCAGTGAAATAAAGGTATTTTCAGCCCAGGACAGCCCGCTGTCCATGGCGGTGTCCCCGATCAACCTGAGAATCGGAAACCATAATAATGTAAATGATGCCGGCCGCAATAACAGACTGGAATATATTGTGGACGGAGATATGGACACGCTGGCATGGCTGGCAGGTTCAGACAATGGGAATATTCCCGCAAACGGCGGCGTGGAAATTACATTCAGTAAGGAAATCCCGCTGACCGGAATCCGTGTGGTACAGGCAAATGGAAGCAATGACAAGGTGCCCAGTCTGACGGCAAGCTACAAGGACAGTGCAGGAGCTTGGCATGAGATCGGAACCAGAACCAATGCCGGTGATGATGTGGTATTCAGCTTCAGTGCAGTCAATGCTGCAGCCATTAAGCTGGTAAACAGCGGAAGCGCTACCAATGCCTGGTGGAAGCTGTATGAGGTAAGTGTGACAGAGGCTTCCCAGGATGGAGACAGCACAGTGTATACCAATTCGGTGAATGCTGCCGGCTTTGCAGGCAATATCAACAGCAGCAGTGCAGATCTTTCCGCAGGAAGGATCACTCTTGCGCCGGGTGAGTACATCGGTCTGGATCTGCAGGCAATCCGGGACATCGCAGCATTGCGTGTGGAAGGAGACGGAACCTCATCTGCCGCTCTGGAGATCTCAGCGAACGGCATGCAGTGGGAAACAGCAGAAGCAGGAGAGGTAACAGGAAAAACAGCAAGATATGTCCGGCTGAATAATAGGACAGCAGATGCTCTGGAGCTGAATATCGGTACATTTTCCATTGCCATCCGAACCATAGGAAGGCTGGGAGAGCTGATTTCATCCGATATCCCGGTTACAGCAAGCTGGGGAGATGACAGAAATAATTATAAGGCCTTTGATGGCGATATGGCTACCAAACAGAAATTTGGCGGTAATCCTCAGGCCGGAAATACTGCTGTTTACAGCTTAGGGCAGGAAATAGATATTGACTCCATCAGGATCTATACAACCGACAGTACACAGGATTTCATCCGTGACGCTAAGGTACAGCTTTCTACGGATGGAGTAAGCTGGGAAGATGCCTTTACCATTGGTGACGGAGTGACGGATACAAATGCAAACACTACCATGGGAGACCTGGCGCTGGGTTCCATAGATTCCAATTATCCTAATGTACGCTATTATGGGGAAGAGGGAATCAACAAGAGAGCGCGCTATATGCGCCTGTATATTACCGCTAATTTCCCCAGCCGGGCAATTATCATCAATGAAATCGTTATCAATGGCGGAAGCTATATCTCCGAGGAGTCCAATGCGGCCTTTTCAGGTACGCTGGAGGTAGCGGGACATAAGCCAAGCTATATATTGGATAAGGATCTTACCACCACCTATAAGCCTTCACAGGCAAACGGAAGCCTTAGCTACAGCATGAGTGAGGCGGGTACTCTATCCTTCCGTATCGTGCAGAGCGGAGAGGTAAGCAATGCCACAGTAAAAGCCAGGGTGCTGGGTGAAGGAAATGGGGAAGAAACCGTAACCCTGGGTGAGCTGGCAGACAGCATTAACGATTTTCAGATTCCTGCCGGAAAAGAACTGGCGGAAATAATCGTGGAGTGGCAGACGAAGCTTCCGGAAATTGCGGAGCTGATCATCACAAAGGATGCACAGAGACCTACGGCTCCTGCTGCAGCCACTGCAGATGAGATTACCTCAGACAGCGCGAAGCTGAATTGGGCAGCAGCAACGGATAATTTAAGAGTAGTAAAATATGAGATCTATCAGGGAACGGATCTGCTCGCCATAGCAGAGGGAACATCCTGTGAAGCAGTGCTCACAGGCCTGAATCCGGAAACATCCTATGAATTGGACATTTATGCATACGATTCTGCCGGAAATCAGTCTGAGAGCCGCCAGGTCAGCTTTACCACACTGGAGCCGGGAGCACCCTCCGGAGGCGGGGATGGCGGAGATAGTGGTGATGATAGAGAAGATGAGGTGATAGAAGAATATAAACAGCAGCTGAGGGCATTGATCGCCAGTGCAAAGGAAAAAATAGCTGCAGATAAGTACACTGAGGCTTCCGCAGCAAAGCTTCAGGCAGAAGTGACAAAGGCGGAGGCACTACTGAAGGCGGCTGCACCCGGGACGGCAGAACTGCAGGGAGCAGTGAGCAGTCTGGACAGTGCTCTTGAAGCATTGGAGGAGAAAGAAGTAAAGCCCAATGAAAAGCCGGATAAGGCGTGGATCTTTACAGATGTAAATGTGAATGCGGGCAACTGGAAATATGAAAGCGTCAAATATGTTTACAACAACGACATCATGGGGGCTATTACAGGTACTACCAATTTCCAGCCCGACCGTCCGCTGAGCAGATCCATGTTCGCTACCGTGCTCTATCGTATGGCAGGAGAGCCAAAGGTTGCATTCGAGAATAAATTCACCGATGTGGCCGCCGGAAAATGGTACAGCGATGCCATTATCTGGGCCTACAAAAATAAGATTGTAGCAGGCTATACAGACGGCAGCTTCGGGATCAATGACAACATCACCCGTGAGCAGATCGCCAAGATGCTCTTTGAGTACGCCAAGGTCTCCAAATATGACATCAGTGAGAGAAACGACTTGGGCAGCTTCACGGATGAAGCCAGTGTAAGCGGCTGGGCAGTAGAGTATATGCAGTGGGCAACCGCAGTGAAAATGATCACCGGCAAACCCAATGATGACCAGAAGACCTACCGCATGGATCCGAAGGGAGATGCCACCAGGGCAGAATGTGCAGCCATGCTCACACGTTTTGCGGAAAAATATAATAAATGATGCCAACGGATTGTTCGGTGCTTCGCACTCAAAAGTGGTGAATGGCTTTTTGCACTGGTATCATAAAAACAGGCACAGAGAAATACTAAAAACCTCCCACCCGATTCCTTACAGGAATCCGGGTGGGAGGTTTTTTCTGAACAAATTAGGTTTTATTTTGCAGAATTTTCGGCTGTATCCGCTTTGCCTGCTTCCTCGGCAAATTTATCAAATTTTTCCATGACAGCAGAGTAAGTTTTTTGGCTGATATCAGGAAGCTCACGTCCCCAGGTCTTGGTAGCGTTCGTAAAGCCCTTTTTGAAAGCCTCTCTCATCTCCTCCATCTTCTCGGGATCTCCGCCCGTAAGTGCCTTGGCGAAATCAAGGATACGGTCTGAGGTCTGCGCTACGCCCCAGTAACCGTCTTCTGCAATATCCTTTTGTGCCTGAGTCTTAACCTCAGGATCTACAGTAAAATCACCGCTGGCCAGAAAACTCCAGATGCTGTCGGCCTGTCCCAGTGTCTTTCCCTGCTTTGTGATCAGCTGCTCAATCAATGTCTTGAACTGAGCGATGCGGGCATCGGCATCTGCCTGAAGCTTGGCGATCAGTTCCGGATTGCTCTTATAGGTTTTCCCGGCAGTACCAGACTCTGCTGCTTCTGCAGATGGCTCATAAACGACACCGCCTGAAACATTTTCTTTTGGTGTTTCAGCGGCAGAACTTTTGGAAGCTGTGCTGTATGCGCCGTATAAATCGGCGCTGTTTGTGGTATTTGTAATTCCATTTACGCCCATATCAAACCCTCCTTGGCTGCATATTGTGAATTGCAGGCTGCTGTCGGCAGACAGAAAGCTCAAACTGCATGCCGATATATTCCTTTTCTTTGTTTTGTATATCGGCATATTTTTCTTGCCTGTTAAGGGCAGTGGGCAAAATTAAGAATTAAAAATTTTATAAAGAACTCAATCAATAATTCACAGGCAGATTTGTTTCTGCAGCCCTATTCGGTGCCACATTGGGCTTGACGAACCGCTCTGAATTGTATATAATTAAATACAATCCTTGTATACAAAATGCAAATACAGACAAAACGGAGGACATGGATGAGTTCCGGTGAAAAGGACAGGAAGGATATGATTCAAAGAAGGGCTTATGCCAAAATCAATCTGGGGCTGGATGTAATACGGCGCAGGGAGGATGGCTATCATGAGGTAAGGATGATTATGCAGACCGTGGATCTGTATGACATCCTGTTTTTTACAAGAAGGGAAGAGGCAGGGATTTTCGTCACTACGGACAGGACAGAGCTGCCCGGGGATGAAAGCAATCTTGTTTACCGTGCAGCAAGGCTGATCGCGGACACCTATGGCATCGGGCAGGGGCTGAGAATCGACCTGCAGAAAAATATCCCCATGGCGGCCGGTATGGCAGGGGGCAGCAGCGATGCAGCGGCGGTGTTCCATGGAATGAACGAGATATTTGCCCTGAATATGAGTGAAGAGGAGATGTGCAGGCTGGGAGTCAGGATCGGTGCAGACGTGCCCTACTGCATACTGGGCGGAACGGCGCTGGCTGAAGGAATTGGGGAGAGGCTGACCAGGCTGAGGGATGCACCGCAGTGCTTTCTGCTGATTGCCAAGCCGGATATTGATGTGTCTACCAAATCTGTCTATGACAGCCTTCAGACAGACAGGCTGGAGCATCACCCGGATATAGACGGGATGAGAGCGGCCATAGAGTCTGGCAGCCTGAGGGGGATGACGGAGCGGATGGAAAATGTATTGGAAACTGTGACAGAGAAGAGGTATCCAATTATTGCGCAGCTCAAAAAATTTATGAAGGACAGAGGAGCCTTAAACGCCTTGATGAGCGGCAGCGGGCCTACTGTATTCGGTGTCTTTGAGACGGAGAGCGCAGCGGGGGAGGCCTATGAGGAACTGAAAAGCAGAAATGTGGTCAGGCAGGTATTTCTTTCTGCATTAATTTAGGCTGATTCAGGATGAAGAAAATGGAGAATGTATATGGGCAGTGAGAATTTACAGGTAAGTATGGATGAATTTTTACCGTTGCGTGATGTGGTGTTCAATACGCTGCGGAAGGGCATACTGACGGGAGAACTGAAGCCCGGTGAGAGACTCATGGAAATCCATCTGGCAAACAGGCTTGGAGTCAGCAGGACTCCTATACGGGAGGCGATCCGGAAGCTGGAGCTGGAGGGGCTGGTGACCATGATTCCCCGGCGGGGAGCAGAGGTGGCCCAGATAACGGAAAAGAGTATGAAAGACGTACTGGAGGTTCGCAGGGCACTGGATGCTCTGTGTGCAGAGCTGGCCTGTGAGCGGATCAGCGAGGAGGAAAAGCAGCGTCTGAAGGAGAGCTGTGCAGAGTTTGAGAGGGCGATCAAAACAAAGGATGCCACAGTGATCGCCAAGGCAGATGTGGCCCTGCATGATATTATAGTGGAGGCAACCGGTAATCAGAGGCTGGTGCAGCTGGTGAACAATCTGGCAGAACAGATGTATCGATACCGGTTTGAATATATAAAGGATGAAAGCCAGCATGAACGGCTGGTAGAGGAGCATAGAATGATATATGACAGCATCCTGAGAAAGGACTGTGCAGCGGCGGCAGAGGCGGCCAGGATGCATATTGATAATCAGGAGAGGGCTGTTATGAGGCAGATTCGGCTGGATAACGGCCAGGAACAGCCATAAAAGTATTCCGGCCTGTATAAATGAAAAAAAAGAGGGCAGACTTTTCCTAAAGACAGCTGAAAAGTGACAGGTCAGCGGTCACTTTTCAAGGATGGGAGAGATCTGATGAAGAAATTATGGGAAACGGCAGTGATACTGTTCGCAGCAATGGGTTTCTGGGGGATGATATATCCTGACCTGTGCTTTACCGGTGACATATGTACGGTGGTAGAAACAGCACCGGAGGATACCGCTGCAGAACCCCGGGATCTGGGGGAAGAAAATTTATCGGAGGTTCCGGCGGCAGAGCTTGTCTTTGATATATATGGCGCTGAGGTGGGACAGATACGCTTAAGGAGCAGAATGCTGGAGATATTAAGTAGGAGACAGGAAGAACAGCGCAGAAATGAGGAAGGATATGATGTCGTTAGGAGACGATAGGGAGGTTCTGAGGGAGGCTCCGGTTGGGGTCTTTGATTCCGGTGTGGGCGGACTGACTGTGGTAAGAGAGATCATGAGGCAGATACCCAATGAAAAGATTATTTATTTCGGAGATACTGCAAGGGTACCTTATGGCAGCAAGTCAAAGGAAACGATCACCAGATATTCCCGGCAGATTGTTCGTTTTCTCCGGGAGCAGAAGGTAAAAGCTATCGTGGCCGCCTGTAATACTGCCAGTGCCTATGCTCTGAGTGAGATAGAAAAAGAGATCGACATCCCGATTATCGGTGTGGTTAAGCCCGGTGCCAAGGTGGCGGCAGAGGTTACCAGGAACGGACGGGTAGGGGTGATCGGAACGGAAGGCACTGTGGGCAGCCGGATTTATTCTACATATATAAAAGAAATCAAGCCGGAGATACAGGTGCTTGGCAAGGCATGTCCGCTCTTTGTGCCTCTGGCAGAGGAAGGGCTGTGGCAGGATCCGGTGACAGATGAGATTGCCAAGCGGTATCTGAGTGAGCTGATCGAAAGTGATATTGATACCCTGATACTTGGCTGCACCCACTATCCGCTGATCCGCTCTACTTTGGGGAGGATTATGGGTGAAAAGGTAACGCTGGTGAATCCGGCCTATGAGACAGCGAGGGAGCTCAGGGAGCTTCTGGAGCAGGAGCAGCTTTTGAACAGGAAAAAACAGGAGCTGGGGATGAACTGCCACCGCTTTTATGTCAGCGATATGGCGGATAAGTTCCAGAGCTTTGCCAACTCTATCCTCAAGTATGGGATCCTGTCGGCAAAAAAGATAGATATAGAGAATTACTAAGGGAAGGTATGGTAGCGGTATGACAAAGGAAGTGCTGGTGTCCCTGCGTGGCTTACAATTTGATGCACCTGATGTGGACGGAGACAAGATAGAAACGATCACGGCAGCAGAGTACTATTATAGAAACGGAAGCCATTATATTATCTATGATGAAGCAGCAGAGGGGTTTGGGGAATCCACAAAAAGCATCATCAAATTCAGGGAGAATTATCTGGAACTGACCAAGAAGGGGCTTATCAACGTGCACATGATATTTGAAGAAAACAAGAAGAATATGGCTAACTATTCTACACCCTATGGAGATATTCTCATCGGTATTGAGGCGAGAAGCATCAGGCTGAGAGAGGAAGAGGAATGCATAACGGCGGATGTGGATTATGTGCTGGAGGTGAATTATGAGCATTTTGCAGACTGCAGGATCAGAGTGGATGTGAGATCAAAAAACGGAAATGGATTTACCCTGCAGTAAATCCATTTCCGCTATTTTACCGGTTTTGCGCCGGCCTTTTCCTGCACTTTTTCTACAGTCTGCCTGAATAACCCCTTCTTTTTCTGAGGAGCCGGTGTCGGCCGGCCATGAAGTCCCTTCACCTCGGTGATATAGATACCGCTGACGGAAGCCTTTACCTCTTTTTTGACGGGAACCATGTCGAAAATTTTTTCATCGCAGACCAAGGTCACAATCTGGGGTCCCACCTTTGCTTTTACAATAGGAAGCTTAGAATTACGCATCAGACGGGGGGTCTGTTGGATCACTGCCTGGGGAAGGCCTGCTTCCTTAATTTTCATTCGTTTTTTGTCAATAATAAGCATGGAAACGCTCTGCCGCATGGCTGCAATCTGTGCCTGCTGCTCGGCCTGTTTTTTCTGCGCCTTTTTTCCCAGAAAATATAGCGCCGCGACGGCAGCGGTTAAAACTACCAAGATTACTAATAATACAATTGTCAATGGACTCACAATGTACCTCCTGTCTGCTCACTTTTGCAGAATTATTGTAGCATTGTTTCCGCAATTAGGCAAGTAGTAACGATTGAAGAAAGGGAAGGATTGTTATATAATAGACGATAGGGTCAGGAGGGGGAGTGAAATGTGCAGATGCTGTGGAAAGAGATCACTGCAGGTATAGATTTTGTCTTTGGTCATCTATTTTTTATTAATCTGCTGTTGGCAGTGGTCATCGTTTTTTTTCAGAGAAAGAATGTACAGTCTGTATGGACCTGGCTGCTTCTTCTTTATTCCATACCCATTTTAGGATTTGTGTTTTATCTTTTTCTGGGAACGGACATGCATAAGCAAAAGATGTTTCGGATCAAGGAGATAGAGGATCATCTGAACGATGCCATACGGAAGCAGGAATACAGGATACAGAGTGAAGGGTTTAGGGGGACTGATCCGGAAATTGCGGAATATGAGGATCTGGTCATGTATAATCTGGGTGTTTCAGAGGCAGTGCTGACCGATGATAATGATATTACCATTTACACCGATGGCAATGAGAAGTTTGAAGCATTGCTGGAGGATATGAGGAAGGCAGAGAAGTATATCCATATCCAGTACTATATTATCAAAAATGATGTGCTGTTTAACAGGATCAGGGATGTACTGATAGAAAAGGCTGCAGAAGGAGTGGAGGTACGGATCCTTTATGATGGGATGGGCTGCCGTTCCGTCAGAAAGAGCTGCTGGAAGAAGCTGGCCAGCATGGGGATCAGAACCTCAGAATTTTTTCCAGCTACCCTGCGTCGTCTGCATCTCAGACTGAACTATAGAAACCATAGAAAAATAGTAGTGATTGACGGTAAGACAGGGTATGTGGGCGGCTTCAATATAGGAAAGGAATATGTGGGGCTGGATGACAGGTTTGGATATTGGAGAGATACCCATCTGAGGATAGAGGGATCGGCGGCAGCTTCTCTGGAGCTGCGGTTTGTGCTGGACTGGAACTATGCCTCCAGGGAAAATCTTTTTGTTCCGGACAGGTACAGGTATGAGAAGCATGCAGAATCCACTCAGCACTGCAGAATACAGATTGTATCCAGCGGTCCGGATTCCAGATATCAGAATGTCAGAGACAATTATCTGAGGCTGATCGGTAAGGCGAAGAAGAGTATCTATATCCAGACACCTTATTTCATCCCTGACGAAGCCATCCAGTCGGCACTTTTGATTGCAGTACATTCCGGGATACAGGTCAATGTAATGATCCCCTGTAAGCCGGATCATCCCTTTGTGTACTGGGCAACCTATTCTTATATCGGAGAACTGGTGATGGAGGGGGCCAGGTGCTATACCTATAATAATGGTTTTCTCCATGCCAAGGGAATCATTGTGGACGATAAGGTGATGTGCTATGGCACCGCCAATATGGATATCCGCAGCTTTGCATTGAATTTTGAGGTGAATGCAGTGGTTTATAATGAAGAAAAGGCCACACAGATGCGCAAGATCTTTGAGGAGGATCTGAAGCATTCCAGGCAGATTACCAAGAATGTCTATGTAGGAAGGTCACTGCTGATCAGATTTAAAGAACAGATGTGCAGATTACTTTCCCCCTTACTATAATTGTCCGACAAAGGGTACAAAAAGGGGTGTGGCCATAAACAGGAGGAAAAGAAGGAGCAGAACTAAAAATGAAGAATAGAACAGTGTTTCAGAGAATAAAGGTTTTGGCGGCTGCATCCATGACAGCGGCGGCTCTGGCAGGCTGTGCCCAGAAGGAGGGACAGGCTGATCCTGCAAAGACAGGGCAGGAAGCCCAGACAGAGACAGGGCAGGAAACAGAAGCGGCAGAGCAGGACGGAGAGCCGGCAGGCGGAGGGATGCTGCTGGATACACTTCATACGGAGGAATACGTCAGTGTGGCAGAATATAAGGGCATCCAGGTGGCCGAGCCACAGCCTCAGGTCAGCCAGGAGGAGAAGGCTTCTTATATCGACTATCTGCTTTCCATGAATCCGCCGGAAGGGGTGGAGGATGGAGATACGGTGGTTATTGACTATGTAGGAACCAAGGATGGTGTGGCTTTTGAGGGAGGAACGGCCTCAGGGGCCTATCTGACCATTGGATCAGGTCAGTTTATAGATGGCTTTGAGTCCGGGCTGATCGGTGCCAAGACTGGGGACACAGTGGAGCTGAATCTGACCTTTCCGGAGGATTACAAGACGGAGGAGCTGGCAGGAGAAGAGGTAGTGTTCACTGTGACAGTCAATACCATCAGGGCAGCCGAGCCTCAGGAACTGACGGATGAGTTTGTCAGGGGACTGGGGCTGGAGGAGTGCAGCAGCATTGCAGAGTTTGATGAGTATGTGTATAATATTCTGTATGAACAGGCGGTGGCTGCCTATGAAGATAATGTAAAAAACGCGATAGTCACTGTACTGATGGACAGCAGCCAGTTCAAGAAGGATCCTCCTCAGGATATGACCGACAGGTATGCCAAAACACTTACCTACAACCTGACGCTTCAGGCAGAGAGCAATGGCATGTCACTGTCCGATTTTATGATGATGTTTTATGGCATGGATGAGGAGACCTATCTGGCGGAGATACAAAGCATGGCTAAAATGTCTGCTCAGCAGTATATTATGATGCAGGCTATAGCCAACCAGGAAGGGCTGAATATATCAGAGGGAGAGCTGGACAGCCAGATCCAGAAGCTGGCAGAGGAATCAGGCTATGGATCCGCGGAGGAATACAGGGCGCAGCTGGATGTGGAGGACTATAAGGAATATCTGATGGGACAGAAGGTACTGGATTTCCTGATGGAAAATGCAGTGGTCACAGAGCCGGCGGAGGAAGCGGTTACTGTGGCAGAGGAGCAGGCGACAGCGGCAGAGGAGCAGACAACAGAATGATATGTGCTGAGGAAGAAAAGGAGATGGTTAAAAATGGAGTTGACAGAAATCAGGGATTTGTACCGGGAGAGAGAAAAATTCATAGGAACGGAGGTGACGGTGGGAGGCTGGATCAGGAGTATCCGGGACTCCAGGACTTTTGGATTCATCGTGGTGAATGACGGCACATTTTTTGAGCCTCTGCAGATTGTATATAGTGATAAGCTGGATAATTTTGAGCAGATCAGCAGGCTGAATGTGGGCTCGGCAATCGTTGTGAGGGGAACTATCGTAGCTACTCCCCAGGCCAAGCAGCCTTTTGAGCTGCAGGCAGAGGAGGTAGCAGTGGAAGGGGCTTCTACCGCAGATTATCCACTGCAGAAAAAGAGGCATAGCTTTGAGTATCTCAGGACGATTTCCCATCTGAGACCCAGAACCAACACTTTTCAGGCAGTGTTCAGGGTACGTTCCCTGATTGCCTATGCCATCCACACCTTTTTTATGGAGAGAGGCTTTGTATATGTGCATACTCCTATCATCACAGGAAGTGACTGCGAAGGTGCAGGAGAGATGTTCCAGGTGACCACCCTGGATCTGAATGAGCTGCCCAGGAGTGGGGACGGAAGCATTGACTACAGTCAGGATTTCTTTGCAAAGCCCACCAATCTTACGGTAAGCGGCCAGCTGAATGTGGAAACCTATGCCTTCGCTTTTAAGAATGTATATACCTTTGGCCCTACATTCCGGGCAGAAAACTCCAATACCACCAGACATGCGGCAGAGTTCTGGATGATAGAGCCGGAGATGGCGTTTGCAGATCTGAAGGATGATATGATGCTGGCAGAGGCTATGCTCAAGCATATCATTCGCTATGTGTTGGACAATGCAAAGGAAGAGATGGAATTCTTCAATCAGTTTGTAGATAAGGGACTGATTGAAAGGCTCACCCATGTGCTGAATTCGGATTTTGGTCATGTGACCTATACTGAGGCTGTACGCATTCTGGAGCAGCATAATGACGAGTTTGAATACAAGGTATCCTGGGGCTGTGACCTTCAGACGGAGCATGAGCGCTATCTGACGGAAAAGGAATTTAAGAGACCGGTGTTTGTAACAGATTATCCCAAGGAGATCAAGGCATTTTATATGAAGCTGAATGAGGACGGCAGAACGGTGGCGGCTATGGACTGTCTGGTACCCGGTATTGGGGAAATCATCGGCGGCAGCCAGAGGGAGGACAGCCTGGAGGTTCTGGAGTCACGTATTGATGAGCTGGGACTCAATAAGGAGGATTACGGATTTTATCTGGATCTGAGAAAGTACGGCTCCGTCCGCCATGCAGGCTTTGGCCTGGGTTTTGAAAGATGTGTCATGTACCTGACGGGAATGGGCAATATCAGAGATGTGGTGCCTTTTCCCAGAACTGTGAAAAATTGTGAATTATAGAGATGGATATGAGAAGAAAATTTTTAAGTATACTGGGGATAGGTTTGATCTGTATGGCAATAGGTTCCTTTTCGGAGAAGGCATCTGCCTCCACCATAGAGGAAATCAAAAGGCAGCAGGAGGCAAACCGGCAGCAACTGAATAATGTAGAAGGGCAGATCGACGGCCTAGAGGGCAGGCAGGCGGATGTGCAGGGCGAAATCAATGAGCTGGATGCCAATGTGGTACAGATCATCGCCAGTGTAGAGATGATTAAAGAGGATATTGTTGAGAAGGAAGGACAGATCCGGGAAACAGAAGCAGAGTACGAGGTTGCAAAAGCCAGAGAAGAGGAACAGTATGAAGCCATGAAGGTTCGTATTAAGTTCATGTATGAACAGGGAGACCGTTCCTATGTACAAGTGCTGATGAGCAGTGAAAGCTTTGGTGATATGGTGAATAAGGCTGATTATATTGAACAGCTCTATGAGTATGACCGGAAGATGCTGGAGGAATATCAGGCTGCCAGGGAGTATGTGCGTCAGGTCTGGGATCAGCTGGAGGAGGAAAAAGCAGAGCTGGAGGTCAGCCAGCATGAGCTGGAGCAGGAACAGGCTTATATGGAGCAGCTGCTGGCGGAAAAGAGACAGGAGTATGCCAACTATAATGTGCAGATAGCCAGGGCAAAGCAGGAAGCGGCTGCCTACAAGACCAAAATCAGGCAGCAGACGGCTCAGATCAAAAAGCTGGAGGAGGAAGCCAGGAAAAAGGCAGAGGAAGAAGCCAGAAAAAAAGCAGAGGAGGAAGCCAGAAAGAAGGCAGCAGCCCAAGCGGCCGCAGGAAACACCAATGGGGTGACCGGAGAGACGGGTTCCTCTTCTGAATCGGAGCAGGGCGGTTCTGACGCTTCTTCAGAGTCCTCCCAGGAGGGCAGCTCCTCTGAGAACAGCGGCTCTGCTCAGAATAACTCAGCATCTGCAGAGGTGAGCATACCCTCCGGGGGCAGCAGCAAGGGGCAGGAGATTGCTTCCTATGCCTGTCAATTTGTGGGAAATCCTTATGTGGCAGGGGGAACCAGCCTGACCGAAGGCGCCGACTGCTCCGGATTTGTATGGAGGGTATATAAGGATAAGGGATATTCAGTGCCGCGAACCTCCTGGACGCTGAGAAGCGCAGGCAGGGAGGTGGCTTATGCCGATGCACAGCCAGGGGATATCGTGTGCTATGCAGGACATGTGGGTATCTACATAGGAAACGGAAGCATCGTACATGCCAGTACGCCCAAGTCCGGAATCAAGATAACAACTGCAACCTATAAGCCTATCCTGACAGTAAGGCGTGTGGTGTAGTTTTATCTGAGTCATAAGGCTGCAAAAAAGTGACGGATGCCGCTGATCATGCGGGAGACCGTCACTTTTTTATACTTATGACATAGCATAATTATTTTGTATTGTCCTCGGGGGAGACGCTGGTGATACCGATGATGCCCAGGATGCCATTGTCATCCACATCGAAGGTTATGTTGGGGCCGCCGTTTCCCATATGGAAGCCGGACTCACTGTACTTGAGATCAAACAGGTTATAGTTTGCGATTCCTTCCAGCAGGGCCTCGGTGAAAATCTTCTCGCTGTCGATGGCTTCGAATTCACCAGGGGTATTCATTGGACCGTTGTAATTACCGGTATCTATAAAGAGAGGGAAGTTGCTCAGGTCGGACAGCGCCTCCATATCCATAGCTTTAACGGCGTTGATAATCTTGATAGCAAAAGCATATTCTTCTAAGTAAATATCTGTGGTCATAGAGCTGTCTGTAACGCTGGTGAGTATGGCATGGTTTTCATCCAGGGAGCCTATGTAATGCAAGGTAGCGAACTGACCGATGGTGACATAGTGCAGTCCGCCCTCCAGGCCTGTCTCCGGAATGGACAGATAATGGGACTTGCCATCCTGTGTCTGGAAGGCAACAAAATATTTGGAAGCATCTGTAATAATACCGGTTACGGAATGGCGCTCTCCTGTAACAGGCTGAGCGGGTGATTCGTCGGCAGTCGGCTGGGTCTGTGCAGCAGAAGCTGCTTCTTCCTGAGTGGTTCCGGCTGGAGTCAGTGCGTTTCCAAACGGAACAAAACCATTCCATAGGATGCCGGCGGGAGCATTTGCGGGAGCATTTTCCTCTGCCGCAGTATCTGAGGGCAGGGCAGCCGCCTGAGTGTTCTCCTCTGCAGGGGGTACTTCCTGTACGGCTACATTGTTTTTGGGTGTGCTGTCATTTTGTCCGGTATTGCCGCACCCACTCAGGGCAATACAGCCGGCCCAGAGGAGGGGGAGAAGCTTTTGCAATTTTTTTCCGGCAACCGGATTTTTTTGTGTGTTTGAATTTTTTTTCATATGTCAGATTCCGTCCTTTTTCTTTAATAATATACCATGAAGGGATTGTCTGTCAAATCATAAGGAAAACTTGTTTTTTATGGGAAATCGTAGTAAAGTCTTAGAGTAGGGAAAAGTGCGGAAAAGACATGGAAAGGAGCGGCTGCAGACATGGAATGGCGGAAGCTTTTATGCGATGACAGGATCAGGAGCCATAGGGCGAGAGGAAGCTCCGGGGATCTGAGGACGGAGTTTGAGAAGGATTACCACCGTATCATAGGCAGTGCCTCGTTTCGGCGGCTGCAGGACAAGACTCAGGTATTTCCTTTGGATAAAAGTGATTTTATAAGAACCAGGCTGACCCATTCGCTGGAGGTGTCCTCCTTTGCCAAGTCCCTGGGACAGAACATCTCCAGAAAAATCATACAGGACATAGGGGATGAGAGCTTCCGTGAATCCTATCAGGCGGATGTCTGTGACATTCTGCAGTGTGCGGGGCTGCTGCACGATATCGGGAATCCGCCCTTTGGCCATTTTGGGGAAACCGTGATCCGGCAGTGGTTTGAGAAAAACCTGAGAAGGCTGGAATATAAGGGAGAGAGACTGGACGGGTATCTGCTGCCCCAGATGAAGGCAGATCTCTGCTGTTTTGAGGGCAATACTCAGGCTCTGCGGCTGGTGACCAAGCTGCATTATCTGGTGGACGAGCATGGGATGAATCTGACCAAGGGGCTCCTGGGGACCATCATCAAGTACCCGGTTTCCTCCCTGGAAATTAACAAAAGCAGCGGAAATATCAAGGACAAAAAAATGGGATATTTTTATGCGGAAAAGAATATTTTCGACGATCTGCAGGAAACACTGGGAACCCATGGCGCCAGGCATCCGTTGACTTACGTGCTGGAGGCGGCGGACGACATCGCCTATCGTACGGCGGATATAGAGGATGCCTTTAAGAAGGGCTGCATCACTTTCGGCCAGCTGGTGGGAGAGCTGAGGGAGCTTGGCAGAGATGAGGCACCGGAGGGAGAGTACCTGAGGATGGTAAATGCACTGGAGGAGAGGTATAGGAAGGCGGTGGAGAGAGGAATCACCCAACCGGAGAGCCATGCGGTGCAGAACTGGGTGGTCAGGGTTCAGGGATGGCTGTTGGCCAGTGTCACCCAGGGTTTTTCTATGAATTATGAAGAGATAATGGCAGGTACCTACAGGCATGACCTGTTTTATGGCACCCATGGTCACAGGATGACGGAGGCTCTGGGGGATATTGCCTACCGATATGCTTTTATCTCTAAGCCCATACTGAAGCTGGAGATCGGGGCGGAGTCCATCTTGAATTTTCTGCTGGGGAAATTTGTGGATGCTGCCATTTATTATGATACGGACTGCTGCCGGAACGGGGTACAGGAAAAGATGATGGCCCTGGTTTCGGATAATTATAAGACCATCTACCGGATCTATTCGGCGGGCCGGGATGAGAAGGAAAGGCTGTATCTGCGGCTTCTGCTGGTAACGGACTTTATCTGTGGGATGACGGACAGCTATGCCAAGGCACTGTATCTGGAGCTGAATGGGATGTAGGGAGCTGCCGGGAAAGTTAATAGAAATGCTTGAATAACTGGAAAAATCTCCGCATAGATTGTAAAAATATAAACTGTGTGGAGATTTCTTATGAAAGATTATATCGAGGAGCGGGCAGTAGAGATTGCGAATTATATTATAGAGAAGAATGCAACCGTAAGACAGACTGCAAAAGAGTTCGGGATCAGCAAATCAACTGTACATAAGGATGTGACAGACAGGCTGATGCAGGTAAATCCGGTACTGGCAAGGGAGGCCAGAAAGGTTCTGGATGTCAATAAATCCGAGCGTCACATCAGGGGAGGCCTGGCCACAAAGGAAAAATATCTGCACCAGCAGGAGGCAGCAGTCTGATTGATACAGAAGCTTAGAGTGGATATAAATCACATAAGGGACAAAAGATAAAAGGAAGTTGTGTAAATATTTTGACAGCGGCCTGTTGTTTATTATATGATTATATTATAATAAGAAAGATAACAGCCAGGCAGAGAAAGGAATAAGGAGCAAAATGGAAAGAGAAATGATCGTTGTGCTGGACTTTGGCGGCCAGTATAATCAGCTGATTGCGAGGCGTGTGCGGGAATGCAATGTTTATTGTGAGGTGCATCCCTATAATCTGAGTCTGGACAAGCTAAAGGAAATGGCTCCCAGAGGAATTATTTTCACCGGTGGACCAAACAGTGTCTATGCAGAGGATGCACCGGTATGTGACAGGGCAGTCTTCGAACTGGGGATTCCGGTACTGGGTATCTGTTATGGCTCTCAGCTGATGGCATATCTTGGGGGCGGCAGGGTTGCCACAGCTCCGGTCAGTGAATACGGAAAAACAGAGGTGGAGGTGGACAACGGCAGAAGGCTGTTTGAAGGAGTTGGGAAGAAGACGATCTGCTGGATGAGCCATACTGATTATATAGAGCAGGTGCCGGAGGGGTTTGCAGTAACAGCCACAACCCCTGTGTGCCCGGTGGCAGCGATGGAGAATGCTGAAAAAAATCTCTATGCGGTGCAGTTCCATCCGGAGGTAATGCACACCCAGGAGGGCATGAAGATGCTGCATAATTTCGTGATGGGCATCTGCGGCTGTAAGGGTGACTGGCGGATGGATTCTTTCGTGGAAACAAGCATAAAGGCAATCCGTGAAAAGGTAGGAAGCGGCAGGGTGCTCTGTGCCCTGTCGGGAGGGGTGGATTCTTCTGTGGCAGCAGTCATGCTGGCAAAGGCCATTGGGAAGCAGCTTACCTGTGTCTTCGTGGATCATGGGCTGCTTCGGAAAAAGGAAGGGGACCAGGTGGAAGAGGTATTTGGTCCTGGCGGAGCCTATGATCTGAACTTCATCCGTGTCAATGCACAGGAGCGCTTTTACAGTAAATTGGCCGGGGTGGTGGAGCCCGAGCAGAAGCGGAAAATTATCGGTGAGGAATTTGTCCGTGTATTTGAAGAGGAAGCAAAAAAGATCGGGGCTGTGGACTATCTGGTGCAGGGCACCATTTACCCGGACGTGATCGAGAGCGGCCTGGGCAAGAGTGCAGTAATCAAATCCCATCATAATGTAGGAGGTTTACCGGACTGCGTAGACTTCAAAGAAATCATAGAACCCCTGCGCCTATTGTTCAAGGACGAGGTACGCAGGGCCGGATTGGAGCTGGGAATTCCGGAATACCTGGTGTACAGACAGCCCTTCCCGGGGCCGGGGTTGGGAGTCCGCATCATCGGAGAGGTGACGGCTGAAAAGGTACGTATCGTGCAGGATGCAGATGCAATCTACAGGGAAGAGATCGCCAGAGCAGGATTGGACAAGGGACTGGGACAGTATTTTGCCGCACTCACCAATATGAGATCGGTGGGTGTCATGGGAGATGAAAGAACTTACGATTATACAGTAGCCCTTCGGGCAGTCACTACCTCCGATTTTATGACAGCCGAGGCTGCTGAACTGCCTTGGGAGGTGCTGGGAAAGGTAACGAACCGGATTGTGAATGAGGTGAAGGGGGTTAACAGGGTGGTGTATGACTGTACGGGGAAGCCGCCGGGGACGATAGAGTTTGAATAACGGACAGAACGCCGGGAATGCTGATAAATGGGCATTTCCGGCGTTGCTTTATGGTGTTTGGCTCTAAAATGGCTCTAATTATTCTTGACAATAGAAAGTATGCGAAGCGTGCTTTCTATTGTATGAAGAATACTGGATTTAGGGCGGGTATCATGATACCTGCCTTATTTCCTTTACATAGCAAGTCCACATTCAAAGGCAAGTACCATATATTTTTCCGCGTTGTTCATACCATATAAATTCAAATCTCTGATTTCCCATGTATGATTTTAGTGCAAAATACCTAATATAATTTACACCCGATCACAAGAAGTGATATAATATCTATATCCGATAACGCTACATCTTGTGAGGTATTATATGGGACGGAAAGCTAAAACACCATACATGCAGATTAATCTGG
>JALESH010000044.1 GCA_022781985.1 Lachnospiraceae bacterium | reverse complement strand
GTCGTCAAACAAGGTACTCATCCGTGGGGCTTTTCCTTTGCTAAGATAGGTTAATTGTAAAATAAAAACTCTGCCAACACAATGACAGAGTTGAGAAACTATAGAAAGGCTATCACGCAGCATGCGTGATTTGGTTCAATTGAGGAAATGTTAAAGAATCCCAAATGTCCGTTTGTATTATATGTAGGAAATAAAAAACTGGTTAAGAGAAAAGAGTTTGAACAGTATATTGCCAAAAGTCTTGAGATTTAGAAAATAAAATTGTTTTCAAATTGCAAGAAAAGTAGTATAATAATATGCTGTATCAGACTCTTTTTATTGCTTATTAGTAGAAAGGGGGTGATTCATAATGGGTAAAGACCTTAAAGGAAAGGAGTTAGGTGTTGGCATTTGCCAGAGAAAAGACGGTTTATATACTGGTCGATTCACAAGCAAGCGAACTGGTAAGTCCGTCCAGAAATATTTTACAAAGTTACAAGATTGTAGAAAGTGGTATGCTGATGCTACATTTGAGGATGCTCACGGAGGAATTAACGCTTCTGGGAGTATGACTGTAACAGCATGGTTTACATATTGGATAGAAAATATAAAAGGTGACAGTATCAGACCAAATACTATAAGAAATTATAAGGAAAGATTTGAACACAACATTAAAGATTGCATAGGAAGTATGCTATTATCAGATGTAAAGCCTATGCATTGTCAGAACGTACTAAATCAGATGAAGGACGATTACAAAACTTCAACAATATATCAAACAAGAATTGCTATGTATTGTATGTTTGCTAGTGCTGTGGAGAATGATGTTATCTTAAAGAATCCAGTAACTAAATCTGTAAAATATAATATTGGTAAAGAGCCTAAGAAAGTTAGAGCATTGACTATTGAGGAACAGAAAAAGTTTCTTGAAGTTGCAAAAAACAGTAGCAACTACAATCAATACGCATTTCTATTACAAACTGGATTGCGTACAGGAGAAATGATTGGGTTAAAATGGTCTGACATTGATTTTAAGAAAAAAGTAATACATATTCAAAGAAGTATGGAGTATAGACACTCCGTAGGCGAGTGGAGAATTGGAGAGCCTAAAAGTAAATCAGGTTATCGAGATGTGCCTTTAACAGAAGAAGCAATTAGAATATTGAAGAATCAAAAAGAAAAGTTAAAGACTATCAAGGTAATCAATATGGAGTTCAAAGAATTTGTGTTTTTGTGTAGAAAAGGCGAACCAACGAAAAACTCTGCTTATGATTCTACTTTGTTTAAATTATGTGATAAAGCTGGCATTGACAGATTTTCAATGCATGTGCTAAGACACACGATGGCTACACGCTGTATTGAAGGCGGTATGCGTCCTAAAACCTTGCAAGTAATTCTTGGTCATTCAAACGTAGGTATTACAATGAATTTATATGTCCATGTGACCGAAGAAGAAAAGTACAAAGAGGTTGAAAAGATAGAAAATGCCTTAAAAATTGTGTAGTAATTTGTGTAGTAAAATATATGAGAAAGGCGAAAGTGCTTGAAAATAGGGCATTTTCGGATAGGTATATATAAATATGAAATTAGGCATCGTGGGGCTTCCGAATGTAGGAAAGAGCACCTTATTCAATTCTTTGACCAGGGCGGGGGCGGAGTCTGCCAACTATCCTTTTTGTACCATTGATCCCAATGTGGGTATCGTGGCCGTACCGGATGAGAGGCTGAAGCTGTTGGGAGACATGTATCATTCCAAAAAGGTGACTCCCGCAGTCATAGAATTTGTGGACATTGCAGGCCTGGTCAAGGGAGCCTCCAAGGGAGAAGGGCTGGGCAACCAGTTTTTAAGCAATATACGTGAGGTGGATGCCATTGTCCATGTGGTGCGCTGCTTTGAGGATCCCAATGTGGTGCATGTGGACGGAAGCATCGATCCTGTCAGGGATATTGAGACCATCAATCTGGAGCTGATTTTCTCTGATATAGAGATATTGGACAGAAGGATTGCCAAGACCGGCAAGGCAGCCCGGATGGATAAGGCATTGGCCAGGGAACTGCAGCTGCTGGAGCGGGTTAAGGCCCATCTGGAGGAAGGCAGGCTGGCCCTTGGCTTCGAGACAGAGGACGAGGACGAGCAGGCATGGCTTTCTTCCTATAACCTTCTGACCAGCAAGCCGGTGATCTTTGCGGCCAATGTGGCAGAGGAGGATCTGGCCGGGGATGGGGCAGGCAATGCCATGGTGGATGCAGTCAGAAGCTTTGCAGCCGAAAATGGAAGTGAGGTATTCCTCATATGCGCCCAGATAGAGCAGGAGATTTCAGAGCTGGAGGAAGAAGAAAAGACAATGTTTTTGGAGGAGCTGGGCCTGAAGGAGTCAGGTCTGGAGAAGCTGATCAGGGCCAGCTATCATATTCTGGGACTGCACAGCTTTCTCACAGCAGGTGAGGATGAGACAAGGGCTTGGACGATCCGGGTGGGAACCAAGGCACCCCAGGCAGCAGGCAGGATCCATACTGATTTTGAGAGAGGATTTATCAAGGCAGAGGTAGTCAATTACAGGGACCTGCTGGATCAAGGCTCACTTGCTGCAGCCAGGGAAAAGGGGTTGGTTGGCATGGAGGGCAAGGATTATGTAGTTAAGGATGGAGATGTGATCCTGTTTCGATTTAACGTATAATAATCCCTGTTATATTGATTTTTTTTTATTTTTTTGCAGAAAAAGAAACCATATATGGGGTGGGAACGCACATTCGTACCATATATAGACAAATAGGTGGAAAATGCTGGAAAAATGCGGTTTACAAGGAATTGTGAACGCATTTTTTTTGTACCGGAAATCTAAAATTCTGCTTGTCAAACACCCATGATTAGTATAAAATCATTATGAAAGTGGTGGGAAGTGGTGTAAAGTGGTTGAGAATGGCAGACTGCTTTCCTGATAGCGGGTGAGCCTTATGTTTATGGGAGAATACAACCATACAATCGATGCAAAAAACCGGCTGATCATTCCCTCAAAGTTCCGGGAGACTCTTGGAGAAGAGTTTGTAGTGACTAAGGGATTGGACGGCTGTCTTTTTGTGTACGATCATGCAGAGTGGGCTGCCTTTGAACAAAAGCTGAGAAACCTGCCGCTGACAAGCAGGGAGGCAAGAACCTTTGTCCGTTTCTTTCTGGCAGGCGCTGCCGGCGTAGAGGTGGATAAGCAGGGGAGAATATTGATTCCTTCCGTACTGAGAGAATTTGCAGACCTGAAAAAGGATGTGGTTCTGATCGGAGTAGTGAGCAGAATCGAAATCTGGAGTAAGGAAAGATGGGAGGAGGAAGCTGCCCAGGGGGATATGGAGAGCATAGCCGAGCATATGTCACAGCTGGGACTGAGCCTATAGGATTGGAGGAGGAGCAGATGGAAGGCGGACAGAATCCTTTTGTACATACATCCGTTTTATTGCAGGAGACTCTGGAAGCCCTGAAGATAAGACCCGGGGGTATCTATATGGACGGCACACTGGGAGGCGGGGGGCATTCCTACGAGATTGCAGCCCGGCTGGGTGAGGGCGGACGGCTGATCGGCATAGACCAGGATCAGGCCGCTATAGAGGCCGCAGGGAAGCGCCTGGCTCCTTTTGCAGAAAAGGTGACGATAGTCCGCAGCAACTACTGTCATGCCGGTGAGGTGCTGAAAGACCTGCAGATAAAAGGCTTGGATGGTATACTGCTGGATCTGGGAGTTTCTTCTTACCAGTTAGATACCCTGGAGAGAGGATTTTCCTATAAATACGATACAGCCTTGGATATGAGGATGGATACCAGACAGGAGCTGACGGCCAGGGACATTGTCAATGGCTGTACAGAGTCGGAGCTGTTTCATATCATCAGAGATTACGGAGAGGATAAATTTGCAAAAAATATAGCCAAGCATATCGTCAGGGCAAGGCAGGAGGGACCCATTGAAAGAACCGGAGAGCTGAATGAGATCATCCGGGCAGCTATTCCTGCAAAAATGAGGAAGGCTGGCGGACATCCCTCCAAGAAAACCTTCCAGGCGATAAGGATCGCATGCAACAGAGAGCTGGAGGTTTTGCAGGAGGCTTTGGAGAACTTCATAGATTATTTGAACCCGGGAGGAAGGTTCTGTGTGATTACCTTCCATTCGCTGGAGGATCGGATGGTAAAGGCGGCATTCCGTAAAAATGAGAATCCCTGTACCTGTCCGCCTGATTTTCCGGTATGTGTTTGCGGCAGCAGCTCCAGGGGAAGGGTGATCACACGCAGGCCCATTCTTCCGGGAGAGGAGGAATTGGCGGTAAACAAGCGTTCCAGAAGTGCAAAGCTGAGGGTTTTTGAAAAGCGGACAGCAAATGAATAAATCAGGAAGATGAGGAGACAGAATGGCGCGGCGTAGGGTAAGACAGTATAATAGAAGACAGCAGACATACGCAGGAAGAAACCCGGACTATATACAAGGCAGCGTGGTAAAAAAACTGGATGAAAGGGGAACGGCACAACGTAAGCCTGTACATAATGAACCGGCACAGCGCAGCTCTCAGGCGGAAAGGGCCAGACGTCAGATGGAGCACGCCGCCAGAAAAAACAGGGAAAGGGCACGGCATATGAATCTGGGATATGTGCTCTTTATGTCGGTTACACTTTCATTGATCGGAGTCATGCTGATCGGATATATCGGCCTCCAGTCGGATATCACCAGCAGGGTGAAGAATATCGCCAGGCTGGAAAGCACCTTAAATACCCTGAAATTAAAAAATGATGAGGAATACAACAGGATAGAGAGCAGTGAGAATCTGGAGGAGATCAAGAGGATAGCGATCCAGGAGCTGGGCATGAAATATGCAGAGGAGGGGCAGGTCATAACCTTTTCCGGAGAGGGCAGTGACTACATAAGACAGGTGGCAGATATTCCGGAGTAAAGCAGGTGAGAGTTTGAGGAAGCGAAGAAAGAGAAGCAGCCCGAGGAGCCGGGTACAAAATAACAGCAGGAAAAATATGAGGTTGGGAAACAGATTCACCTTCTGGATGCAGAAAAAACTGCTGCTGCTGTTTCTGCTGGTGCTGTCAGCTTTTATAGGGCTGACCGTCAGGATGGTAATGATTGTAAGGGCGGACGGAGAAAAATATAAAAAGCAGGTTCTGTCCCAGCAGTCCTATGACAGCAGGACGATACCCTTCAGAAGGGGGAATATCCTGGATGCAAAGGGAACCAAGCTGGCGGTCAGTGAAAAGGTTTATAATGTGATTCTGGATGCCAGGGTGATGCTGGATAAGAAGGAGTATGCAGATCCCACCATTGCAGCAGTGCAGTCAGAGCTGGGGATTGACGGAGCGGAGATCAGGAGCAGGCTCTCATCCCATCCCCAGTCCTCGTACTATGTGCTGAGAAAACAGATGACTTATGAGGAGATCAGCGGCTTCAAGGCATTGATGGAGGATCCGAAGGCCGGAAAAAATATCAAGGGAATCTGGTTTGAGGAGGAATATAAGAGGAAATATCCCAACGGTACCATGGCCTGTGATGCCATTGGCTTTACTACCAGTGACAACAATGGATTATACGGCCTGGAGCAGTACTACAATGAGGTATTGAGCGGTACCCCGGGAAGGGAATATGGCTACCTGAACGGAGACTCCAATCTGGAAAGGACCACCATCCCGGCAGTGGACGGCAATTCCATTGTAAGCACCATAGATGCCACGATCCAAGGAATCGTAGAAAAGCATCTAAAAAAGTTTGATGAGCAGTATAAAAACAACTTTACAGAAAGAAACGGCAGCAACAGTACGGCCTGCATCATCATGGAGGTGAATACGGGTAAAATCCTGGCCATGGCCAGCTACCCGGTCTTTGACCTGAACAACCCCAAGGATGTGACGAATCTGATCGGCATGCCCATGGTGAATGAGGTGGGGAACAGGACAGGAGAATATATTACAGAAGCAAATTTTGCTGCCATGAATGACGAGCTGCAGAGTCAGCAGTTCAATGCCCTGTGGAGAAACTACTGCATCAACGATACCTATGAGCCCGGTTCTGTCGCCAAGCCCTTTACCGTGGCGGCAGCCCTAGATACGGGGAGCATCACAGGAAATGAGGTCTATACCTGTAATGGCAATCTGAAGGTGGGGGGCCATGAGATTTCCTGCCATAATCAGTTTGGCGACGGAGCGGTCAGTGTGGCACGAGGGGTAGAAAGCTCCTGCAATGTGGCCATGATGTATATCAATGAGGCTGTGGGGATCGATACCTTTATTGATTACCAGCATATCTTTAATTTTGGCTTAAAAACAAATATTGATCTGTGGGGAGAGTCCCGGACAGCCAGCCTGGTTTACAATAAAGAAAATATGAAGCCGGTGGATCTGGCCACCAATTCCTTCGGCCAGGGTTTTAATACAACGATGATACAGATGATAGCAGGGTTCTGTTCCCTGATTAACGGAGGCAATTACTATGAGCCCCATATGGTGAGCAAGATTATCAGTCCCAGCGGAGCCACTGTGGAAAATATTGAACCCCGTCTTTTAAAGCAGACCATCTCTGCTTCTACTTCGGAGAAAATCATTGAGTACTGCAATCTGGTGGTGACAGGTGAAAAGGGTACGGGTAAAACAGCCCGTCCTGCAGGCTACATGATCGGGGGAAAGACAGGGACGGCTGAAACATTACCCCGGGGCAACAAGGAATATGTGGTTTCCTTCATGGGATATGCGCCTGCAGACGATCCTCAGATTGCCATTTATGTGGTTGTGGACAGGCCCAACGTACAGTACCAGGACGATGCCAAGTTTGCCACCCGCATCGTCAGGAGCATCCTTACTGAAGTGTTGCCATACCTGGGAATCTTTATGACCGAGGAACTGACGGAGGAGGAGCGGGAATCGTTGGAAGCACTGCAGATGGAGATTATGGCGCCTGTTGCGCCGGAGGAAGGAGCAGAGGGGGAGACCCAGGATCCGGAGACGGCCGGGCAGGAGCAGAGCAGCGAGATTCAGGAGGAAGAGGATGAGGAGGGAACCCAGCAGACAGAGGTATGGAGAAGTTTCCCTGTTGATCCGGAAACCGGATATGTCATGGATCCCAATACGGGGATGCTTCTGGATCCGGAGACAGGAGACACCATAGGCAGCAGCAGCACTACCCCTGCCGGACTGGGGAGCCCGGGAGGAAGCAGCGGTATGGAGGAGAATGCAGATGAAAACAGTCCCTTCTGAGGAAGACCAGGAGAGGAATTTGGCTCAGGATTTATAAAAACGAATAACCTCATAAAAAGGATAATAGATTGTATTAACACCTTTTTATGAGGTTATCTGCATCTATGCCTGTAAAAAATAAAACTTATATCCGTAAAAAAATAGTGGTCACCTTCTTCCTCTGTATAGCCGTATTCCTGTCCCTGATCGGAAGACTTTCCTATCTGATGATAGGATGCTCCCAGTATTATATGGAAGCAGCTCAGGATCTCCATGAGAGGGAGAGAAGCATCAAGGCGGCCAGGGGAAGGATCGTGGATTCTACGGGGGCTGTCCTGGCTGACAACCGTACTGTATGTACCATATCAGTCATACATAACCAGGTGGCGGATCCGGAAAAGGTGACAAAGATCCTTGCCAGGGAGCTGGGATTGTCGGAGCAGGAGGTAGCGAAAAAAGTAGAAAAATATACCTCTATAGAAAGGATTAAAAGCAACGTGGATAAGGAAACAGGGGACAGAATCCGCGAATATGACCTGGAGGGGGTGAAGGTGGATGAGGATTATAAGCGGTACTATCCCTACGACACTCTGGCTTCAAAGGTATTGGGCTTTACAGGAGGCGACAATCAGGGCATTATCGGCCTGGAGGTGGTCTATGAAGAATATCTGAAGGGAAAGGAAGGGAGGATTCTGACCATCACTGATGCCAAAGGAATTGAGATCGAGGAGGCTGGAGAAGAACGGGTCGAACCATTGAATGGTAACGATGTTCATGTGAGCCTGGACATCAATATCCAGAGCTATGCCACCCAACTGGCCCTGCAGGCCATGGAGACCAAGGAGGCAGACAGCGTTTCCGTGTTGGTGATGAGTCCCCGGAATGGGGAGATCCTGGCTATGGTAAATGTACCCGAGTTCAACCTGAACCAGCCCTACACGCTGCCGGAGGGAAGTGCTGTGCCTGTGGGACAGAAGGAAAAACAGGATGCCCTGAACAGGATGTGGAGAAATGGATGCATCAATGATACCTACGAGCCAGGCTCCACCTTTAAGATCATTACGGCAGCGGCCGGTCTGGAAGAGGGTGTGGTCAGCTTAAATGATCGGTTTAGCTGTCCGGGCTTCATCATGGTGGAGGACAGGAAGATCCGGTGTCACAAGGTGGGAGGGCATGGGGGAGAGGACTTCGTGCAGGGCACAATGAATTCCTGTAAGCAGGTGTTTATGGAGGAGCTGCCGCTTTTGCGGAAAAGGCTGAGGCAGGAGCTGCTCCCCCGGAAGCAGCTCCTGCCTTAAAAATTGAAAAATATGGGTGATATCATAAGGGATTTATCCCAAAATAGCCTTGTCATTGGTGAATTCTTCACCGCTGGCGGCTTCGAACTTGTGCAGCAGATCCTCCACGGTAAGCTGCTTTTTTTCTTCCCCCCTGATATCCAGGATGACTCTGCCGTCCATCAGCATGATCAGCCGGTTTCCGTGAGTGATCGCATCCTTCATGTTGTGGGTGATCATCAGGGTAGTCAGGTGATCCCGATTTACGATATACTCGGTGGTCTCCAACACCTTTGCCGCTGTCTTGGGATCCAGGGCAGCGGTATGCTCATCCAGAAGAAGGAGCTTAGGTCTTTGTAGGGTGGCCATGAGCAGGGTCAGGGCCTGGCGCTGGCCGCCGGACAGGAGCCCCACCTTGGAGGTGAGGCGTGTTTCCAGCCCGAGATCCAGCATTTTCAACAGCTCTCTGTATTCTTCCCTCTCCGTTTTGCTGATGCCGGGACGGAGAAAGCGACGCTGGCCCCTGCGCCTGGCCAGGGCAAGATTCTCCTCGATGCCCATGGTGGCTGCCGTGCCTGTCATGGGATCCTGGAATACCCTTCCCAGGAAAGCAGCCCGCCTGTGTTCTGAGAGCTTGGTCACATCCATCCCGTCGATGAGTATCTGGCCGCTGTCTACAGGCCAGACCCCGGCAATGGCATTCATCATGGTGGACTTGCCTGCACCGTTTCCGCCGATGACGGTGACGAAGTCACCATCCTCCAGGGTCAGGGAGAAACGATCCAGAGCCAGCTTTTCATTGACAGTACCGGGGTTGAAGACCTTGGTAACATTTCTGATCTCAAGCATTGGCGCGTCCCCCTTTCTTCAGGCTGGGTCTGTTGAAATAACGGCTCTTCCAATAGGGGATAGCCAGGAAAACGGCCACCACAAGAGCAGACAGAAGCTTTAAGAGATTGGTGTCTATACCCAGCCAGATCACCGTCTGCAGAACCAGATAGTACAGGATGGATCCCAGTACGACCCCTGCAAGCTTGCATGCAAAATTGTGGAAGATACGGCCGAAAACAGCTTCGCCGATGATCACTGCGGCCAGCCCGATGACGATGGCGCCCCTGCCCATATTTACATCTGAAAAGCCCTGATACTGGGAGAGCAATGCGCCTGACAGGCCCACCAGGCCGTTGGAAAGCATAAGGCCGAGAACCTTGGCAAAATTGGTGTTGATGCCCTGGGCCCTGGCCATATTGCCGTTACAGCCTGTGGCACGGAGGGAGCATCCCAGTTCTGTGCCGAAGAACCAGTAGAGGAGGGCAATCAGGATCAGGATGCTGGCTGCCACGATTAAAATCGTATTTTTATAAACAGGTACATCCTTGATGTATCTTAAAGATACCAGAAGGTCGTATTTGTCTACATTAATGGCCTGATTGGCCTTTCCCATGATTTTCAGGTTGACGGAATACAGGCCAAGCTGTGTCAGGATGCCCGCCAGAATAGCAGGGATGCCCATAAAGGTGTGGAACACTCCCGTTGCCAGTCCGGTGAGCATTCCGGCCAGGGTGGCGGCAAGCATGGAAACAAAGACATTCTGGCCGGAAAGCATCATCATAATGCAGACGGCTCCTCCTGTACACAGGGAGCCGTCCACCGTCAAATCGGCAATATCAAGGATTCGATAGGTAAGGTAGATACCGATAGCCGTGATCCCCCAGATCAGGCCCTGTGCCAAGGCTCCCGGCATCGCATTCAGCAGATTAAAGATATTCATATATTTCCTCCAGATATGCCCTACTCGGCGATTGCTTCATAGCCGTCGGGAATGGTGATGTTCAGTGCATCACAGATTTCTGCATTGTATTTTTTGGTGAATTCGGGGGCATATTCGATGGCCATGGTGGAGATGTCTTCTCCCTCTGCCAGAATCCTTGCCGCCATCCTGCCGGTTGCCATGCCCAGGTCATAGTAGTCGATAGACAGGGTAGCCACACCGCAGCCTGCACAGATGCCTTCCTCACCGGCAACCACAGGCACTCCCGCAGGCAGGCAGATGTTATTGATCATCTCGGTATTGGAGGCTACTGTGTTGTCCGTAGGAGCATAGATCACATCCACTGCGCCTGCAGCATTTGTGGTCACTGATGAAAGATCATTGGAATCGGAAAAGGCATAGAGCTGGCAGTTGTATCCCTTTTTCTCCAGAAAGGCCTTCACTGTGTCCACCTGATACTGGGAGTTGGCCTCAGCAGAGCAGTAGAGCAGGCCCACAGTTTCTGCATCCGGGAACAGCTCCTGCAGCATATCCGCCTGGCTTTCCAGAGGGGCCAGATCAGAGGTGCCGGAGATATTGCCCCCCACCGTACCGTTAAAGTTTTCGATTTCCAGAGCCACTCCGTATTCTGTTACAGAGGTTCCCAGAATGGGGATTTCGTTGGTTCCTGCTGCAGCAGCCTGAAGTGCCGGGGTAGCATTGGCCATGATCAGATCCACCTTCTGGGAAACAAAGTTGTTGATAATGGTGGAGCAGGTATTGGAATCTCCCTGTGCATTCTGCAGGTCAAATTCCACCTTATCTCCCAGCGCCTCTTTCAGCGCATCCTGAAAGCCCTGTGTAGCAGCGTCCAGAGCCACATGCTGCTGAAGCTGGCAGATTCCCACCCTATATGTACCGTCACCGGCTGCCGCTCCGGTCTCCTTTGTACCGCTGCCGCAGGCTGCAAGGCTGCAGACAAGGGCACCTGTCAGCATAAATGCCAATATTTTCTTCATAGTGATTTCCTCCCTGAAAAATAGAATAAAAAAAATAAATCATCGCGTTCAAATTATACTAGTTTAAAGCAGTGAAGTCAATGTATTTGGGGGTAATTCTGCGGATAAATAAAGCAGGACAGGCATTTCTCCCCTATCCTCCCTAATAAAATAGAACAAACAGATGAGGGAAGGCTATGCAATGGAAAACAGATACACAGGCCTCAGGGAGGAGGAGCTGAAAAAACGATTTATGAATCATATTCTGGAGCTTCTCACAGAGGAGGGGCTGGTGACCCCTGAAGAAAAGGTCAAAATCAAGATCCTGGTCAGTCAGAAAAACTAGATGCCCGGACAGGCCATCCTTTCCAGCCTGCTGAAGCTTCCCACACAAGAAAGGCGGTCATTATGGAAAGAGTAGCGATTTACAACCGATGCTCCACCGAAGAGGAAGCCCAGATCAATGCCCTGGCCATCCAGGCGGCGGAGAGCCGGGAAAGAGCTGTATCCAAGGGCTGGAGGATCGCAGATCAGTACATAGAGTCGGAGTCCGGCACCAGGGCAGCAAATAGAAGTGAGTACCTGCGGCTGCTGCGGGATATGGACGGAGACAAGTTTGATATCATCATGATAAAGTCCATCGACAGACTGATG
Source organism: Lachnospiraceae bacterium (assembly GCA_022781985.1). Taxonomy (GTDB): domain Bacteria; phylum Bacillota; class Clostridia; order Lachnospirales; family Lachnospiraceae; genus Kineothrix. The sequence continues at coordinate 28,766 of JALESH010000044.1, read as the reverse complement.
AGATCGGCTAAGGACTGGTATTTTTTTCTGGATAAGCTGACCCGCAGCGGAAAAAAGCTGTATATTTATATCGATGATAAGTACTATACTCCGGAGGACAGTCTGATCAGCGGCATAAAGGCCATACTGGCGGAGGATTTCAGCAGAGAGCTATCCAAGAAAATAAAAAATGCCCACAGGAGAAGGCAGGAAAGGAAGAGCGGGCTGAATATCACCGTACCTATGTTCGGTTGGAACAGGCTGGAAAAGGACGTTTACGAAATCAACCAGGAGGAAGCGGAGGCTTACAGGCAGGCCTTTGAGATGGTCAAGGAAGGAAAGGGCTTTTACAGTCTGGCCAACGATATGTACGAGAGAGGGGTGAGAGGCAAGAAGGGGGAGAGGATCAGTGATGTGCAGTGGAGGAAGATGCTCTATTCGCCCAGGGCCTGGGGGACGGTGGTGCTTCATACCAGGGAGTATGATTTTGACAGGAAGAGGTACGTCAGCCTGCCGGAGGAGGAGTGGATCTATGTGGAGGGTGCGCTGCCGCCCATCGTGAGCAGAGAATATCATCAGGAGTTTCTGGAGAGGATGGCTTCCTGCCGGAGAAGGGACAGGGGGGAGGATGCCGGCAGGAGACCCTCTGGCAGGAGACGCTACAGTCTGTCGGGCAGGCTCTGCTGTGGGGAATGCGGCAGGGTCTATTACAGAATGGGGCTACCTGCCGGCAAGGGCGGCAGGATCCGGTGGAAATGCTCCAGAGCCCTGAAGCAGGGGAGGAGGCATGAGGGCAATCCGGAGGGCTGCAGCAACATAAACGTGCTGGAGGAGGAGCTTCTGAAGGCGGTGGAAGCAGCCTGCAGGGGAAAATATGATATGTTATCCGACAGGGATGAAGAAATCGTCAGGGAGGCTCTGGCAGTCATCCGCGAGGGGATAGGAGGAGACAGCGGCAAGGGGGAGGATCCCAGGCTGGAAAAGGAGTGGGGCAGGCTGCTGAGGAAGCAGAGGGTGCTGCTTGACAAGCTCACCGATGAGGTGATTTCCGACAAGGATTACCAGACGGCAAACAGGGAGCTGGAGGCCAGGCTGACTGCACTCAGGGTGCGGAGAGAGGGTATAAAAAGGGCGGCTTCTGAATACAATGACTGTGAGAAAAGGCTGTCCGCAATCCGGAGGGTGCTGCAGGCAGGGGATCTGCTCACCAGAGCCAGAACCCGGGAGCTCATCCTGGAGGTGGAAAAGATTTATATCCATTCCGATGGCAGGCTGGAGATCATCCTGGATGGGAAAAAGCTGGAGGGGGTGTACCCGGTTTAAGGTCCCCGCCCCATTCCCGCCGGGAAAGGTGCCAAGGAATGGATTGTAACAGAAGGATAAAAATGCTATGATAGCTGTATGGCGTTTTTTCGTGAACACCTGTAACCCGGTGTTTATTACCGTAGGGCTGAGGCTGGGAGTAGACAGATATTATGATTATTTTAAAAAGTTCGGGCTGCTGGGCAGGACGGGAGTAGATCTGCCGGGAGAGGCCGGAACCATCATGCACAAAAAGGAGAACATCAAGGCCGTGGAGCTGGCTACCATTTCCTTTGGTCAGTCCTTTCAGATCACGCCGGTACAGCTGGCGGCCACTGTTTCCGGAATTATCAACGGAGGCAGCAGGGTCACGCCCCATTTCGGTGTGAAGGTTGTAAACAGTCAGGGAGAGACTGTCAAGACCCTGAGCTATCCGGTGGAAAAGAACATTGTTTCTGAGGAAACATCAGAAAAAATGAGATATATTCTGGAGCAGGTGGTGGAAAACGGCAGCGGGCAGAACGGCTATGTGGAGGGCTACCGGGTGGGGGGGAAGACGGCAACCAGCCAGACTCTTCCCAGGGGCAGCGGCAGGTATATCTCCTCTTTTCTGGGATTTGCTCCGGCAGATGACCCAAAGGTGCTGGCCATCGCCATCATCAACAATCCCCAGGGCGTCTATTATGGGGGGCAGATCGCGGCTCCCATCGTCAGACAGCTTTTTGAAAATATTCTTCCTTATTTGGAAAGAATGAATTATAATACATAAGGATGAATTGGGGAAGAACTGATTCGGAAAGGATAGGAATGTTAAGATGAATCATACAGTGATCATGTCCGTGGTGATTTCTTTTGCAATAAGCGTGATGCTGGGACCTTTTATTATCCCCTTTTTAAGGAGACTGAAGGTGGGGCAGACGGTCAGGGATGACGGTCCCCAGAGCCATCTGAAAAAATCGGGTACGCCCACCATGGGAGGCATACTGATCCTGATCGGCATCACAGCAACCTCTCTGATTTATATGAAGGGTTATCCCCGGATTCTTCCCGTGCTGTTCGTTACGCTGGGCTTTGGGCTGATCGGGTTTCTGGATGATTATATAAAGGTAGTTTTGAGAAGATCCATGGGACTGCGGGCATGGCAGAAGATGCTTGGGCAGCTTCTGGTAACGGGAGTATTTGCCTTTTATATGGCCCGGTTTGCAGATATTTCCCTGGCAATGAAGCTTCCCTTCCTGCCGGGACAGTATCTGGATCTGGGGGCCATGAATATTCCTGTGCTGTTCTTTGTTGTAATAGCTACTGTCAATGGCGCTAACTTTACTGATGGCCTGGACGGACTTGCCAGCAGCGTTACGGTGATGATCGCCACCTTCTTTACGGTGGTGGCAGTGGGGACAGCCAGCGGCATAGAGCCGATCACCTGCGCGGTAGTGGGTGCGCTTATGGGCTTTCTGCTGTTCAATGTGTATCCGGCCAGCGTTTTTATGGGAGATACAGGCTCTCTGGCTCTGGGAGGCTTCGTGGCGGCAGCAGCCTATATGCTGCAGATGCCCCTGTTTATACCCATCGTGGCACTGGTATATGCTCTGGAGGTGGTATCGGTTATCATTCAGGTAGGCTATTTTAAAATGACCGGCGGCCGCAGGTTTTTTAAGATGGCACCGCTCCATCATCATTTTGAGCTCTGCGGGTGGTCAGAGACCAGAGTGGTGGCAGTATTTACTATAGCCACAGCTGTTTTGTGCCTGATTGCCCTTGCCGGTATATAAAGCATATAAAAAGGAAAAAAGAGGAAGGATCACATGGATATTTATAATAAGAAGGTATTGGTGATTGGGACCGGGCTCAGCGGAATGGGTGCAGTTAAGCTGCTGGGCCGCCTGGGTTCCATTCCTGTGCTCTATGATGAAAATGAGAAGCTGACAGAGGCAGAGGTCAGAAGCAGGCTGCCGGAGGGAGTCAGTGCAGAGATCTTCATCGGAGCTTTGCCTGAGTCCCTCCGTGAGGAAATCGTGCTCCTGGTTCCCAGCCCCGGGGTTCCGGTGGATACGGAGCTTGTGGAGAGCTTCAGGAGAAAGGGCATCCCCGTCTGGGGGGAGATGGAGATGGGCTGGAGATTTGCCAGAGGCAGGCTGGCAGCGATTACAGGTACCAATGGAAAGACCACCACAACTGCCCTGGTGGGTCAGATCATGAGGGCATATTATAAGGAAGTACATGTCGTGGGAAACATCGGCCATCCATACACGGCGGAGGCATTGGAAACCACGGAAGAGGGAGTGACGGTAGCGGAGGCCAGCAGCTTTCAGCTGGAAACAACAGAGAACTTCCGGCCCAATGTTTCTGCTATACTGAATATTACGCCGGATCATCTGGACCGGCATCACACGATGGAAAATTATGCTGCGGCCAAGGAAAGGATTGCCCTCTGCCAGACCGGAGAGGATGTCTGTGTGCTGAACTATGGGGACAGCCGGCTCAGGGATTTTGCAGCCCGCTGTCCCGCCCGGGTGGTTTTCTTTTCCTCTGCTGAAAGGCTCAGACAGGGAATGTATCTGGAGGGAGAGGATATCTGCATGGCGGATAAAAACGGCAGCAGGCGGCTGATGAATATTCACGATATGCATCTGGTAGGGCTCTGCAACGTGGAGAATGTAATGGCTGCCATTGCAGTCTCCCTGTACATGGGCGTACCCATGGAAATCATCCTGGATACAGTCAGAAAATTTAAGGCAGTGGAGCACAGAATCGAATTTGTGGGCACAAAAAACGGTGTGGATTATTATAATGATTCCAAGGGAACCAACCCGGATGCGGCTATTCAGGGTATCAGGGCCATGTCGAAGCCTACCGTGCTGATCGCAGGGGGGTACGATAAGGGAAATGAATACGATGAGTGGATAGAAGCCTTTGAAGGAAAGGTAAAATGCCTGGTTCTGATCGGCCAGACAGCAGAGAAGATCGAGGCCTGTGCCAGAAAGCACGGAGTAGGGAATATCCTTCGGGCAGAAACCTTTGAAGAGGCACTCCTGGCAAGCACGGCGGCAGCGGCCGGGGGCGATGCGGTGCTGCTGTCACCGGCCTGTGCCAGCTGGGGAATGTTCCCCAATTATGAGGTGAGAGGAAACCTGTTTAAGGATTATGTGAATGGCCTGTAGGAAATGGGATGGAAAGGGGCTGGAGCGGTAAGTGGCAGAAAGAAGCGCAGGAAGACAGAAGAGAAAAAATACGGAGAACTATTTTGATTACAGCCTTTTATTTATCGTGCTGTTTTTGCTGGGCTTCGGCCTTGTCATGATTTATTCTACCAGTTCCTATGAGGCCAGCCTGCAGCAGGACGGAGACTCAGCGTTCTACCTGAAAAAGCAGCTCTTTGCTACCGTATTGGGACTGTTTGTGATGATCGCGGTGGCAAATATTCCCTATCACTTCTGGGAACGGTTTGCTACCTTGGCTTATTTTGGTTCTATGGTTATGCTGCTTATGGTTCTGGTGCCGAGTCTTCAGTATTCAGCCAACGGAGCGACCCGATGGATCAGGATATTCGGTTTGACGCTGCAGCCGGCAGAGGTTGCGAAGCTGGCCATCATTATCAGCCTGGCCAGCCTGATCTGTAAGATGGGGAGGGCGATCAGAACCACGAAGGGCTTCTTTTTTGTGCTGAGTGTTCCGATTCCCATCTTTATTATTATATGGAAGGTAACCAACAATCTTAGCTCTGCCATCATTGTATTCGGCATTGCATTTCTGATGCTGTTTGTAGCCAGCCCGGACTATAAGAAATTTATGATTATGGGAATAGGGGGCGTTGGAGGGGCTGCGGCTCTGGTTTTTGTGATAGCGAAGATATCGGCCCAGGGGGAAAACTTCCGTTTTGACCGTGTCCTGGCCTGGCTGAATCCGGAGGCCTATGCCAGTGACACCGGCTTCCAGACGCTGCAGTCCCTCTATGCCATCGGCTCAGGGGGCATCCTGGGAAAAGGGCTGGGACAGAGCATGCAGAAGCTGGGCTTTCTGCCGGAAGCTCAAAATGATATGATATTTTCCATTATCTGTGAGGAACTGGGTCTGTTTGGGGCGGTATCGGTTATCCTGATGTTTATTCTGCTGATCTGGCGTTTCATGGTCATAGCCAACAATGCACCGGATCTGTTCGGGGCCCTGCTGGTAGTGGGTGCGCTGGGACACATAGCCATCCAGGTGATCCTGAATATAGCCGTGGTGACAAACAGCATACCCAATACAGGCATCTCCCTTCCTTTTATCAGCTACGGGGGCACCTCGGTGCTCTTCCTGCTGGTAGAGATGGGGCTGGTTTTAAGCGTGGCAAAGGGGATACGGCTGAAGGATCTATAGTGCTTCGGAGGCCGGGATTTTATGGTACATGGTACATATCTGATTTTTCATCATATATATATAACAGGTATTGTTGATCAAATCTTATGGAAGGTGGACCATTGGATTCTATTTATATTTATGGTGGGAATTTTCTGAGAGGAGAAACCAGGATACAGGGCTCCAAAAACGCCGCTCTCCCCATTTTGGCCGCCACGCTGCTGGTGGAGGGAACCTGCGTGATTCAAAACTGTCCCCGTATCACCGATGTGTACCATATGCAGAATCTGCTCCAGGAGCTGGGATGCCGTGTGAGCTGGAAGGGCAGCACCGTCATGGTCAATGCGGCCGGCATCAGCGATTACCGGATGGCAGGCGAGTCTGTAACAAGGATGCGTTCCTCCATCATGCTGCTGGGGGCTTTGCTGGGCAGGCTGGGAGAAGCGGCAATGGCCTATCCGGGAGGCTGCGTCATCGGCAGACGCCCCATTGATCTCCATCTGTCAGCCTTGAAGGAGATGGGGGTGGACATTACAGAACAGGAGCAGATGTTTACTGCCAGGGTAAAATCTCTGAAGGGTATGGATTACAGGCTGCCCTTTCCCAGCGTGGGAGCCACCGAAAATGTGCTTCTGGCTGCTGTGCTGGCGGAGGGGACCACAGTGCTTCATAACGCTGCCAGAGAGCCGGAGATAGAGGCTCTTTGTGAGTTCCTGATGGAAGCTGGAGCCGATATCAGGGGAGCGGGAAGCGCCAGGCTGGTAATCAGGGGGGTAAGAAGGCTGCATGAGGCCAGTTACTCGGTGCCGGCAGACAGGATTGTGGCAGGAACCTATCTGGCCGCTGCCCTGGCAGCAGGAGGGAGCATATTTTTGGAGAAGGCCCCTTCCGGGCAGATGAAAGCCGTCATCGGCATGGCTCGGGAGATGGGCAGCAGTGTCATTGCGAATCCGGAAGGAATCGGTGTCCATGCGGTCAGGAGGATGGATGCCTGTCCATATCTGAAGACGGATGTGTATGATGGCTTCCCTACCGATCTGCAGTCCCCCATGATGGCGGCCCTAGCAGTGGCCAGGGGAAGAAGTATCATAGAAGAGAATATATTCGAAAACAGGTTTCGCATCGTGAACGATCTGAAAAGGATGGGAGCGGATATCAGGACGGCGGACAACAGAGCCTGTATCCGCGGTGTGGAGGGACTGAAGGGAGCAGAGGCCTGGGCACAGGAACTGAGAGGAGGGGCGGCCCTTGTGGTGGCAGGGCTGGCAGCAGAGGGGCTGACGGTGATAAGGAACAGGCACTATATTGAAAGAGGATATGAGGATATCTGCAAGGATATGAGGAGACTGGGGGCAGATATCAGGAGCGGATAGATCTCCGGGCTTGGAGGAGCAGGGCTGGAAATATGAAGGATATGGGGTATGGAACAAAGGGGAAAAAGAAGAGGCCGGGAAATTCCAATCTGCGGTTGATCAAAAATGATGATGCGAAGCTGCCGGAGAAGGGGCGCAGAGTCTCCCACTCTCCGGAGATCCCTATGGACGGGCTGGGAGAGGCCGGCCGGCCTGTGGGGCATAAGGGCCTGCTTTATATGGGGATTATCCTTTTGGCATTGGCTGTGGCAGCGGCTATAGCCGGGTATTATATCATCACAGAGTATAAGGTAAGTACGGTATATGTGGACGGCAATATCCACTATTCCAATGAAGAGATCATGACAATGGTTATGAGCGGCAGGCTGGGGGACAATTCTCTCTGGCTGGCCTTAAAATATAAGGATAAGGGCGTAGAGGATGTTCCCTTTGTGGAGAAAATGGATGTGGACATCCTTTCGCCCACCAGTATCAGAATCAGTGTCTATGAGAAGGCACTGGCCGGATATGTGGAGTATCTGGGCCGTTATATGTATTTTGACAAGGACGGCATCGTGGTGGAAAGCTCCGATATCAGGACAGTCGGGGTGCCTCAGGTTACAGGGCTGGATTTTCAATATGTAGTCCTGAATGAACCATTACCGGTGGAAAATGAAGAAATTTTTCAAAAAATTCTCAGTGTCACTCAGCTCCTGGCCAAATATGAACTGATCACAGACAAGATTTTTTTTGATTCCTCCTATAATCTGACCCTGTACTTTAAGGATGTAAAGGTGCTGCTGGGAAGCAGTGATGCCATAGACGGAAAGATTATGCGCCTTCGGTATATCCTGCCGGAGCTGGAGGGGAAGAAGGGGACACTGCAGATGGAAAACTATGATGAGAACAGTAAAAATATTCCTTTTCATCAGGAGTAGGAGAGAGGCCGGGTAAAAAAAACCTAGTGAAAAAAGAAAAATAGGTTGATAATTTGAAAAAATAATTATATGATAACATGTAGTAGTTGAATTGGGATGATGAAGGAGGAACCACCTTGCTTGAGATTATGACAAACGATGCTGAGCCCGCTGCAAAGATTATAGTAGTAGGAGTTGGCGGTGCAGGCAACAATGCTGTAAATAGAATGATTAATGAAAGTATTGACGGAGTAGAGTTTATTGGGATCAACACAGATAAACAGGCTCTGCAGTTGTGTAAGGCCCCCAGGCTGCTTCAGATAGGAGAGAAGCTGACTAAGGGGCTGGGAGCCGGGGCAAAGCCGGAAATCGGAGAAAAGGCAGCAGAAGAAAGCATGGAGGAGATCACGTCAGCCCTCAAGGGAGCAGATATGGTGTTCGTGACCTGCGGTATGGGCGGAGGCACCGGAACCGGCGCGGCTCCGGTGGTTGCCAGGATTGCAAAGGATATGGGGATTCTGACGGTAGGCGTAGTGACAAAGCCCTTTCGTTTTGAAGCAAAGGCCCGTATGATCAATGCTTTGAACGGTATTGAGAAGATCAAGGCAAGTGTGGACACGCTTATCGTTATTCCGAATGATAAACTTCTCGAAATCGTCGACAGAAGGACCACCATGCCGGATGCATTAAAAAAAGCAGACGAGGTACTGCAGCAGGCGGTTCAGGGGATTACAGACCTGATCAATGTTCCGGCTGTGATCAATCTGGACTTTGCAGATGTACAGACAGTTATGAAGGACAAGGGTATCGCTCATATCGGAATCGGCCACGGCAAGGGAGATGATAAGGCCAGTGAAGCCGTTAAGATGGCAGTGGAAAGCCCCTTGCTGGAAACCACCATTTCAGGAGCCAGCCATGTCATCATCAATGTATCCGGAGATATTACACTTTCGGATGCGGCGGATGCTGCAGACTATGTACAGAGCCTGGCAGGAGATGATGTGAATATTATTTTTGGTGCCATGTATGATGAAAATAAATCGGATGCCTGTATGGTAACTGTAATTGCTACAGGGCTGGAGGATTCCGCAGCGAAGGCTGCGCCTGCAGCTGCAGCCAATGCCTATGGTACATACAAGCAGGGATATGTACCCCCCAAGTCTTTACAGGGAAAGGCTACTGTGAATCAGGGAATAGGAAGCGGAGCGGCAGGAAATGTCAATCCATCGATCAGTTACATGCCCAATACCCCTATGGGCGGCCAGATTCTGAAGCCTGCTCCCGGCATCAATAAGCCGGGTGAGATCAGAAGCACGGTAGAGCCGCAGACATTAAAAATTCCTGATTTTCTGCAGAAGAGATAAGCTTTGGACGGAATAATATATATAAAATCCCTTTCGGATCCACAGGAAATCCTGTGCCGGCCCGAAGGGGATTTTTTTGTCTGCAAAGTCGTATTGCGCGGTAAAATCCAGTAATATCGGACTTTCTTTTGACAAAAAAATCCTGCGCTTCCATATATAATGCTGTTAAAAGGGGGTGAAAAACAGGAGGATGAAAGTAAGCTATATATGAGGTATATATTGACAGCCTTTTTTTGGTTAATTTTGTAATGAACCTGTATCTGTATTTTCTGGGAGCAAAGACCTTAAAGCGTACTGCCACGCGCCTCAGGATCTTTGTGGGGAGTGCAGCAGGAGCTGCATTATCCATACTGCTGCTGCTGCTGCCTGGAGTGCCGGTATGGTTCAGAAGATTTGCAGGCCCTATGGCTGTCAGTATGGCCACAACCGCCGTGATTTACAGGCTTAAGAATGTGGAAGCAGTGTTCCGAACCACAGGATATCTATTGGTCTATGCCTTTGTCTTTGGCGGGATAATGAAATTTCTGCTGGCAGAGCTTCCCTCTTTGAAAGGAAAACAGAATAGCGTATGGTACATATTGGGCATGGGAATGATAGGATATCAGGCTGTGGCCTGGTGGCTGGAACAGGCTGCCGGGAAAAAGGCGGCAGAAATCTGCAGGGTCCGTCTCAGCGGCTATGACCGTGAGGTGGAGCTGGATGCTCTGGTGGATACGGGGAACAGCCTGAGAGAGCCTGTCAGCGGAAAACCGGTGTCTGTAGTAGATGAGGAGGTATTAGAGAGGTTTCCGGAGCTGAAGCTTCCTGAGAAGCTGAAAGTGATTCCCTACCACAGTGTGGGTAAGGCCAATGGGATGCTGGAGGGGTACGAAGTGCCCCTGCTCTCCGTAAGGGTTGAGGGTGAATGCATACAATGGCAGAAGGTAATTGTAGGTATCAGTAAAAACAGGATATCTGCAGGCGGAAGGTATCAAATGATATTGCATCCGGATTTATGTAGTGAAGCGTCCCGGATGAAGGGGACAGCATTTGATGTTCAGAAGACCAGGAGGGAATGTAGATGATTTTTAAGGTGGCAATACCAGGAAAAATCCAATTTAAAATAATAAAGAAGGAACCCAGTTTCTTCATGTCCAGGCAGGGAGACATTCACTATATAGGGGGGACAGAGGTGCTGCCGCCTCCCCTTGAGACGGAAAAGGAAAATCAGGTCATAAGCGATCTGGGAACCGAGTATGAGGATGAGGCCAAGTCAATATTGATAGAGCACAATCTCAGGCTGGTGGTGTACATAGCAAAAAAATTTGACAATACTGGAGTAGGGGTGGAGGATCTGATTTCCATAGGAACTATCGGGCTGATCAAATCCATCAATACATTCAATCCGGAGAAGAATATCAAGCTGGCTACCTATGCCTCCCGCTGCATTGAGAACGAGATTTTGATGTATCTGAGAAGGAATAACAAGACCAAACTGGAGGTTTCCATAGACGAGCCGCTGAATGTGGACTGGGATGGGAACGAGCTGCTGCTGTCGGATATCCTGGGCACGGATGAGGACGTGATCTACCGCGATATTGAAAATGAAGTGGAAAGAAAGCTTTTGCTGAAGGCTATCAATAAATTGTCCGACAGAGAAAGAACCATTATCAACCTTCGTTTCGGCCTGGGAACACCGGATGGCCGGGAGATGACCCAAAAGGAGGTGGCGGCTTACCTGGGCATCTCCCAGTCTTATATCTCCAGACTGGAAAAAAAAATCATGAAACGATTAAAAAAGGAGCTGATCAAAGAGGAATAATTTTTTGTGACAGAGTTGTAAAAGGGGTTGACATAAAGAGGTGCAGAAAAAGGCGGTCTTTTTCTGCACCTTTCGGCTAATAGCAGATGTCCACAATGATGATGTCCGGGCCGATTTTTTTTATATTTTTATAGGGGATGACAAACTCCGGTTCCCCGCCGAAGAAGGAGCAGAGCTTGTTGCCGCCCGGGATGATGAGTTTACATATCTGTCCGCTGCATTCATCGAATTCCAGATCCCCCACCTTTCCCAGGCACTTGCAATCCTTCAGATTAATGACCGATTTGCATTTCAGTTCAGAAAACAGCATAGGGGTACACCACGATTTCTTTTATTATATTACAGCATATGCACCACCTGCAGAAATTGATTTTGTCCCAGCCGGGCGAATGTATATTTTTCCTTCTTTCTGTGAATCATCTAATTTAGAAAGAAAGGAGCATTGTGAAAAGCATGGCACAGGGAAAGGTTGAAATTTGCGGAGTGAATACCTCCAAGCTTCCATTATTAAAAAATGCGGAGAAGGAAGAGCTGTTTGCCAGAATTGAGGAAGGGGACAGGGCAGCGAGAGAGGAATATATCAAAGGGAATCTCAGGCTGGTCTTAAGCGTGATCAAGCGTTTTTCCTCCAGCAACGAAAACGTGGATGATCTGTTTCAGATTGGCTGTATTGGATTGATCAAGGCCATAGACAACTTTGATTCCACCCTAAACGTAAAGTTTTCCACCTATGCGGTTCCCATGATCATCGGGGAGATCCGCCGTTTCTTAAGGGACAACAATTCCATCAGGGTGAGCCGTTCCCTGAAGGACACGGCTTATAAGGCCATCTATGCCAAAGAGAGCCTCACAAGAAGGAATCTGAAGGAGCCTACCGTTAACGAGATCGCTGCGGAGATAGGGGTCTCTAAGGAGGACATTGTCTACGCACTGGATGCCATACAGAATCCTATGAGTCTGTATGAGCCCATCTTTACCGACGGCGGAGACACACTCTATGTGATGGATCAAATCAGCGATAAAAAGAACAAGGAGGAGACCTGGGTAGAGCATCTCTCCCTGAGCGAAGCCATGAAGCGGCTGGGGGAGAGGGAGCACGAGATCATCTCGCTGCGGTTCTTTGAGGGAAAGACCCAGATGGAGGTGGCAGACCTGATCGGAATCTCCCAGGCCCAGGTATCCAGGCTGGAGAAAAATGCACTGAAGACTATGAAGAGCTATCTGACGGCATAGTATCCTGCACACACAACTGAATCAGCACATTCGGGCCGGTTGTTTTTATTGCAGCCGGCTTTTTATTCCGGTGTTTTCATTGTATTTCATAAAAATCTCTGCTATTATGTACATAATAAAAAATCCCTTCAAACAAAGGAGAGAAGAAATGAAGTGTCCATTTTGCAGCCACGAGAGCACCAGGGTCATAGATTCCAGGCCGGCGGAGGATAATAACTCCATCAGACGGCGGCGGGTCTGTGACGAATGCGGCAAGCGATTTACCACCTATGAGAAGATAGAAACGATCCCGCTTATTATTATTAAGAAGGATGACAACAGGGAAGCCTACGACAGGGCCAAGGTGGAGGCGGGAGTCCTGCGCGCCTGCCACAAGAGGCCGGTCAGTGCCAACCAGATCAGCCGTCTGGTGGAGGCTGTGGAAACGGAGATTTTCAACATGGAGGAGAAGGAGATTCCCAGCCAGATCATAGGGGAGCTGGTCATGGATAAGCTGAAGGACCTGGATGCGGTGGCTTATGTCAGGTTTGCCTCCGTATACAGGGAGTTTAAGGATATCAATACCTTCATGGATGAATTGAAGAAGGTGCTGGACAGATAGGTGCAGGTATTTTTTACTTGCTTTTTTTGGAGAAAATATATACAATGAATCGAAACCAGGATTCAATCAATCAAAAAAGGAAGGAATTGTGACACATGAAAAGTAAAGGCTTGAAAAAGCTCCTTTCAGTGTTTGTGTTGACAGCACTGACTATTGCACTGGGTGCCTGCTCAGGTGATAAGGCAGATGGGAATTCTTCCCGGATTACCATTGGAATACCTCAGGACGTAGAGGACAGTCTTGACCCACACAAGGCAGTGGCGGCGGGAACAAAGGAGGTATACTTCAATATTTTTGAGGGCTTGGTAAAGCCGGACAGCGAGGGAAACCTGATCCCGGCCGTAGCAAGCGAATATCACCCCTCAGAGGATGGAAGGGTTTACACCTTTACCCTGAGGGACGGAATCAAATTTCACGACGGAAGTCCGGTGACGGTAGAGGATGTGAAATATTCCATGGAAAAATGTGCCGATGCCGGTAGGGGAGAACCGCTGATCGCGGCATTTTCTAATTTGGAAAGCGTGAATACCCCCGATGATAAGACCATTGAAATCTTCCTGAAGGAGCCCGATACGGAGTTTGCTGCAGAGCTGGCCAACGTTGCGGCGGCCATTATCCCTGCCTCCAATTCGGAGCCGGACACCAACCCCATCGGAACGGGCCCTTACAAATTTGTCTCCCGGTCTCCCCAGGAAAGCTTTGTGGTGGAGAGGTTCGATGAATATTGGGGGGAGGGAGCCCATATTGAGAATGTTACCTTTAAGGTCTGTGCCAATGCGGATTCCATCGTCATGGATCTGGAGGGAGGCTCCATCGATATGTTTGCCCGGGTGACGGCTGCCCAGGCGGCGGAGCTGTCGGATAAGTTTGAGGTGCTGGAGGGAACCATGAATCTGGTACAGGCCCTGTACCTCAATAACGAGGCAGAGCCCTTTGATGATATCAGGGTAAGACAGGCTCTCTGCTATGCGGCCAGCAGCCAGGAGATTATGGATTTTGTTTCCGGCGGTAAGGGGACAGAGATCGGCAGCAGTATGTTCCCCGCCTTTGGAAAGTATTATATGGAGGAGTTGAAGGATACCTATCAGCAGGATCTGGAAAAGGCAAAGTCACTGCTTGCAGAGGCAGGCTATGGGGAAGGCCTTTCCTTTACCATCACAGTGCCATCCAACTATCAGCAGCATATCGATACGGCCCAGGTGCTGGCAGAGCAGTTCAAGGCCGTGGGCGCAGAGGCCAGGATCCAGCTGGTGGAATGGGAGAGCTGGCTGAGCGATGTGTACGCAGGCAGGAATTATCAGGCTACCGTAGTGGGTGTGGATGCTTCCAGCCTGACGGCCAGGGCATTACTGGAGCGGTTTGAGTCCGGGCATCCGGGCAATTTCATCAATTTTAACAATAAGGAATATGATGCGGCAGTGCGGGCAGCTATTGCCAGCACGGATGATGCCCAGAAGACAGGATATTATAAGGAATGCCAGCGGATACTTTCCGCAGAGGCAGCCAATGTGTATATTCAGGATCTGCCCGAGTTTGTAGCCCTCAATAAGAAATATGCAGGCTATGAATTCTATCCTTTGTATGTCCAGGATATTTCCAGGCTGTATATTTCAGAGTAGGCAGGAGAAGGCTATGAAATATACTGTAAAAAAGCTGATAACCATGGCAGTGACCCTGTTTGTAGTTTCCTTTCTGGTATATGGGGCCTTTTCCCTGATGGCCGGGGATCCTGCCACCTCTATGCTGGGGACCCAGGCCACACCGGAGAAGGTGGAGGCCCTGCGGGAGGAGCTGGGATTGAATGATCCCCTGGCAGTGCAGTATTTCCGCTGGGCAGCAGCCTTTCTGAAGGGTGATATGGGAACCTCCTACAGCTATCAGATGCCTGTCAGCCGGATGGTGGGGGACAAGATTCCTGTGACCCTGACCCTGACCCTCCTGGCCTTCCTGATGGTGGCGGGGACAGCCATCCCTCTGGGTATCTATACAGCCAGGCATCAGGGCGGTCCTGCGGATCGGTTCATCTGCATGCTGAATCAGGCAGTGATGGCTGTGCCTCCCTTCTTTTCCGGGATATTGATTACGCTGGTGTTTGGCCGTATCCTGCGGCTGTTCACACCGGGAGGCTATATTTCCTACAAGGAGGATGTGGGAGGCTTCATAGGCTATATGATTTTTCCGGCCCTGGCAGTAGCTCTGCCTAAGGCTGCCATGGCGGCCAAGCTGCTGCGCAGCTCGGTGCTTTCCGAGGTGCGCAGGGACTACGTGCGGACGGCATACAGCAGAGGAGGCAGCAGCAGGCAGGTATTTTACAGGCATATATTAAAAAATGCACTGATACCTGTTATCACCTTTTTGGGAATGGCTCTGGCAGACATGGTGGCCGGAAGCATCATCATTGAGCAGGTATTCAGCATCCCCGGGCTTGGAAGGATCCTGCTTACCTCTATCGCCAACCGGGATTATCCGGTGGTGGAGGCGGTCATAGTCTGCATAGCCTTTATTGTAATCCTGATCAATCTGATTGTGGATATCATTTATCAATGGGTGGATCCCAGAATATCGGCGGAAGTGTGAAAATTTCCCATGGAAGGGGCATGGTTATAAAATAATGAAAAAGAAAATGCATAACCTGAATATGACAGCAGGAAGCCTGATCACAGGATTCCTGCTTCTGGCCATTATAACAGGTATTTTTTATACTCCCTATGATCCGGAGGCCATGGATGCTTCTGCCAGGTTTGCGGGGATTTCCCTGGCTCATCCCATGGGCTGTGACAACTTTGGCCGGGATATCCTCAGCCGGATCCTGGAAGGGAGCAGAACCACTCTGGCAGTGGCCTTGTGCACCGTTGCCATCGGGACAGTCTGCGGTGTGCTGCTGGGAGCCTTTACCGGGTATTACGGAGGATGGCTGGACGAGATACTGATGCGCATCAACGATGCTCTCTTTGCCTTTCCCAGCCTTCTGCTGGCTCTGACCCTGATCGGGCTGCTGGGGCCGGGCAGGAGCAACATGACCGCCGCATTGGGCATCTCCTTCATCCCCAGCTTCGCCAGAATCGTGAGGAGCGAGTTTCTGAAAAACAGCAAATTGGACTATGTAAGGAGTGCAAGGCTCCAGGGGGCGGGGAATCTGCGGATCATGTTCGTGCATATCCTGCCCAATACCCTGCCGGTGCTGATGTCTGCAGTGATGATCGGCTTCAACAATGCGGTACTGGCCGAGGCGGGCATGAGCTATCTTGGCATCGGCGTCCAGCCACCGGAGCCCAGCCTGGGACGGATGCTTTCGGAGGCGCAGTCCTATCTTTTTACGGCACCTGGCTATGCGCTGTTTCCGGGATTGTTCATCATTCTGATGGTACTGGGGTTTGGCCTGCTGGGAGAGGGGATCGCAGAGAAGGGAGGCAGACATGGATGAGCTTCTGGAAGTGAGGGGACTGCACATTGAGTTTCATGACCATCTGGTTCCGGAGACAGTAGTGCATGACCTGAGCCTGTCCCTGTCCCAAGGGGAGATACTGGGTATCGTAGGAGAGTCCGGCTCCGGCAAATCTATGACGGCTCTGGCTGTGGCAGGGCTTTTGAATCGGCATGATATGAAAAAACAGGGCCAGATCCTGTTTGAAGGAAGGGATCTGCTCAGCTGTCCCCGTTCTCAGCTGCGTCAGATCCAGGGAAGAGACATCGGAGTGGTATTTCAGGAGCCTATGACTTCCTTAAATCCGGTAAAGAGGATCGGCTGGCAGGTAGAGGAAAGCCTGAGGATCCACACGGAGCTGACGAAGCAGGAAAGATATCGGAGGGTGGTGGAGGCCCTGCAGGATGCGGAACTGATGGAGGCAGAGAGGATCTGCCGCATGTATCCCCATCAGCTGTCCGGCGGCATGCGTCAGAGAGTGATGATAGCGGCGGCCTTTGTCTGTGAGCCCAGGCTGTTGATCGCAGATGAGCCAACCACAGCTCTGGATGTGACGGTACAGGCACAGATCCTCAGGCTTCTGAAGAGGAAGAATCGGGAAAAAAAGACGGCGATCCTGTTCATTTCCCATGATTTGAGCCTGGTGAGGGGGCTGTGTGAAAGAGTGATTGTCATGCATAGAGGCAGGGCAGTGGAAGCGGGCAGGACGGAAGAGGTGTTTGAGCATCCCAGGGAGGCCTATACCAAGGCACTGATCGCAGCTATTCCCCGGTGCGGGAAGGGGCAGAAGGGAGGCAGGAAATAGGATGGAGGAGAAAAATATCCTCACGGTTCGGAATCTGGAGGTCAGCTATAAAAAAAAGGCGGTAGGGCTTTTTGGCGGTAAGGAAAGGGTATCTGTCCTGAAAGGGGTTTCCTTTGATATCAGGCGGGGAGAGATCCTGGGGCTGGTGGGAGAGAGCGGATGCGGCAAGTCCACTCTGGCCAGGGCGGTTCTGGGAATGGTCAGGCCTGACAGGGGAGAGGTGTATCATGCCTCCGAGTTCCCCCAGATGGTGTTTCAGGATCCTTACGGCTCCCTGAATCCGGCAAAGAAAATAGGATGGATTCTGGAGGAGCCTCTGAGGCTGAGGAGCGGCCTTGGCAGGGAAGAACGCAGGAAAAGGGTGGAGGAGATGCTGTATAAGGTAGGCCTGGATCCTGCCTGCAGGGACAGATACCCGGCACAGCTTTCGGGAGGACAGAGGCAGAGGGTAGCCATAGCGGCAGCACTGATGCTTTCTCCGGGACTGCTCATCGCCGACGAGCCGGTGTCAGCCCTGGATGTGACAGTACAGGCCCAGATTCTGGAGCTGCTGCAGCAGCTTCATGAGGAAATGGGGATCTCCATCCTGTTTATTTCTCATGACCTGCGGGTGGTATACCGGCTCTGCGGGAGGGTGATGATCATGCAGGGAGGAGAGATCCTGGAGGCCGGGGAGGCGGAGAAGGTCTATTTCTCGCCGGAGCATGCGTACACCAGGTCATTGCTGGAGGCAGCGGGGCTGCTCCAATAGACTGCAATATACAAAAAACGGATAAGGCAGGAGAAGAGATGTTACAGAGATTCTATCCCCACGCATATGTGGATTCTGCATATGGGATTGATTTTGAAAAATTGTACCGGGAGGGCTACCGGGGGGTCATTTTTGATATTGACAACACCCTGGTTCCCCATGGAGCGCCTGCTGACAGAGGTGCTGTGGATCTGTTCCGGCGATTAAAGGACAGGGGCTACCGGGTGATGCTTTTGTCCAACAACAGGGAGCCCCGGGTGAAATCCTTTGCTTCTGCAGTGGGTGCGGAGTATATCCATAAGGCAGGCAAGCCCGGGGTGGGCAGCTATATCAGGGCCATGGAGCAGATGCATACAGACAAAAGCAATACGCTGTTTGTGGGAGATCAGCTTTTTACAGATATCTGGGGAGCCAACAGGGCAGGGATCAGAACTTTCCTGGTCAGGCCTGTTCATCCCAGGGAAGAGATTCAGATCGTGCTGAAAAGATTGCCGGAGAGGATCGTGCTGTTTTTTTATCAGAGACAGCTGAAAAAGAAGGGATAAAAGGAGAGGAAGGAAAATGAGACAGCAGATAGACGGATATACCAGGCTGTGCGGGCTCATCGGCAATCCTGTGGAGCACACCATGTCGCCGGCCATACACAATACACTGGCAGAAGGGGAAGGGCGAAACCTGGTGTATGTGCCCTTTCATGTGGAAAGGGAGAACCTGGGCAGGGCCATAGAAGGAGCCTATGGGCTGAACGTGCTGGGACTCAACGTGACGGTTCCTTACAAGGGGGAGGTAATCCCTTTTTTGAAGGAGATCGACAGGATGGCGGAAAGGATAGGGGCAGTGAATACCCTGGTCAGGACGGATGGCGGATTCAAGGGCTATAACACAGATATGATGGGGCTGTACAGGGCCATGCGAAGTGAGAATATTTCCATAGAAGGGGAAGAGATCATCCTGCTGGGGGCAGGAGGGGCGGCCAGGGCAGTGGCCTTTATGTGTGCCTCCAGGGGAGCGGCCAGAGTATGGATATTGAACCGTACCCCGGAAAAGGCAGAAGCAGTGGCAGAGGAGGTGAACACCCAACAGGGCAGAGAGTGTCTGGTACCCATGGGTATGGAGGATTATGTGAGACTGCCAGGGGACAGGCGTTATCTGGCCATACAGGCTACCAGTATAGGTCTTTATCCCAAGGTGGACGAGGCGGTGATCCAGGATAGGGATTTTTACAAAAAGATACATACCGGCTTTGATCTGATCTACAGGCCGTCCACTACCCGGTTCATGACTCTGGTCAGAGAGAGCGGGGGTAGGGCTTTCCATGGGTTGAAGATGCTGTTGTATCAGGGAGTCATAGCCTATGAGCTGTGGAACGGCATATCCGTTTCGGAGGAGGAGGCACTGGCAGTTTATGCAGGGATGAAGGAAGCAATGGGAATAGAAGAATGAAAAATATTATTTTGATCGGATTTATGGGCAGCGGCAAGACCAGCGTGGGAATCAGGCTTTCCTACAGGCTGCGGAGAACCATGGTGGATACGGACAGGATGATAGAGCGGCTGAACCAGATGACGGTGGCAGAGATCTTTGCCCGTCTGGGGGAGGAGGAGTTCCGCAGGATGGAGACCAGGTGTCTGCAGCGGCTTTTGGAGGACTCCCATCAGCAGATTTTGTCGGTGGGAGGAGGCCTTCCCATGAGGGAGGAGAACCGGAGGCTGCTGAAGCGGCTGGGGACAGTGATCTATCTCAGGGTGACAGCAGAGACTGTATGTACCAGGCTGGCAGGCGATACCACCAGGCCCCTGCTGCAGGGGGACAATCCCCAAAAGAGGGTGCAGGACCTGCTGGAGGCCAGATCCCCCATATATGAAGCTGCGGCTGATTTTATCATCGACGCAGATGATAAGGATTTTGATACTATTTTAGGAGAAATCATGGAAAGGCTGGGAGAAGAGGAATGAAGCTATTGGTGATCAACGGACCTAACATCAACTTTCTGGGGATCAGGGAAAGGAGTGTCTATGGGACAGAGGATTATGACTGCCTGCTGGGTATGATAGCGAAAAAGGCGGAGGCAGAGGATTGTGAGATTGAGGTGTTCCAGAGCAATCATGAGGGTGGGATCATCGACAGGATACAGCAGGCCTATTTTGACGGCACGGAGGGGCTTGTGATCAATCCCGGAGCCTATACCCATTACAGCTATGCCATCCGGGATGCCTTGGCCAGCATCACAGTGCCCAAGGTGGAGGTTCATATCTCTGATATCACAAAAAGGGAGGAGTTCCGCAGGATATCGGTGACGGAACCGGCCTGTGATGCACAGATTTACGGACGGGGGCTGCAGGGCTATCTGGATGCGATTGATTTTTGTTTGAAAAAGTAGTTGAAATATGAGAATTTTTAGTATAAACTAGAAAAGAATTATAACGTGAAAAATTTAGGAGGAATATTTTATGATTTCTGCAGGTGATTTCAGAAATGGCATTACGATTGAATTAGATAATAATATATACCAGATTATTGAGTTCCAGCACGTAAAACCGGGCAAAGGAGCGGCATTCGTAAGGACAAAGCTGAAAAACATTAAGAGTGGCGGCGTAGTGGAGAAAACCTTCAGACCTACGGAGAAATGCCCGCAGGCACGTATTGATAGAAAAGATATGCAGTATCTGTATTCAGACGGTGACTTATATCATTTCATGGATGTGGAAAGCTATGAGCAGATTGCGCTCAATGAAGAGGCAATCGGCGAATCCCTGAAATTTGTCAAGGAGAATGAGATGGTCAAGGTATGTTCCCATAACGGCAACGTATTTGCCATTGAGCCGCCTCTGTTTGTAGAACTGAAGATTACGAATACGGAGCCGGGCTTCAAGGGAGATACCGCTACGGGAGCAACCAAGCCTGCTGTAGTGGAAACAGGAGCTACCGTTTATGTTCCTCTTTTTGTAGATCAGGAGGATGTAATCAAAATCGACACCAGGACAGGAGAGTATCTCTCCAGAGTATGATCCCGGTGAGCTATCATCTGAGCCTTTAAGACAATGGATTTGTCCCATTGTCTTTTTTTTATGAAATATACAAAAAAGCTCTCCGCAGGAGGAGAATCCTGCAAAGCGGGATTCCTTCTTATGGTAGCTTACAGAACAGGAAAAAGGATAAGGTGGAGGAATTGGATTTCTTCAACCGGGAAAGGAGCAGGAGTATCAATATGGAAATTACAGCGTTTAGTCAAAAGGTAAAAAGGCACCTGGAAGAACAGTTGGGCAGTGAGGCCTTGGTAAGTATCAAAAATATAACGAAAAATAATGGGATTGAGCTGCACAGCGTCATTATTGCCAGAAAGGGCTTGAATCTTTCGCCCAATATCTATCTGGATGATCTGCATGCAGCCTATGAGGAAGGGGAGACCTTCCGGTGGGTCATGGACAGGGTGCTGCAGATTTATGAGGAAAGCAGCACTCGGGACAACATTGACATGAGCTTTTTTCTGGACTATGAAAAGATGAAGGAACAGGTGGTGTACAAGGTGATCAGCCATGAAAAAAACAAGGAGCTTCTAAAGCGGGTGCCCAGCGTGCCTTTCCTGGATCTGGCCATCGTATTTTACTGTCATGTACCAGAGAAGGAACTGGGAAATGCTACGATCCAGATATACAACAATCATCTCATGATGTGGGGAATCACCAAGGAACAGCTCTATGAGGATGCAAAGAGGAATACAGAGAGGATAATGCCGCCAAGGCTCCTCTCCATAGAGGAAATGATGAAGGAAATCGTCTCCGAGGGTCAGGAAACGGAGCAGGATTTTTTTGCGGAGGAAGGGGAAGAGAACGGCAGGATGTATGTGCTGGGAAATGAAAGAAAGCTCTTCGGCGCGGCAGTGATGCTCTATCGGGGAGTGTTGGAGAAGATAATGGAAAAAACGGGAAAAAACCTGTTTATCCTGCCCAGCTCGGTCCATGAGGTGATCTTGGTGCCGGACGATGAGAGACAGGAAGCGGAGGAGCTCTGGAAGATGGTATGTGATATCAATGCCACCCAGGTGGAGCCGGAGGAGGTATTGACCGATTCCGTATACTATTTTTCTCGTAAATGCGGCAGGATAGAGCAGCTTTTCTAGAGAATTACTGAAAAGCCATTTCTGCAAACTGTATGCCCCGCTTGGCGGCATAAATCATAATATTTCAATATTTTGAAGGGAGAACTTAAATGATGATCAGAAAATATCTGGCTGCAGCCGGCATTCTGGCAGTGATGTCAGGCGCTGTGTCCATGAATGCCTCTGCAGCACCGATCTACAGCAAAGTATTTCCGGATCCTGTATTCAGGGAATATATAGCGGCGGAAATCGATACGGACAGAGACGGCATGCTGTCAGAGAGGGAAACGGCTGCCGTAGAGAGGATAATAATCCATGATAAAAGGCTGAGTTCCATCCAGGGCATTGAACTGTTTACAAACCTGAAAACCCTGGATGTGTCAGATTCTCGCCTGAGCAGCATCAATCTGGGCAGCAATCGGGCACTGGAGGAACTGGACTGCAGCGGAGCCGGGCATGAATTTACTTTTTTGGATCTGGGCAGCAACCGACATCTGAGAAAATTAAACTGTAATGGAATTGGCGTGCTGACCAGCATCAACTTAAGCAACTGTACCCTATTAGAAGAATTGGATATTGGGAATACGGGCCTGGCGAATTTGAATCTGAGCGGTAATCAGGTGATGGAAGACCTGGATCTGACCCATGCCGGCAGCCTAACCCATGTCAATCTCAGCCGTACTAAGCTGAAAAGAGCAGATTTCAGCAGAAATCTGCAATTAGCCATTCTGGATCTGAGCTACTCTGCCCTGGAGGAGCTGAGCCTGATCTCCAATACAAATCTGATAAGCTTAAATCTACAAGGCAATAGGAGCCTGAAAACCCTTGATTTACATTATCATACAGAACTGTCAGAAATCAATCTGGCGGATACAGAGCTGGAAGTACTGATTTTATGCAACACAGCACTCACAGATCTGGATCTGAGCACCATAGCCACCCTGCAGAGTGCCAATCTGGACTATAATTCCCGTCTTGTCAGCGTAAGCCTGAGTACGGAAAGCAGGCTGGTTCACCTAAACCTTCCTTCCGGCATCACAGACATGGGAGCGTATACCTCCTCTGTCAGCCTGTCAGGCCACTCCATGGATATCACCGGGTTTGCCCATTTCCATAAAGACAGAGTAACGGATCTGCAGAACGTGAGGTTTGCAGACGGTGTATTCACTGTGACAGATCCCCGAAAGGAAGCGTCTTATACTTACCAGTGCAGGGAGTCAGGAACAGCACCGATTTTAAAGGTAAGGCTGACGGCTGCCGGGGCGGAAGGCTCGGATGTACAGGGTTCCGGTGGGGCGGAGCAGGAGGTGTCTGGAGACACCGGAAAAACGGATCCCGGGGCAGAAGATCCGGATATGCAGGACCAAAATGCACCGGAGGATACAGAAAAACCGGATGCCGGAAGCACCGAAAAAACAGAGCTGCCCTGGATCTTCACCGATGTCCCTGTCATACCGGGCGGCTGGAAATATGAAAATATCAGATTTGTCTACAATCATCATATCATGGGAGCAGTGGGCGCCGGCAGAGAGTTCCAGCCGGACAATCTGCTCACACGTGCCATGTTCACAACGATTCTTTATCGGATGGCAGGAGAGCCGGAAACAGTATATTCTCTGAAATTTTTAGATGTGGCAGCAGGCAGATGGTACAGTGATGCTGTTATTTGGGCCAATGAAGCGGGCATAGCGGAGGGCTACAGCGATGGCAGATACGGCATCAGCGATCCCATCACCAGGGAACAGCTTGCCAAAATGCTGTACCTGTATGGAAGAAAGGCAGGGTATGATGTAAGCGGCAGAGCCTTGCCGGGAGATTTTACAGATGCTCATAAGGTCAGCAGCTGGGCGGAGGCTCCTGTACAATGGGCGGCAGCTGCAGGGATGATCAGCGGCAAGCCCAATGGGGACGGCTCTTTCCGCCTGGATCCCAGGGGAAAGGCCACCAGGGCAGAGTGCGCCAAGATGACGACGATGTTTCTTAGGAATGCAGTAAAGTAACAGTATGGCCCGTGTCGGGGCCAAAAGCATGGAGGGCGCTTTCCCTCTGCCTGTCAGCTGACTTTTCCTATAAGCTGACGTTCCGCTCATAGCCGGCAGTATGTGTTTCTTCAGGCAGGCATGATTTGGACATGCTGCCGACTATGGCAGGGACTTTTGCACAAATGGGTATAACGGTTAAAGCGTACAGTACCATATTTTTTTATCAGGATGGAGAAAAGCCTGTAAATTTTTTATTTGTTCACAAAAAGAACACTGGACAATCGGCATCTGATGTGATATTATATCCAATGTGATGTAACAAATTTGTAATAAATTAATTATTACAAATATCTGAATATGGTATTTCTTATGCACTCGTAGTCTAATGGATAGAACGGAGGCCTCCGACGCCTTTAATGCAGGTTCGATTCCTGCCGGGTGCATTACATCACTCTGGAGATAATTTTAGGCAGAAAGGAAAAGAAAAACGGGAGCGTATTTGGGATTGCTCTAAGGAATTTTATATTTTATGGGCATGCATGGAGGATCATCTATGAATAACAACAGCATAAAAGATAAAATGGAAGATCTGAAAGAGTGGGTATCGGATCACGCCAAGATCGTAATGCCGGTCATCCTGTTAATTTGTGTTTTGATTACAGTAGCCGTGGCAGTCAATGCCAATAAAAAAATGGCGCAGGAGGTAGAGGCCAGAACGGCAGAAGCAGTTGTAACACCTGAAGTAAATCAGGCTCAGGAGTCTACACAGGCTCAGGAGGAGATGCCCCAGCTTGTACTTGAGGAGAACGCATATCCCCAGGTCAACTCACTGATCAGCAGTTACTATGGGGCATTGGCAGAGGGAGATATAGAGGCAGTCGCCTCCATGAATAATATGGTGGATGAAACCGCCCGGCTCAGGATACAGGAGATGAGCAAGTATATTGACTCCTATCCGGAGCTGAATGTTTACACAAAGACGGGGCCGGTGGAGAATTCCTATCTGGCTTATGTATATTCCAAGGTCAAATTTACAGAATATGATGAGTTGGTTCCGGGTATGCAGGCATTTTATATATGTACGGATGAAAATGGAGCCTGCTACATCAATGAGAAGGAGGACAATTCGGAGGTAGCTGATTATATCCGGGAGGTTTCCCTGCAGGATGATGTGGTGGATCTGAATAATCAGGTAGCAGTAGAGTATAACGAGCAGCTGGAGGGGGACGATGAGCTGAAGGCGTTTCTTGCAGATTTGGAGAAACGCATTGATGCTTCCGTAGGCGAGGCTCTGGCCAAGGCAGAGTTGGAGGCTCAGGCAGCTGCAGAGGCTGAGGCGGCCTTGGCAGCGGCAGATTCGACAGAGGAAGAGACAGAAGGGCAGGAGCCCGTAATAAAAAAGGTCAGAGCAACCGATGTTGTAAATATCAGAAGCTCTGACAGTGAGACGGCAGATAAAAAGGGTAAGGCACAGATCGGTGATGAATTTACGCTCTTAGAGGAAAAGGGGAACGGGTGGAGCAGGATCAGCTTTGAAGGAAGCGAAGGATATATTAAGAGTGAGTTTCTGCAGACTGTTTCAGAAGAACCGGTGGATGCCGGGGGAGAAGCGCCTGATATTGAGACTGCCTCTGCTGCTGCCTCTGATGAAGGAGAGACTTCGGAAGCGGCAGGAGATACAGCCGGACAGGCAGCAGCTTCTGCTGCAGGAGGTCAGACAGTGACGGTCATTGAGAACGTAAATGTGAGGAAATCGGCCAGCGAGAATGGAGAAAGACTGGGACTGGTATACATCGGCGAGAAGCTGGAGTTGGTGATGAAGCAGGCAGACGGCTGGACGAAAATAAAATATAAGGGAGAAACAGCCTACGTGAAATCTGACTATGTAGAGTAGGAAAAGGGATTTATGTATATTTCTTTTCTCCCGGGATAGAATAAGGGTGCAGACATGAAAAAAAGGTGTCTGCACCCTTTTTTTAGCGCATAGAACGATGGGAGGCGGCAGGGATGAACAGAGATGATACAGAGATGCTCAGGGACATTCAAAGAAATACGGAGATGGCGATGCAGGCTATCGACACCATCAGTGACAAGGTGTATGATGATGATCTGGCTGTGCAGCTATCTAGGCAGGCATTAAAATACTCCGAGCTTCATAACAGAGCCCTGGACAGGATTCTGGAAGGGAAGGCAGAGCCATACCGCACCAACAATCTCAGCCGGATGATGCTGGTGGGCGGAATACATGCCAATACCCTCTTGGATACAAGCACCAGCCATATTGCAGAACTGCTGATTCAGGGAAGCAGCAGGGGGATCACGGATATGTGCAGGTCCATGAACCACCATCAGAATGCAGATGTGACATCCATGGAGATTGCCCGGGAGCTGATGGATTTTGAAGAAAAAAATATAGAGCGTCTGAAGAAATATTTATAATTGTATACAAGTATTATTGTACAATGTGTACAAAAAGTTAAGAAAAATTTTTACGTATCTTTTACGGTTTAGCATTTTAAAGTGTCTTGTGCAATCGGAAATCACATTATATAATAATATTCGGAAAAAGTATTCATGATCATAAAAATCGAAGGAGGATACGCGAGATGTCATACGTTGATGAGGTATTTGATTTAGTAGTAGCCAAGAACCCGGCGCAGCCTGAGTTTCATCAGGCCGTAAAGGAGGTGCTGGAGTCTCTTCGGGTAGTCATTGAGGCAAATGAAGATGCTTACAGAAAGGACGCCCTGCTGGAGAGGCTGGTAACACCGGAAAGAGTAGTTATGTTCAGGGTTCCCTGGGTGGATGATAAGGGACAGGTTCAGGTAAATAACGGTTTCCGTGTACAGTTCAACAGTGCCATCGGCCCCTACAAGGGAGGTCTGAGATTCCATCCTTCCGTAAATCTGGGCATCATCAAGTTCCTGGGCTTTGAGCAGATTTTTAAGAATTCTCTGACAGGACTTCCCATCGGCGGCGGTAAGGGCGGCTCTGATTTCGATCCCAAGGGAAAATCAGACAGAGAGGTTATGGCATTCTGCCAGAGCTTTATGTCAGAGCTTTTCAGGCATATTGGTGCTGATACAGACGTACCTGCCGGCGATATCGGCGTAGGCGGAAGAGAGATCGGCTATATGTATGGACAGTATAAGAGAATCCGCAACTGCTACGAAGGCGTGCTGACAGGAAAGGGCCTTACATACGGAGGCTCCCTGGCAAGAACACAGGCTACGGGCTATGGTTTGCTGTATCTTACAGAGGAGATGCTCAAGTGTAATGGCAAGGATATTGCAGGAAAGACTATCGCTGTATCCGGTGCAGGAAATGTGGCGATCTATGCCATTGAGAAAGCGCAGCAGCTGGGGGGCAAACCGGTGACCTGCTCTGATTCCACAGGCTGGATCTACGATCCCGAGGGAATCGACGTGGCTCTGTTAAGAGAAGTAAAGGAAGTAAAGCGTGCAAGGCTGACAGAGTATGCTGCAGCAAGGCCCAGCGCAGAGTATCATGAAGGAAAAGGGGTATGGAGTGTAAAATGTGACATCGCACTGCCCTGTGCAACTCAGAATGAGCTGGATCTTGAGGATGCAAAGGCTCTGGTGGCTAATGGCTGCTTCGCAGTGGCAGAGGGTGCAAATATGCCCACTACTCTGGAGGCTACAGAATATCTGCAGCAGAACGGTGTTCTTTTCTGCCCCGGAAAGGCTTCCAATGCAGGCGGTGTAGCAACCTCTGCCCTGGAGATGAGCCAGAACAGTGAAAGATTGAGCTGGACCTTTGAGGAAGTGGACGGCAAGCTGAAGAATATCATGGTAAATATCTTCCACAATCTGGATGAGGCTTCCAAGAAGTACGGAATGGAAGGCAATTATGTGGCTGGTGCCAACATCGCAGGCTTTTTAAAGGTTGCTGAGGCTATGACAGCTCAGGGTATTGTTTAATAGCTGAATTCTAAGATATAAGATTATATGGAGAAGTCCTGGAAATGTTGAATTTCTGGGACTTTTCTTTATGTGTTGAAAGATAAGCGAATTGTCAGAATATTCATAAATAGAAGATAATTTACTTTATTTTGAGGGCGTTATATACACTTGGTACACAAGTGATATACAGGTGGTATACACTCGTTTTTAGTGATTTTGGATGATTTTTTAGGGCATTTCCATCCGGTGCTTTTCAAGATGCTTCAGGCTGAATATGAGTGTAATGTTAATCATAAGAAACATCATAAGTGTATCCAGCAATCAGTCTTGATTTATTATTTTAAATCTTGTTCACTTCTGTAAGAAGTTCTTCTAAAGTCTTATGGGTGTACGTTCCCTTGGTGGTGTCGTTCTTCATACTGTGTCCCATAATCAATTTGATACATACGTCATTTGCTCCGGCGCTGTCCATAAGTGAAGCAAAGGTGTGTCTGCCATCGTGGGGCAGATGTTTCATTTTGAGTTTTCCCATGCACGTATTAAAATTCCCGTTCATATAGGTTCCGTAGGTGTAATGATTTCCAAACTTGTTATTGATCAGATATTTCTTGCTTGGGTCGTAGCGGTTCTTGACGAGAGGGATAATCTTATCGTTCAGTGGGATAATTCTGTCTTTCCCGGCTTCGGTTTTCATGCCACCTACCATGTACTTTTCGTCTAAATGGACATTTTCCGTCTGGATTTCCAACAGCTCGGTTGGTCGTAATCCGGTGTAAATCATAATCAGGATAATATCAACATTGTTGATTTCATACAGCTTTGACCAAAGTGTCTTGATTTCTTCATCGGAATACCTGTCATGTATCTGCTTGGTGGTATTCGTCCACTCATAAAC
>JALESH010000028.1 GCA_022781985.1 Lachnospiraceae bacterium | reverse complement strand
TTAAATTATAGTAAGAGAGGCTACTCATAACCCATGTTAGACATTTTAATTGTAGAGGACAATAAAGAAATAGGTACGTTACTTTGTGATTTCCTTAAAAAGGAGAATTACATGGTAAGTGTGGCAGAGAACGGAGAAAAGGCATTGGAGTTGTTTGAAGCGTATGGTGCAAAATTAATCATACTTGATATCCTGCTTCCGGGCATGGACGGATTCGCGGTCTGTTGCAAGATCAGGGAGAGTGCCAATACCCATATACTGATTGCCAGTGCCAAGACGGAAAAAGCAGATAAGCTCAAGGGACTTAATCTGGGAGCGGATGATTACATTGAAAAGCCCTATGACATTGATATTCTGCTTGCGAAGATTCGTGGGATTTTCAAACGTAAGTATGCAATAGAGGAAATCGTTGAAGATAATTTCAAGTTAAATACGGTGAACCGGATTCTTTTTGTGGATGGGAAAGAGATAGGCGTGACCGAGAAAGAATTTGAACTTTTGAAGCTTTTGATCGAAAACAAAAATGTTACTTTAAGAAAGGAATATATTTTTAATACAATATGGGGCAGCGACAGCGATTCAGAGCTGCAAACGTTGACGGTTCACATTAAGTGGCTTCGTCAAAAAATAGAAAAAGATCCAAAGAAACCAACACACATTATTACGGAGTGGGGAGTAGGGTACAGGTTTGAATAGATATAGGAGATTTGGCAGTCTTATTTTTGCAATAGAGATTCTTTTGCTGGTAATCTTCGACAGCGTTTACATAGGCCGGAATAAGAATAGTGCGGGCAGGATTTACCGTGTGGAAGCGGTGCGGGTGGCGCAGGAATTGCAAGAGAAAACCATTGGGGGAATCGATCTGTCACAGTATAGTACCATTGTAAATGTCAGCGAATTTAGCGCAGACGAAATTGTAAACAATGACTATGTAGTAGAGGAAATCGAGGGCAAGCTTTATCGAATTGAATATAGTGCTGGTGAGAATTATCATGGGCTTTGGTATATCAATGGAAGCATTATCAGCATGATGATATTAACGGGAATTGTTTTTTTATACATCGAGAGGAAAATCCTAAAACCATTTCATGATATGAGCAACCTTTCTTATGAATTGGCAAAGGGAAACCTTTCAATGCCTATCAAGGAGGAAAAAAACAAGTTCTTCGGTCGTTTTCTGTGGGGAATGGATATGCTCCGGGAACAGCTTGAGGATAATAAGGAAAAGGAATTGGCATTTCAGAAGGATAAGAAGACGATGATTCTTTCTTTGTCTCACGACATCAAGACGCCACTATCCTCAATTGAGCTTTACGCCAAAGCTTTATCCGAGGATCTATATGATACACAGGATAAAAAAGATGAGGCGCTACAGGGCATAAGCAGAAATGTAAAGGAGATAAAAAAATATGTAGACGAGATCGTTACGGCTTCCCGAGAAGATTTTCTGAATCTGAAGGTCAACGAAGGAGAATTTTACCTGTCAGAAGTTATGAAAGCAACACAGGTTTATTACAACGACAAGCTTTCTATGCTTCATACCCGGCTTACGATGGAGGCGTTCTCAGATTGTCTGCTGAAAGGTGATAAGAACCGTCTGATAGAAGCACTTCAAAATATTATGGAGAATGCCATTAAATATGGAGATGGGGATTGTATCCGGATTTTTTGTGATGAAGAGGAAGATTGCAAACTTATCAGCATTGAAAATTCTGGGTGTAGTCTGAAAGAGGAAGAACTGCCGAACCTTTTTGATTCCTTTTACCGGGGAAGCAACAGTCATGGTATCAAAGGAAATGGCCTTGGTCTGTACATATGCAGGAACCTGATGAGGAAAATGGAAGGCGAGGTGTTTGCCCGGATAATAGGTGATAAGTTCCGTGTGACGGTGGTAATTCATAGAGTATAGATTTTCAAGGTGTTGGAGCTGCAAAGCCAATACTTTGAAAATCTTTTTCATTTAAGGATTATTTAATAATTTCTCTTTTATGATTTTTTTATGATCAGAGAAAGGAGAACAGAAATGTTATTCAGAATTTTAAAGAAAGATTTAAAAAGAAAAAAGACAATGAACGTCATACTTTTTCTGTTCATTGTTTTGGCCACTATGTTCGTGGCAAGCGGAATCAATAACGTGGTAACGGTCGTGAACGGAACGGATTACTATCTGGACAAGGCTGGTGTTGGGGATTTTGTCATTATTACCATGGGGGATAATGCGGTAGGAGCCTTGGATGAGATGCTTGAGACGGAGCCGGCAGTTTTGGCATACCGCATAGAAAATGTAGTCTTTGGAGCTCAGGACAATGTGACCGCAGAGGATGGAACTAAGGTTGAGGCAAAGAATACAACATTTTTTCAGTCTATAGATGCTTCTGCCATTACATTTTTTGATGAAGAAAATCAGGAAATTGAAGCCATTGAAAAAGGACATGTGTATGTTTCCGGCAGCTTTATGGAATTGAATAAATTTGAGGCAGGGGATACAATTTGTCTGAATCATAGTGGTGTAGAAATATCCCTCATTCTTGATGGAAAAGCAAAGGATGCATTGCTCGGCTCAGATATGATGGGAAATACGAGATTTGTATTGAACGATGAGGATATGCAGACATTGCTTGCCGATGAACAAATACATACACATTATCAGGGAGAAGTCTGTTATATCGATACGGATGATGCCAGCGCCATGTCAGCGGCTATGAGCAATGTTACCAATGTGGCTTTTGGTGGCAGCAGATCCACGATAAAGATGTGCTATGTCATGGATATGCTCGTTGCATTTATCATGTTGCTGCTTAGTATCTGTCTGATCATTGTATCTTTTGTTGTCTTAAAGTTTTCCGTTACCTTTACGATTACGGAAGAATTTAGGGAAATCGGTGTTATGAAGGCAATCGGAATTACCAATCGAAAGATACGAAGCCTTTATGTTGTAAAGTATTTGATGATGGCAGTTACAGGTGCTGTAATAGGATTTTTTGCAAGTATTCCTTTTGGAAACCTTCTGCTGCAGTCGGTCAGTGAAAACATGGTCTTAGGAAATGAAAATGCAGTCCTGATGAATGTGTCAGGAGCAGTACTCGTATTTTGTGTTATCTTACTATTTGCATACTTCTGTACCGGAAAAGTGAAGAAGGCAACTCCAATTGATGCGATTCGTTCCGGACAGACAGGAGAACGTTACAGGAAGAAAACAGTATTCAGAATCCATAAAAGTCATACCGGAACTGCTTTGTACATGGCAATCAATGATATTTTAAGCAGTCCAAGACGGTTTCTGACAATCATTGTTTCTTTTAGTATTTGTACTTTATTTGTTTTGCTTCTGGTAAATACCACAGCGACTATGAAAAGTCCGAATCTGATCTATACCTTTGGAACAAAGAGCGATTTGTATGTGACAGATGTTGCGGATGTTATGAACTATATGAATGCAGGTTCAAAGGAGGAAATGGAAGCGTATCTGGCGGAGAAGGGAGAGGAACTGGCAGAATTGGGCCTGCCTGCGGAATTATGTATTGAACTCCAGTACAAATATACGATTTCTTTTGAAGAAAATGATTATGTACTGACCTGTCAGCAGGGGCTCGGGACAGAGATATCAGAGTATGTGTTTACAGAGGGGGTGGCTCCGCAAAATGAATATGAAATAGCCATCACACCTCACATTTCAGAAATTACCGGAGCCAAAATCGGAGATACGGTCATCATTCATTACGGGGATGAGGACATAGCGTGTATGGTAACTGCATATTTCGAGACCATGAATCAGTTGGGAGAGGTCGTGCGTCTTCACGAGGATGCACCGACAGATTTTCGTTATATTTCCAGTGCTATGTCTTATCAGATTGATTTCACGGACGATCCTTCTGAAGAGGAGATTGAGGATCGTAAGGAACGGATCATAGAACTGTATGATAACGATAAGGTCATGAACGCAACCGAGTATTGTATGGACTGTGTTTCGGTGGTAGATACCATGGAAAGTGTTCAGTTCCTGCTTTTGGGCATCACACTTGTGGTGGTGGTATTGGTTACAATTCTCATGGAAAGAACCTTTATTGCGGATGAAAAAAGTCAGATTGCGATTCTTAAGGCAATTGGATTTAAGGATTGTGAAGTTACCAAATGGCACGTTTGTCGATTTGGGATTGTAGCGTTGATATCTGTTATCATAGCAGCATGTGGATCTATTCCAATGACCGAATTGTGTATTACGCCTATATTTGGAATGATGGGGGTGGCAGATATCAATTACAATATTGAACCGTTGCAGATATTTGTAATTTATCCGGGGATTATTTTCATGATGACAATCCTGGTTGTATGGATTGCGGCAGATTATGCCAAGACGATTAAGAGCAGTGATACGGCAAATATTGAATAGTTATGATTTGAATATAGAACGGAGGAAATGGAAATGGCAGCTTTATTGGAAGTAAAAGATCTTTGCAAGACTTATGTGATAAATAAAAGACAGAACAATGTGTTAAAAAATGTAAATTTTACAGTGGAAAATGGTGAGATGGTGGCAATTATGGGACCTTCCGGTTCCGGCAAATCCACACTGCTTTACTCAGTTTCCGGCATGGACAGCGCCACCAGCGGCAGGATTTTATTTGATGGAAAGGATATTACAAAGCTTAGTGGAAATGAACTTGCAGAACTTCGGTTAGACGAGATGGGATTTATTTTTCAGCAGATGTATATGATGAAAAATTTGACTATCTTAGATAATATTGTACTACCTGCGATGGAGAGCAAAAAGACAGAGGAAACGAAGAAAGAAAAAGTCAAACGTGGGGAGGAACTGATGCGTAAACTGGATATTATCGAAGTGGCAGATAATGACATCAACGAGGTATCCGGCGGTCAGCTACAGCGCGCATGTATCTGCCGGAGCATGATCAATAAGCCGAAGGTCTTATTTGCTGATGAACCGACCGGAGCACTGAATAGAAATGCCTCCAACGAAGTTATGGATGAATTGGTCAAACTGAATCAGGAAGGAACAACACTTATCATGGTAACCCACGATGCAAAGGTTGCTGCGAAGTGTTCCAGAGTGTTATACATTGTGGATGGTAATATCAAGGGAGAATATAAAAGTCCTGTGGGAGCGGATGTATCGGGGCAAGAACGAGAAAGAAGGTTGAACAATTGGCTGCTGGAATTGGGCTGGTAAAAGTGGAGACAGTCTTATATATTTTATATCAGTTCAATTGTGAAATGCCTGCCATTCTGTTATGCTGATTTTAGAGAAGGGCAGGGTAAAACAGTGAGGAGGCATTGCTATGCAATTAGGACAGGTCATTCGGAAATATCGGAAAATAAAGAATATGACACAGGAAGAAATGGCAGTCCGTCTTGGAGTTACTGCTCCGGCGGTAAATAAATGGGAAAATGGAAATTCGCTGCCGGATATT
>JALESH010000018.1 GCA_022781985.1 Lachnospiraceae bacterium | reverse complement strand
TTCAAAGGCCAGCTCTTCACCATCGTGGATTGGCTGTCCGCCTCCGCCTACGCAGCCTCCTGGACATGCCATAACTTCTACGAAGTCGTAGTGTACTTCTCCTCGTTCTATCTTATCAAGCAGTGCTCTGGTATTGCCAAGACCGCTTACAACAGCGGTTCTGACGGTAATATCATTAATCTGGAAATCTGCTTCCTGTACACCATCATTTTCGTTGAAGCCTTGACTTCTTACTGCAGTAAATGCATCTGCCGGTGGATTTTCTCCTTTGATGATATAATATGCGGATCGAAGCGCTGCTTCCATTACACCGCCAGTTGCTCCAAAGATGACACCAGCTCCTGTACCAGCCTGCATCGGGCGGTCGCTTTCAATATCTACCAATGTATCAGGGCTGATGTGTGCAGAACGAATCATTCTTACCAGCTCTCTGGTCGTGATTACTGTATCAATGTCATGTCCTGCATATTCTCCATAGAACAGTTCCATCTCACTCTCGCCTTTTTTCGCAACACAAGGCATTACAGACACGGTATAGATCTTCTCTGGTGATACACCTAGTTTTTCTGCAAAGTAGGTCTTCATTGCTGCGCCGAACATCTGCTGTGGTGATTTTGCAGAGGATAAATATTTAACCAAATGTGGATACTGTGTTTTAATAAAACGAATCCATCCTGGACAGCATGATGTAAACATCGGGCGATCTTTCAGTTCACCACTTGTAAAACGCTGAACAAATTCGTGTCCTTCTTCCATGATTGTCAAATCGGCTGAAAATACAGTATCAAACACGTAGTCCACACCCATACGCTTCAAGGCATCCAATATCTTTCCAATGGTTGCATCTTCTGGAGCAAGTCCAATCTGTTCGCCCCATGCAGCACGTACAGCCGGTGCAACCTGAGCTACAACAATTTTATCTGGATCTGCAATTGCTTCCCAGACCTTTTCCGTATCATTTCTCTCGCTCAATGCTCCTACCGGACAATGTGTAATACACTGTCCGCACAATGAACAATCTGCTTCCTGAATATTCTTATGACCACCTACATTTACAGTCGTTCTGGATCCGGTTCCTTCCACATCCCAGACACTCAATCCCTGTACTTTATCACAGACCTGAATACACCGCATACACTTAATACATTTGGAGGAATCACGGATCAGTGGAAAATTCTTATTCCAAGGCTGTTTCTCGATCTCCATCTTGTATGGAATATCGATAATATTCAAGTCATTGGCAACTGACTGAAGGCTACAGTTGCCACTTCTTGAACATGCCACACACTGACAATTATGCTGAGATAAAATCAACTCTACATTGGTTTTTCTGTCCCTGCGTACTTTTGGACTGTTTGTATGGATTACCATACCTTCCTCAGCAACATTATTACATGAGGTAATCAGTTTATCCTTTCCCTCTAATTCAACTACACATACACGACAGGCTGCGATCTCGTTAATTCCTTTCAGATAACACAATTTAGGAATATGAATCCCATTTTGAGCGGCAGCCTCCATAATCGTGGTATTTTCTTTTACGGATATTTGTTTTCCATCAATTACAAGATTTACCATAATGTCTCTCTGCCTCCCTTAAATATGCCATATCCAAAATGATCACACCGCAGACATCTGCTTGCTTCCTGTTTTGCTTCTTTTTCGGTCATGCAGTTCTCTACACCCTCAAAATCACAGACTCTTTCACAAGCTTCACGTTCTGTAAGATTCACACGTCCACAAGGTGTACGGTCATCCAGATGTGCCTCTGGAATCTCTACGTCGCAGGAAATCTCATGGCGATAGCCGAGATATTCATCGATATTAGCCGCTACGACCTTCGCTGCGGCAATTGCCTTGATTACAGATGCAGGTCCACTTGCGCAGTCGCCTCCAGCAAAAACTCCTGGCATATTTTCAAAGGTTCCTGTGCTCTTTGTAACAATCTTACCACGTTCTACCGGAATACCAGCTTCCTCAAAATGGCGTGTCTCAATATTCTGACCGATTGCAACAACCAATACATCGCATGGAATATAAATATCCTCTTCGCCAGTCGGTTTGATACTTGCTCGTCCATCCTTGATTGCACTTACCATCTGCGGAGTCACATAAATACCTTTGATATGATTATTTTCATCAATATCCAGTGACGCAGGTGCTTTTAATGTCTGAAGTTCGATTCCTTCAGCAACAGCGCCGTCAATTTCTCCTGGAAGAGCTGTCATATCTGCAACTCTTCTTCTATATACAATGCTGACTTTCTTAGCACCCAGTCTTTTGGCTGTACGGACTGCATCCATAGATACATTACCACCACCGACAACTGCGACTTCTTTTCCAGTCAGGTCAAGTGCTTCGTCTTTTCCTACATCTCTTAAGAACTGTACTGCTGAGATGACTCCGTCTGCATCTTCGCCTTCCAGTCCAAGTTTCTTATCTGTACTTGCTCCAATTGTGATCAGAACAGCATCGTACTCACTGCGAAGCTGCTGGATTGTAATATCTTCACCAATCTTAAGACCGTATTTTACTTCTACTCCTGTCTTTAAGATTGCATTGATATCCTCGTCCAGACGGTCTTTCGGAAGTCTGTAGTTCGGAATACCATAGCGGAGCATACCTCCAAGCTTTGGAAGCATCTCATATACCGTTGTCTGATGTCCCATAAGCTGCAGATAATAAGCTGCACTAAGTCCTCCCGGGCCTCCTCCTAATACAGCAATTTTCTTACCTGTGCTTGGTGCACATTTTGGCGGCTCTACTTCCCCTGCAAAGTCTGCTGCCACTCGTTTCAGACCACGGATATTAATAGAATCATCAATCATGTTACGACGGCATCTTGCCTCACATGGATGCTCACAGATAAATCCACATGTTGTCGGGAATGGATTATCCTTCCGAATCAGACGGATTGCATCTGCATAGCGTCCTTCCCCAACTAACGCTACATATCCTGGAATATCAACATGTGCAGGACATAAGGATACACATGGTACCGGCTGATTATATGTACAGGTACAGCGTCCGTTCTTGATATGCTCGATATAATCATCGCGATATCCGATCAGTCCCTTATATACCATATGCGCTGCTTCATATCCAATCGCACAGTCGGCAGACTCCATAATAGACTTTGCTGTCTGCTCCATAGTATCAAGTGTCTCCATTGTTGCGTTGCCGTTCAGTACCTTTCTGATCAGGTGATTCAACTGACCAAGACCGACACGGCAAGGTACACATTTTCCACAAGTCTGAGCATGGCATAACTCCAAAAATGCACGAGACAAGTCTACTGGACATAATCCCGGTGGGCTTGATTCGATTCTGCGCTCAAGATCCTTGTAGAGCTGCTCCATAACAAGGTCTGCCCTGCTAGGAGTATCGATCGTTAATCTACTCATTTTTTATTCCTTCCCTCTCTACCGATTGCTTTTAGAATAAGTAACGGTCATATTGTAACATTTGGATAATTTTTTGTAAATACTTTTATCCAAATTAGTCACAATGCTATTTTTTTATCAATATCAGCGTCTTTTCTATAGTTTCTTTTTATAAACGTCCTTATATTTTCTAAATATAATTTAGTTAGTTTCATTTAAAATCCGTCCCAATTTTATCAATCCTGTGAAACATATATCTTTCCTTGTGGTTTTAAATTTCAAATGCTATAATTAACCGAAAGAAACGCCTATAAGCGCGCTTGTTTATAGATAAATACAACACGAGGTGATACAGATGAACACAGGCTGCCTGATACTGGCAGGAGGAAAAAGCCGTCGGATGGGATATCGAAAATCCTCTCTGAGACTGAATGGAACAACATTTCTCGACAAACTGATTTTTGAACTACGCGATTTTCCTGAGATTCTGGTTTCAGTCGATGATGCCGCCCGGCATCCGGAAATCCCTTATTCAATGATTGATGACCGCTATTCAGATTGCGGTCCAATGAGCGGACTTTACAGTGCCTTATCTGTCTGCGAGTCGGATGCGCTGCTCGTTCTTCCCTGTGACGTTCCTCTTTTTTCCGGAACACTGGCACATCACCTTCAGGAAGTCATGGAACATTCTGATACTGATGCACTTATCTGTGTCACGGCAGATGAACGGATCCACCCCCTGTGTGGTATTTATCGCAAAAGCTGCACCTCTGTACTAAAGAGGTGCTTAGATAACGGAAATCTTCGGATCATGGATGCTTTGAACAACTTAAAGGTTCATTTTTATCACGTAGAAGAAGATTCCTGGCAGCTACAGAACATCAATACACCAGAGGAATACCAAAAGCTAACTGCAAAAAGCTGCCTGGCCATTTCCGGATTTAAAAACTCCGGAAAAACCACTTTAATGGAACGATTGATCCCAGAGCTGATCCACCGGGGGCTTAAGGTCGCCACAGTCAAACATGACGGACATTCTTTCGAACCTGATTCTCCCGGAACAGACAGTTATCGGTTCTGGCAGGCAGGCGTAAGTGCTTCCATCGTCTATGATAACGACAAATACTTAGTTGTAAAACGGGAACCTTTACAGGGATCTGCAATTGCGGAGCTTGTCGGTGATGCTGATCTTGTTCTTTTAGAAGGCTTCAAATGGAGCGATTATCCAAAGCTTATATTATTGACTGGAAGTGATGAACAAAATAACAGCTTACTCGCTTCTGCTTCTAATTGTATCTCCTACATCACTGCTGATTTTTCAACCGAACAGTTGATACAAGATACACCCGTTTATTGTCGGGATAATATCGAAGCTATCGCTGACTGTATATTACAGCATTATCATAACGGAGATTTAAAACATTTATAAATAATCGATACATTTATATAAGGAAAATATACATATGAACATTCAGACTTTAAAAGAAGCATCTGACTGTCTCCTGAATCTGGCAAAACCAGAAACTCAGCCGATAGAACACATTTTACTACAAGATGCTTTTGAACGAATTCTTGCAGAAGATATTACAGCTAAAATTCCTGTGCCTTCTTTTGCCAAAAGCGCATATGATGGATATGCACTTCGTCAGGCTGACACAGCCGCTGCTTCACCGGAACATCCTGTGACTTTAGACGTTACCGAGGTAATTCCTGCCGGAAGTGTTCCAACCTATCCAATCACAGAAGGAAAAGCTGCACGGATCATGACCGGCGCACCGGTTCCGGAAGGTGCCGATGCCATTATCATGCATGAGCGCACTTCCTTTACTGAGAATACCGTTACCTTAACAGCGCCCGTTACCTCCGCAAACATCATTCCACCTGGGGAAGATGTTGCAGCCGGAACTTTGCTTGTTCCAAAAGGCAAAATACTTACCGCTTCTGACCTGGCACTGATTGCCGGACAGGGGATTGCTGAAATTGGGATCTATAAAAAGCTCTCCATCGGGCTTATCAGTACCGGAAGCGAACTTTTGAATACGGGTTCTCCTTTAGAATACGGTAAGATTTATAACACGAATCCATATCTTTTAGGCGGTTACATTCAAAAACATCATATGACTGCCAACTACCTTAACACGGTCAGTGATGATCTGGATTCCCTGTGTCGGGCCGTACTTGACGCACTCAAGACCAATGATATCGTAATCACGACAGGCGGTGTATCTGCCGGTGATTTCGACTATATGCCGGAAGTGATACGTCGTATTGGGGGCGACCTTCTCTTCCACCGGTTAAAATTCAAACCGGGCGGTGCAATGCTTGGAGCATTTAAAGACGGAAAAGTCATTCTGGGCTTATCCGGTAATCCGGGTGCTGCCGCAACAGGTCTGTTGTGTGTCGGCTTTCCATTTATGAGAAAACTCTCAGGAAGATCTGACATCACATTTTCACAGACAACTGCTTATCTTGGGGTTGATTTTAAAAAATCAAGTCCTGTGACAAGAATTTTAAAAGGTCATTCAGATTTCAAAAATGGTATGTTATATTTCACCCCACTTAGCAACCAGCACAACGGTTCTGTTTCCTCCATGAGCGATTGTGATCTGCTGGCCGTCATTCCTGCCGGAAGTAAACCTCTTGCGGCAGGCGACAAGCTTGAAGTCTATATATTATGATATCAGGGCAAACGGTCTTTTTACGTAACTTTTTGCCGGCATCATATATATTAGAAATAAAATTTTAGGGGAAGGGAGGAATTTGTTATGAATTCACCAAAAGAAATTGCTAACAATTACATTGCTATCGGAAAAGGGAAGGTAAACACTCCGGTCGCCAAGATGTTCGTTCTTGGAATACTGGCCGGAATCTTTATCGCATTTGGAGGCGTTGCTTCTACTGCAGCCGCTGTATCTATTCCGCTGGCATCTGTAGGCAAGTTTCTTGGAGCATGCATCTTCCCGGGAGGACTGACTATGGTACTCCTCGCTGGAAGTGAACTGTTCACAGGTAATTGTCTTCTGGTTATTCCGCTCTGTAAAAAAGAGATCACTCTTGGCGGAATGCTGAAGAACTGGGTAGTTGTATATCTTGGCAATATGGTGGGCGGTATTGCTGTTGCTGCAATCTGTGTATTCAGCCATCAGGCCGGTCTTTTTAACAACGGTCTTGCTGCTTCTATGATCAGCACTGCTGCCGGTAAGGTATCACTCTCCTTTGGCGATGCATTTCTTCGCGGAATTGCATGTAATTTCCTTGTATGTATCGCTGTATGGATTTCATTTGCTGCCAAGCAGGTGTCTTCCAAGATCATCGGATTGTTCTTTCCAATCATGATGTTCGTTTTATGTGGATTCGAGCATAGCGTAGCCAATATGTACTATATTGCTGCCGGTATTTTTGCTAAGGGAAATGCAGCCTATCTTGAAGCTGCAACTGCTGCCGGCGCTGACGTATCTGGCCTTACATGGGGAGCTATGTTCACCAAAAATCTTCTTCCGGTAACGTTGGGGAACATTATCGGCGGAGCAGTTTTGGTAGGTCTTGCCTACTGGTTCGTTTACTTAAAAGACGACTAAAAAAATCTTTATTGAATTTGGAAAGGGAAAATTATGAGCAAATTATATCTTGCTGATCCGTCAGGTTATGACGTGAAAATGAATGAAATCGCACGACATTTTTCTCATAAAGTTGAGGTTTATCCTCCTGGAAGCTGCCCGATTACTATGCAGATCTCTATGCTGCGTACGGCTGCAAACCAGACTTGTGGAAAATGTGTTCCGTGCCGCGACGGTCTTCCACTTGTAGCACGTCTGATGCAGAAAGTGTTAGATGGCCGTGCAACAGAAAAAACTTTGGATAACATCCGTATGATGGCTACGATGATCCGTTCATCTGCTGACTGTGCCATCGGTTGGAATGCCGCTGATGAGGTCTTAAAAGGATTAGACCTGTTTGCAGACGAATATCAGAGCCACATTGAAAATAAAAAATGTCTGGAATCCATCGGACAGAAGGTACCTTGTATCTCCTTATGTCCTGCACATGTAAATATTCCGGGATATATCGCATTAGTTGGTGAAGAGGATTACGCCGGAGCAATTAATCTGATCCGTAAAGACAATCCGTTCCCGACAGCCTGTGCTATGGTCTGTGAGCATCCTTGTGAGGAGCGCTGCAGAAGAAAGATGCTGGAGTCACCGATCAACATCCGTGCACTGAAAAAATATGCAGTTGATATGATGCCAGTCGACAAAGTTGCTACACCAAAACCGAATCCTTCTACAGGAAAATCCATCGGTGTAATTGGTGGTGGCCCTGCAGGACTAACTGCAGCATACTTCTTAGCTCTTATGGGACATAAGATTGAAGTATATGAAACGCATGACAAACTTGGCGGAATGCTCCGTTATGGAATTCCAAATTACCGTTTTCCGAAAGATCGTCTGGATGAAGATATCCGTGCGATTTTAAATAGCGGTGATATCCATGTTACATACAATACAA
Source organism: Lachnospiraceae bacterium (assembly GCA_022781985.1). Taxonomy (GTDB): domain Bacteria; phylum Bacillota; class Clostridia; order Lachnospirales; family Lachnospiraceae; genus Kineothrix. The sequence goes on along the minus strand of JALESH010000018.1, from coordinate 46,001 downwards.
CAATCGGAAAAGATATTCCTGTCAAAGATATTTACGAGAAACATGATGCAATTTTTGTTGGAATTGGTGCTCAGACAGGTAAGACACTTCGTATTGAAGGTGCTGACGCCGGAAATGTTGTATCTGCTGTAGATATTCTGGATCAGATTGGAAATGGAAATCTTCCTGATTACACTGGCAAAAGTGTTGTTGTTATCGGTGGTGGTAACGTTGCTATGGACTGTGCAAGAAGTGCTGTCAGATGTAACGCAGAAGAAGTATCCATCATTTACCGTCGCCGTCAGAAAGACATGACTGCCCTGGAATCCGAGATTGAATCCGCAGTTATGGAAGGAATCGCACTTGTAACACTGCAGGCTCCGGTCGAGATTACAAAAGATGAAAATGGTAACTGTAAATCTCTGATCACACAACCACAGATGATTAGTGCTTACCGCGGATCCAGACCGGCACCAAAGGATGCTGCAAAAGAAAAACAGGAATTCAAAGCAGATGTTATTATGATCGCAGTTGGACAGGATATTGTATCCGCTCCATTTGAAGAGTTTGGTATCCCTGCAAAATGGAATATCCTTCAGGCCGGACTTGACACAGAAGTAAAAGAAATCCCTGGTGTATTCACCGGCGGAGACTGTGCAACTGGTCCATCTACTGTAATTCGTGCAATCGCTGCCGGAAAAGTAGCTGCACACAATATTGATGAATATCTTGGTTACCACCACACACTTACTTGTGAAGCTGTTGTACCGGAACCAAAAGAAAATATGCGTGATCTTATGGGACGTACAGAGATTGGTGAGCGCCCGGCAAATATCCGCAAGAAAGATTTCGAACATGTAGAAGAGCTCTTAACACATGAAGAAGCTATGCAGGAAGCATGCCGCTGTCTGCGTTGTGACCACTTCGGATGTGGAGCTATGGTAGGAGGTAGAGACTTATGATTAATCTGACAATCGATGGCGTACAGATTGAAGCAAAAGAAGGTCAGTCAATCTTAAGCGCTGCAAGGGAGCATGGAATCCATATTCCTACACTTTGCTTCCTGGAAAAAATTAATGAAATTGGTTCCTGTCGTATCTGTGTCGTAGAAGTAGAAGGCATGAATAAACTTGTAACTGCCTGCAACACAAAAGTAAAAGCGGGCATGAACATTACAACAGACAGCCCAGCTGTTATCGAATCCAGAAAGAACACGCTCCATCTCTTGATGGCTGAGCATAAAACGAACTGTTTCAAATGTATTAAAAATGGTGCCTGTGAGCTTCAGGCTATGGCACGCGAATATGGTATTGATGTGCCAAACTTTAAATCATCACACGGAGATGTACAGCATGAGCCATTTGACGCTCATCCATTCCTCTCCTATGACCCGGGTCTTTGTATCCAGTGCCAGCGTTGTATCAGCACTTGTGCAAAAGCGACCGGAAGACATGCTCTTTCTCTTGAGAGAAACGGTGCACGTGTGTATGTAAAAGTACCGTTCGGCGAAGGCTGGGAGAATTCCTTATGCGAGTCTTGTGGAAACTGTGCTCAGGCTTGTCCTACAGGTGCTCTTACGATTAAGAGAAGAAAAAATTATCGTGAATGGGAAGTTAAGAAAGTCCGCACAACCTGTCCGCACTGTGCTACAGGCTGTCAGATGGATCTGTACGTAAAAGACGGCAAAATCGTAGACGTGCAGGGTGCAGACGGTCCTTCCAACCACAATCTGCTCTGTGTCAAAGGACGTAGTGGTTCTTTCGACTTCGTAGACTGTGATGCAAGAATCCGTTATCCATTAATTAAGAACAAAGAAACTGGTGAATTTGAGCGTGCTACATGGGATGAGGCTTTAAATCTCGTAGCTTCCAAATTCTCAGAAATCAGAAATCAATATGGAGGTGAGGCGCTGGCCGGATTTGCCTGCTCTCGTTCTACCAACGAAGACATTTACATGCTTCAGAAAATGGTAAGAACAGCGTTTAAGAGCAACAATACCGATAACTGCGCGCGCGTTTGACATGCTCCTACTGTTGCCGGATTGGCAACCACACTTGGCTCAGGAGCTATGACAAATACTATTTATGATATTACTCATGAATCTGATGCTATCCTCCTTGTAGGATCTAACCCGGAACATGCACATCCGGTTATCGGAATGCAGGTTCGTCAGGCCGTACAGCGCGGTGCTAAACTCATCGTAGTTGACCCACGTGATATCGACCTGTGTAAAGATGCTGATATCCATTTGAAATTAAAACCAGGTACAAACGTAGCGTTTGCAAATGGTATGATGCATATCTTCATTGAAGAAGACTTAATCGACCACAAATTCATCGAAGACCGTACAGAGAACTTCGAAGCTATGAAAGAAATGGTCAAAGATTATACACCTGAAAAAGTAGCAGAAATCTGTCAGATCGATGCAGATATGTTGAGAGAAGCTGCACGTATTTACGCAAAAGCTGATCGTGCGCCAATTATGTACTGTCTTGGTGTTACAGAGCATCATACTGGTACAGAAGGTGTTATGTCCCTGTCTAACATGGCTATGATGGTTGGTAAACTTGGAAAACCTGGATGTGGTGTTAACCCAATCCGTGGTCAGAACAATGTACAGGGAGCCTGCGATATGGGTGCTTCTCCGAACCAGTTCAGCGGATATCAGAACATCGACAAACCGGGAGTTCTTGAAAAATTTGAAAAAGCATGGGATACAAAGCTGAATCCGAATATTGGTACAAAAGCTACGGACTGCTTCCCTAAGATGATCAGTGGAGATATTAAAGGATTGTTTATCTTCGGAGAGGATCCGGTCAGAACAGATCCGAACACACATCACGTAATCAAATCTCTTGAGTCACTGGACTTCTTCGCAATTGATGAGCTGTTCATGACTGAGACTGCAAAACTTGCTGATGTTATTCTTCCAGGACGTTCTTATGCTGAAAAAGAAGGAACTTTCTCTAATACTGAGAGACGTGTACAGCGCGTCAGAAAGGCCGTAGAGATTGAAGGTGATACGAAGCCTGATACTTGGATCTTCACTGAGATCATGCGTCGTATGGGCTATCCACAGCCTCATCTGACACCTGCACAGATTATGGATGAAATTGCATCTGTAACTCCTTCATTTGCCGGTATCAGCCATGAGAGGCTGGACAGCGAAGAAGTAAACGGACAGGGACTTCAGTGGCCATGTACATCAAAAGATCACCCTGGAACACCAATCATGCACGTAGGAAAATTTGCAAGAGGTCTTGGATATTTCAGACCAGCTGCATACACACCTTCTATGGAGCTTCCAGATGAGGAATATCCTCTGATCATGATGACAGGACGTATTCTCTATCATTACAATGCATGTGCTATGACTGATAAGACAGAAGGAATCAATCAGATTGCCGGCGAGTCCTTTATCGAGTTAAACACAGAAGATGCACAAAAGCTTGGCGTTGAAGACGGAGAGATGGTTTCCATTTCTTCCAGACGTGGAACGATTCAGGCAAAAGCTACCGTATCCTACAAGACAAATCCTGGTGAATGCTGGATGCCTTTCCACTATATCGAAGGTGGTGCAAACTGGCTGACAAGCGATGCACTGGATTCCATCTCAAGTACACCAGAGTACAAAGTATGTACGGTTAAAGTTGAGAAGATTACAGCGTAAATAAATGTAGATAAGACGGAATACTTATAAGCAAAATAGTTATTTATACTTTATAAGGAGAAAACCTCACAATCACACTCCAAGCACTAAACATTCCGATGAGTCACATAAAGCGACAATCATATTCGGCATTGGCCTCTATGATTGTCAGTGTCTCATCTACACAGTGCTTCAGTCGTGTTCTCATGAGGTTTTCTCCTTTTTAACGTTCTCTACACTATTTTGCTTTTATTTCTGTTTATTGGTTAGCTTCTGAATATTGAAAAAAGCTGCCATGTTTTCACATGACAGCTTTAAAATTATCTTATTCAGATTATCGAAGTATTTGCAATTATACAAGCTCGATAAGAACTTCCATAGCTGCATCACCTTTACGCTGACCAATCTTAACGATTCTTGTATATCCACCTTTACGATCTGCGTATTTTGGTGCGATCTCGTCGAATAATTTAGCAACAAGATCAACTTCTTTTGTGTTTTTCTTTCTTCCAGCCTGTGCTGTAGGAACCTCTGTTACAGGGTAAAGAACTTTCAGCATCTGGCGGCGAGCGTGAAGTCTGCTAGGCATATCTTTCTTGATTGTCTTGTCAACTTCGTCGTAAACTGTTTTCTTCTTTCCGTCTACAACTTCTTTTACTCTCTTGCCATTCTCGTCTTTACGAGCAACTTTAGCTTTTACAGTAACTTCTTCGAAGTTATCTTTCTCTTTTACAGCCATAGCAATAAGACCTTCAGCGATCTTGCGGATCTCTTTAGCCTTAGCTTCTGTTGTAACGATTTTTCCGTTGTTCAGAAGTGCTGTTACCTGGTTTCTTAATAAAGCTTTTCTCTGGCTTGATGTTCTGCCGAGTTTTCTATACTTTGCCATTTTAAATTTCCTCCATATTTAACACTTGGTTATACTCTTCGGGCTTACTAGCCAAATGCTCTGCTGTGCTCTTACGGTCTTACCAGCAGATAACATCTATTTCACTTAATGCTTAACGAATGTATCACCTTACGGCTCACATTCCTATAAGTATTCAGTGTTTACTCTTCTCCTTTGCTTAAGCTTAATCCTAATTCATCAAGCTTAGCAAGAACTTCTTCCAGTGACTTACGTCCAAGGTTACGAACTTTCATCATATCCTCAGATGTTCTGTTTGTGAGCTCTTCAACTGTGTTGATTCCAGCTCTCTTCAGACAGTTGTATGAACGAACAGATAACTCAAGTTCATCAATGCTCATCTCAAGCACTTTCTCTTTCTCGTCATCTTCTTTCTCAATCATGACTTCAGCAGCCTGTGCTACTTCTGACAGATCAATAAAGAGTTTCAGATGCTCGCTCAATACCTTTGCAGCAAGGCTGACTGCCTCATCTGGAAGTAATGTACCATTTGTATATACATCTAATGTCAGTTTATCAAAATCTGTAATCTGTCCGACACGTGTATTCTCAACTGTGAGATTCACGCGCTCCACTGGGGTGTAAATAGAATCGATTGGGATTACTGCGATTGGTAACTCATCGTTCTTATTCTTCTCAGCACTTACATATCCTCTGCCCTTTGTAATGGTCAGCTCCATATATAATTTGCTGTCTGCTCCACCATTCAATGTAGCGATAACAGTCTCTGGATTCATGATCTCAATATCCTGATCTACCTGTATATCTGCAGCTGTGACAACACCTTCACCCTCGAACTCGATATATGCAGTCTTCGGCTCATCTGTCTCAGATGTATTCTTGATAGCCAGTGACTTCAGGTTCATGATGATTTCGGTAACGTCTTCTTTCACTCCTGGGATGGAGCTGAACTCATGCAGAACGCCATCAATCTTTACCTGGCTGATAGCAGATCCTGGTAATGATGAAAGCATAATTCTGCGAAGAGAATTACCTAATGTTGTTCCATAACCTCTTTCCAAAGGCTCTACAACAAATCTTCCATACTTCTTATCTTCTGAAATCTCTGTTATTTCTATATTGGGTTTATTAAAATCAAACACTAAGTCCACCTCCTGTGGGGTTACTGGTTATTATTTAGAATATAACTCGACGATCAACATCTCGTCAACTGGAACATCAATTGCTTCACGTGCAGGAAGCTCTTTAACTGTTCCTTTCAGGTTCTCCTGATCTACTTCTAACCAGTCTGGAACCATACGTCCACCTGTGACCTCTACGATCTCTTTGTATCTTGGAGAGCTCTTTTTAGCCTCTTTGATCTCTACTGTATCACCAGCTTTGATCAGGTAAGATGGAATATTTACCTGCTTACCATTTACAAGTACATGCTTATGATCAACGATCTGTCTAGCTTCACGTCTTGTTCTAGCAAATCCCATACGGAATACTACGTTGTCAAGTCTGGACTCAAGAAGGATCATCAGGTTATCACCTGTCATTCCGTTCATACGCTGAGCTTTCTCGAAGTAGTTTCTGAAAGGTTTCTCTAATACACCATAGATGAATTTAGCTTTCTGTTTCTCACGTAACTGAAGACCATACTCGCTCATCTTTCTATTGGATCTCTTTAACTGTCTGTTGGACTTTTTATCAATTCCTAAATATACTGGATCCATACCGAGGGATCTACATCTTTTAAGAACCGGAACTCTATTTACTGCCATGTTTTAATTTTCCTCCTATAAATATTCGGATACTACAATCCATTAACGTAATTATTGTAACTAGACTCTTCTGCGCTTCGGCGGACGGCAACCATTGTGTGGTACCGGTGTTACGTCTCTGATGCTTGTTACATCGATTCCGCATGCCTGAAGTGCACGGATTGCTGCTTCTCTACCTGAACCTGGTCCTTTAACCATTACGTCAACTGATTTTAAACCATGTACTAATGCTGCTTTAGCTGCTGTTTCAGCTGCCATCTGAGCTGCATAAGGGGTAGATTTTCTTGAACCTCTAAATCCAAGACCGCCCGCACTTGCCCATGAAAGAGCATTTCCCTGAGCATCTGTTAATGTAACGATTGTGTTATTAAAAGATGACTGAATGTGAGCCTGTCCATGTTCAACGTTTTTCTTGACACGTTTCTTTGTTACTTTTTTTGCAACTTTCTTTGCCATTTTAAACTAACCTACTTTCTCACTTTCTCGATTTACAACTATCAAAACCGCTTCTGCACTCCTGCTATTTCTTCTTATTAGCAACTGTACGCTTGGGACCCTTTCTTGTTCTGGCATTTGTCTTTGTCTTCTGTCCGCGAACCGGAAGTCCTTTTCTATGACGAATACCTCTGTAGCATCCAATCTCCTGAAGCCTCTTGATGTTCATGGCTATCTCTCTCCTGAGATCACCCTCCACCGTATAACTCTCATCGATCACCTCGCTGAGTCTCTTTACTTCTTCATCTGTCAATTCTCTCACACGGGTATCCGGGTTCACCTTTGCCGTCTCAAGAATCTTGTTCGCGCTCACCCTGCCTATTCCATAAATATATGTGAGGCCGATCTCCACACGTTTTTCCCTGGGTAAGTCAACACCTGCAATACGAGCCATTTACGCTTCCTCCATTTGATAAAATTTGTTACTAAGCTGATTGGGGTACTCTGTACCCAACCGGAATCAAATCCGACCTTTCCAGCCTCTCCCTCTTCCAAAACCAGAACGGGAAGGATCCGGACGATCCTTCCGCTCCGGAATCCTCCGGGGCTGAAGCTGGTATCAACAAGTAATCTCCGCAGGCTCCTCCGTCCAATTATAAATACATCTATTTACAACGCAATATAATTGCGCATCATTCTCAATATCATATACTATAATCAAACAAGGACCCTCTGCCGTTTATTTATTCCTATTCAGCACGGCAGGGATTATCCTTGTCTCTGTTTGTGTTTCGGATTCTCACAGATTACTCTGATTCTTCCTTTTCTTTTAATGATTTTGCATTTCTCGCAAATCGGTTTTACTGATGATCTAACCTTCATGTTAAACCCTCCTTTCAAAAAAGACCGTTTTACATTATAACATGGAGTCTCTCCATTTGCAAGGGTTAATTCCAATCTTTTCGTACTGCAATCCTTTATTTATCTCTCCAGATGATGCGTCCCTTGGACAGATCGTAGGGAGAGAGCTCCAGGGTAACCTTGTCACCGGGTAAGATACGGATAAAATTCTGTCTGAGCTTTCCGCTTATATGCGCAAGCACCCTGTGCCCGTTTTCCAGCTCTACCTGGAACATTGTATTGGGCAGCTTTTCCACAACTGTTCCTTCGATTTCGATTACATCTGCTTTTGACATGTAAGACCTCCTATTGCCTTCCTGACTTCTTCATTATATACCTGCTGTCCGCCTGTCAGCTTCTCTCTCAGAATTTCATCGGACATTTTCTTGATTATCTGAATATGCTTTTTATTCTTCTTCTTTGGATTCTCAACCGGCCTGAGCCTCCCGTCCGATACATATACATATTCCCCGGCTTCCCTGACTATGACATATACTCTATCCTTGTCATGTCCTGCCCTGGACGCTGCAAACATTCCTATCATATCCATCACCATGCCTTTCCTCAGCTTTACCCAAGCCCCATCCTATCATTTATACCAGGGTAAGGATCTCCGGCTCTCCCTCGGTGATCAGGACCGTGTTTTCATAATGGGCAGAAAGGGAGCCGTCCGCCGTTACCACCGTCCAGTCATCCTCCAGCCATTCCACCTCCCAGCTGCCCATATTGACCATAGGCTCAATGGCAAGGGTCATTCCCGGACGGAGCTTGATGCCCTTCCGCCGCTGGGTGAAGTTGGGAATCTGCGGATCCTCATGAAGCCTGGTGCCGATACCATGCCCCACCAGTGCCCTCACCACACCATAACCGCGGGATGTGAGATACCGGTCAATGGCACTGGATATATCGTTCAGATGATTACCGGCCCTGGCCATTTTTATTCCTTCAAAAAAGCTCTGCCGGGTAACATCTATCAGCTCCTGTGCCTCTGCGCTTATAGTCCCCACAGCATGAGTCCTGGCCGCATCCGAATGATAGCCTTTGTAAATAAGCCCTGTATCCAGGCTGACAATATCTCCCTCCCGGAGAATATGCTTCCTGTGGGGAATACCATGAACCACCTCATCATTGACGGACACGCAGACTGTAGCGGGATATCCGTTATAGTTCAGAAAATTCGGAATACAGCCGTAGCCCCGGATCAGCTCCTCCCCGATCCTGTCGATTTCCAGGGTCGATATGCCTGCCCGGATCTGTTCTCCCAGACGTGCATGCACCTCCGCAAGAATCTTTCCCGCCTCACGCATCAGCCCTATTTCCCTGTCAGATTTAATTGATACTGCCATTTTTATCCTCCATGCTCCGGCTGCAGCCTGTCTGCACTTTCATACTCTAAGCTTCCAGAATCTCTGCAATCGAATCAAATACCTTCTCCATGGGCTGGGTACCATCCACTGTCCTCAGCACTCCCTTGGCACTATAGAAGTCAATCAGCGGCTGAGTCTGCTCATGATATACCTTCAGACGCTTGGAAACCGTCTCCGGCTTATCGTCCTCACGAAGCACCAGCTCCTTGCCGCACCTGTCACATATGCCCTCTGTCTTAGGCGGAATATGCTCCGTATGATAGGTTGCTCCGCATGCCGGGCAGGCACGCCTTCCTGACATTCTCCTTACGATATTTTCATCAGGAACATCTACATCAATTGCAAAGTCGATCTGCTCTCCCCGATCTGCCAGTGCCTTATCCAGCACCTCTGCCTGGGGAATGGTTCTGGGGAAGCCATCCAGCACATAGCCGTTTTTGCAGTCATCTGCCCCAACTCTGTCCAGCAGAATCCTGACTGTCAGTTCATCCGGTACCAGCAATCCCTGATCCATGTACTTCTTGGCCTCCATGCCCAGTTCTGTACCATCCTTAATGTTGGCCCGAAAGATGTCTCCTGTTGAAATATGAGGAACTTTATATTTATCTGCTATCATTTTCGCCTGTGTTCCTTTTCCGGCACCGGGAGCGCCCAACATAATAATCTTCATACTAAACCATACTCCTTTCAAAATCATCCGGTAACAACAGATGGACACACGCCGGGCGAGTGTCCATCTGAAGTTGGGAAAGCCAAACCGTGGTCCAACTTTTAATCATTCAAAAATCCTTTATAATTGCGTACCAGCATCTGTGACTCAATCTGCTTGATCGTCTCCAGGATAACACTTACGATAATAATCAGGCTGGTTCCTCCAAACGACACATTGGCTCCAAAAAGGCCGTTGAAGATAAAGGGAAATACACTTACGACCGTGAGACCGATTGCACCGATGAAAATAATGTAATTCAATATCTTGCTCAAATACTCACTGGTGGGCTTGCCGGGCCTGATACCCGGAATAAAACCGCCCTGCTTTTTCATATTCTGGGCAATTTCTATCGGATTAAACGTAATCGACGTATAGAAATATGCAAAGAAAACGATGAGAACAACATAAATGACCAGACCTATTGTATAAACGGGCTGGCTTGGACTGCACCAGTAAGAGGAATTAAGCGTATTTAATATATGTGCCCATATTCCGGTTCCTGTATATCCTGTAAAGGAACTGATGATGATCGGCAGCTGCATGATAGAGGAAGCAAAGATGATCGGAATAACGCCCGCTGTATTGACCTTGAGCGGAATGTTGGTGGTCTGGCCGCCTACCATCTTTCTTCCCTGCACCTTTTTCGCATACTGTACGGGTATTTTACGTACAGCGCCGTTTAAAAGGATCACAAGCACTACCATAGCCACGATGACCGCAATGATAATGAGTGCTGCAACCACAGCCAGAGCTATGGACTTACCATATACAAACTGGGCAAACAGCTGATTGATATCCTGCGGCAGCCGGGAAATGATGTTGATGACCAGCACGATGGAGATTCCGTTACCCACTCCCTTTTCGGTAATCCGTTCACCTATCCACATGAGAAAGGCACTGCCTGCAGTCATGGCAGCAATGACGCTGATCACATTCAGCGCATTGTACTCTTCCATCAGTCCCTGCCTGCCAAAGCCGATTGCCATAGCACCCGACTCCAGCAGCGCAAGAGCTACCGTCACGTAACGTGTAATGGTTGCGATCTTCTTTCTCCCATCCTCACCGTCACGCTGCATCTCTTCCAGCTTGGGAATGGCTATCGTGAGAAGCTGCATAATGATGGAGGATGTGATATAAGGAGAAATATTCAACGCAAAAATAGACATATTAAGGAAGGAACCGCCCGTAAAGGCATCCAATAAACTAAATGCATCACCTGTCTGTGCCGCAAACCAGTTGGCAAAATACTCCCGGTCCACTCCGGGTACAGGTAACTGGGATCCGAAACGGATCACCAGCATCATGAGGAAAGTAAAGAAAATTTTATTTCTTATTTCTTTGATTTTAAATGCATTTTTTAAGGTTGTAAACATTAGATCACCTCTGCTGTTCCACCAAGAGCCTCAATCTTTTCCTTTGCAGACGCGCTGAATGCATTGGCCTTCACTATAAGTTTCTTGGTCAATTCTCCGTTTCCGAGGATCTTAACACCATCTCTGGGTTTTTTCACGATGCCTGTTTCCATCAATGTATCCACATCAACCAATGCACCATTATCAAATACCTCAAGAGCGCTAATATTAACAGCAACGATGTCCTTTGAATTTCTGTTGGTAAAGCCTCTCTTAGGAATACGCCTGTACAACGGCATCTGACCGCCTTCAAAGCCCGGCCTGGGTGCACCTGAACGTGCCTTCTGACCCTTGTGTCCTTTTCCGGCAGTCTTGCCGTTGCCCGAACCGTGTCCACGGCCTTTTCTGAAATTATCGCCCTGCTTAGAACCTTTTGCCGGTCTCAAATTTGATAATTCAATTGACATTTCTGACACCTCCTTATCTGTTTTATTCTTCTACTTTTACTAAATGTCTTACTCTCTGAATCTGCCCTCTTGTCGCCGCATTATCGGGCAGTTCAACAGTCTTGTTCAGCTTGCGAAGTCCCATTGCTTCTATTGTTGCCCTCTGCTTGGGAATAGCGCCGATGGGAGATTTTACTAAGGTTATTTTTAATTTCTTGTCCGCCATCTTTTTCTCCTTTCATAAACAGGAACACCCGGTATTCCTATTGTTATGCCATAATCTCATCTACAGATTTCCCACGGTTTCTGGCAACTTCTTCAGGAGTTTTCAACTGGCTTAAACCTGCAATTGTAGCCAGAACAACATTCTGCTTGTTGTTCGAGCCCAGGGATTTGGTACGGATGTTCTTAATACCTGCAAGCTCGCACACATTACGTGCCGGACCTCCGGCGATCACGCCGGTACCTTCAGGCGCTCTCTTTAACAGCACGGTAGCTGAACCGAACTTTCCAAGGAAGTCATGGGTGATACTGCTATTCTCATCCAGCGCCACGGATACAAGATTCTTTGTTGCATCCTCCTTCCCCTTGCGGATAGCCTCAGGAATTTCAGCAGCCTTTCCAAGCCCTGCACCTACATGCCCATTGCCGTCTCCAACAACAACCAAAGCTGTGAATCGGAAGTTACGACCACCCTTTACAACCTTAGTTACACGCTTGATGGCAACTACTTTTTCTGTCAGCTCAAGCTGACTGGCATCAATGATTGTACGTCTCATGTGATTTTCTCTCCCTTCCTAGAATACTAAGCCAGCTTCTCTGGCTGCTTCAGCTAATGCTGCAACTTTTCCGTGGTAGATATAACCGCCCCTGTCAAACACTACTGTTGTAATGCCCTTTTCCAATGCTCTCTTGGCGATCACTGTTCCCAAATATGCTGCTGCATCAACGTTATTGGTTTTCTCCAGCTCAGCCTTAACGTCTTTTTCAAGAGTAGAGGCTGCGGCTAAAGTATTTCCAACTGTATCGTCGATAATTTGAGCATACATATGATTATTGCTTCTGAATACAGCCAGACGGGGTCTTTCGGCTGTTCCGCTGAAACGGTTACGAATTTTCATGTGTTTTTTAACACGAACTTTTTGTCTTGATTCCTTACTAACCATTCTTATACTCTCCTTATCTATTTCTTACCAGTCTTACCAACCTTGCGCCTGATGGTCTCATCAGCATACTTGATTCCCTTGCCCTTATAAGGCTCCGGTCTTCTCTTATCTCTGATCTCTGCTGCGAATTGGCCAACCTTTTCTTTATCGATACCTTTTACGATAATGAGGTTCTGTCCCTCCACTACCGTTTCGATCCCTTCCGGATCCTCCATTTCTACCGGATGGGAATAGCCTAAGGATAAGGTCAGTTTCTTTCCTGCCTTTGCAGCCCTGTAGCCCACACCGTTTACCTCCAGCTTCTTTTCATAGCCTTCCGTTACGCCGACCACCATGTTGCTGAGCAGGGTTCTGGTAAGTCCATGAAGGGATTTCATCTTCTTCAGGTCATTGGGTCTTGCAACAACGATCTCAGAACCTTCCATTTTGATTTCCATTTCAGAAGGAAGCACTCTCTCCAGTGTTCCCTTAGGACCTTTTACAGTCACTTTATTATTTTCTGCGATATCCACAGTAACGCCTGCCGGTACCGCGATTGGCATTCTTCCTATACGTGACATGCCCGTACCTCCTATATTGCTAAAATCCAAACTGTTTTATTTTCATTACCATACAAAGGCTAAAACTTCTCCGCCCACCTGAAGCTCTCTGGCCTTCTTATCTGTGATCACGCCCTGGTTGGTAGAAATAATGGCAATGCCAAGTCCTCCCAGAACCTTGGGGAGCTCCTCCGTACCTGCATACACACGAAGACCCGGCTTGGAGATCCTCTTCAGGCCGGAAATGATCTTTTCATTCTTATCTGCGCCATATTTCAAGGTGATGCGGATCGTCTTGAAGCTTCCGTCTTCTATTATATCAAATTTTTTAATGTAACCCTCATCCAACAGAATCTGTGCAATAGCCAGCTTCATCTTAGAAGACGGAACATCTACCGTATCATGTTTTGCAGTGTTTGCGTTACGGATTCTTGTAAGCATATCTGCAATAGGATCGCTCATTGTCATGATTTAGTTTCCTCCTTATTATACTTTGACTTGAATCATGCCCCGGCACTGCAGGCGGCTTACCAGCTCGCCTTCTTGACACCGGGAATCTGTCCTTTATATGCCAACTCACGGAAGCAAATTCTGCAGATTCCGTACTTTCTCAGATAAGCATGTGGACGACCACAAATTTTGCAGCGGCTGTATTCTCTGGTAAAAAATTTGGGCTTACGCTGCTGTTTAATCTTCATTGCTGTCTTAGCCATGAAATTTACCTCCTTCTATGGAATGCGCTCTGCCTATTTAGCAAAAGGCATGTTGAATAATGTCAGCAATTCACGGGCTTCTTCGTCTGTCTTCGCTGTTGTAACAACGATCACATCCATACCCCTTACCTTGTCTATCTTGTCGTATTCAATTTCAGGGAAAATAAGCTGCTCCTTAATGCCCAGCGCATAATTGCCCCTGCCGTCAAATGCGTTGGGATTTACACCCCTGAAGTCACGCACACGAGGCAAAGCCAGATTTACCAGACGGTCGAGAAACTCATACATTTTCTCCCCGCGAAGCGTTACCTTGCATCCGATGGGCATTCCTTCCCTGATTTTAAAGTTGGCGATGGAATTCTTTGCCCTTGTGAGAACCGCCTTCTGGCCTGCGATGGTTTCCATATCCCTCACAGCGGATTCCAGAACCTTGGCATTCTCTTTCGCCTCGCCAACACCCATGTTGATAACGATTTTATCAAGCTTAGGCACTTCCATAACATTTTTATATCCAAACTTTTTGACCATAGCATCTACGATCTCGTTTTTATACATATCTTTCAGTCTGCTCACGCGTCAAGACCTCCTTTCCTGGAATTAATCAATCACTTCACCTGTTGATTTTGCAAAACGTACCTTCTTATCGTTTTCAAACCTGAAACCGATCCTTGTGGGTTTCCCCTTGTGGACATACATTACGTTGGATAAATCAATAGGAGCTTCTTTTTGAACAATTCCGCCGTTCTGGCCGGCTGCAGCAGGCTTCGCGTGCTTTGTGATCATATTTACGCCTTCTACCAGTACCCTGCCCTTTTTTCTATCGATGGAAACGACTTTTCCTTCTTTGCCATTGTCCTTGCCGGCAATCACTTTTACAGTATCGCCCTTTTTTATTTTCATTGTAGACATTCCGGTACCTCCCTATAATACTTCCGGAGCAAGGGAAACAATCTTCATAAACTGTTTTTCACGAAGCTCTCTTGCTACGGGTCCAAAAATACGTGTTCCTCTGGGCGTCTTGTCTTCCTTGATAATAACAGCAGCATTTTCATCAAATCTAATATATGAACCGTCTTTACGGCGAGTCTCTCTTACGGTACGAACCACTACAGCTTTCACTACATCGCCTTTTTTTACAACACCGCCGGGTGTTGCATCTTTAACACTGGCAACGATGATATCGCCGATATGTGCATATCTTCTTGTAGAGCCGCCCATAACCCTGATGCAGAGAAGCTCTTTTGCACCTGTGTTATCAGCAACCTTAAGTCTGCTCTCTTGCTGAATCATGCTAATTCTCCTTCCAAATAATCCTGACTTTGCACTTCGCAGCAGCGAAATGTTATTATTTAGCTCTTTCGATAATCTCCACAAGTCTCCATCTCTTATCCTTGGATAAGGGTCTGGTCTCCATTACTTTAACTGTATCGCCGATGTTGCACTCATTGTTCTCATCGTGCGCCTTTAATTTATAGGTTCTCTTCACGATCTTGCCGTAAAGAGGATGCTTTACATGGTTTTCGATGGAAACTACGATTGTCTTATCCATCTTGTTACTGGTCACTTTTCCAGTACGGGTTTTTCTCAAATTTCTTTCCACGTCCGATTCTCCTTTCTAACAATCAAGTTACTGTACAGCTTTTTCTTTCTGTGTGATCACAGTCTGAATTCTGGCAATATTCTTTCTTACCTCTTTGATTCTGGCTGTATTATCTAACTGATTTGTTGCGTTCTGGAATCTCAAATTGAAAAGTTCTTTTTTAGCAGCCACTAACTCCTGTGCTAATTCTGCAGCTGATTTTGTCTTTAAATCTTCTACATACTTCCTAGTTTTCATTTGATACACCGCCTTCCAAGTCTGCTTTAGAAACAATTTTACATTTACATGGAAGCTTATGTGTTGCAAGACGCAATGCTTCTCTTGCCACCTCTTCGGATACTCCGGCAATCTCAAACATCACGCGTCCAGGCTTAACAACTGCTACCCAGTATTCCAGGGTACCCTTACCGGAACCCATACGTGTTTCTGCTGGTTTTGCTGTTACAGGTTTGTCGGGGAAAATCTTGATCCATACCTTACCGCCACGCTTGATATGACGGGTCATAGCCACACGGGCTGCTTCTATCTGATTGGATCTGATCCAGCATGGCTCCATTGCTACAATACCAAACTCACCGTAGGTGATCCTGTTGCCGCGGGTTGCTTTTCCTGTCATGGAACCACGGAACTGCTTACGACGTTTTACTCTTTTAGGCATTAACATTATTTATCGCTCCCTTCCTCCGAAGATACCTTTTCTTCGTTTTTATTCTTAGCAGGAAGTACCTCACCCTTGTAAATCCATACTTTTACTCCAACCTTACCATAGGTTGTATCAGCTTCTGCAAAGCCATAATCAATATCTGCACGCAGGGTCTGAAGGGGAATGGTTCCCTCGCTGTAAAACTCTGTACGCGCCATATCAGCTCCGCCCAGACGTCCTGAACAGGAGGTTTTGATTCCCAGTGCTCCTGCCTTCATGGTTCTGCCCATACAGGACTTCATCGCACGTCTGAAGGATACACGATTTTCCAGCTGCTGGGCAATATTCTCCGCAACCAGCTGTGCGTCCTTGTCAGGTCTCTTGATCTCCTTGATATCCACTAAAACCTTCCTGCTGGTCAGCTTGGAAAGCTCCTTCTTTGTTACTTCGATCTCAGCGCCGCCCTTACCGATCACTACACCGGGTTTTGCAGTATAGATAATCACCTTAACCCTGTCAGACGCTCTTTCGATTTCGATCCTGGAAACCCCTGCACTGTAGAGTTTCTTTTTCAGAAATTTTCTGATGTTATAATCTTCCACCAGAAAATCTGAAAACTCAGCATCAGCATACCATCTGGAATCCCATTCTTTTATAATTCCGACCCTTAAGCCGTGAGGATTAACTTTCTGTCCCATGAATACTACTTTCTCCTTTCTCTACCTTGCATCAAGTACAACCGTAATATGGCTCATTCTCTTCTCGATCCTGTAAGCTCTGCCCTGCGCTCTCGGCCTCACTCTTTTCATCGTAGGCCCCTTGTTGGCAAAGCACTCTGCCACATAAAGGTTCTCCGGATTGGGATACTTAGCGGGATCCTGACTGTATTTGTATTCAGCGTTTGCAATCGCTGATTCCAATAATTTTTTAATAACACCGGATGCGTATCTGGGATTGTATTCCAGAATCGCAAGTGCTGTATTTACATCTTTTCCTCTGATGGCATCGAGAACGAAACATGCTTTCTGAACAGAAACTCTAGCGTAAGACAACTTAGCTGAAGGTCTGACATCTTTCTGAGCATTTCTTTCTCTCTTGATCTGAGTTCTATGTCCTTTTGCCATTTTTGCTCCTCCTTCTAATTCCATCCGCCACAGACAGCAGCCTCCCGAGGCGCCCTATATCAGTCTGCCGGAACACTGCCTGCTGCCCACGGATGGGTTCCTATCTAACTCTGGATTTCTTCTCGTCCTTACCATGTCCTCTATAGGTTCTGGTTGCAACAAACTCGCCGAGCTTATGGCCAACCATATCTTCTGTCACATATACCGGCACATGCTTTCTTCCGTCATGAACCGCAAACGTATGTCCCACAAACGAAGGGAAAATCGTAGACCGGCGGGACCAGGTCTTAATCACCTGTTTCTGTCCTGCTGCATTCATAGCATCTACTTTTTTAAGCAGGCTTGCATCTGCAAATGGTCCTTTTTTAAGTGATCTAGCCATTGTTCTTCCTCCTATTTATTTTATGCTTCTGCCGTCTCTTCTTCTTACAATCAGCTTATTGGACGCCTTTTTCTTCTTACGCGTCTTTAAGCCCAGAGCAGGTTTGCCCCAGGGTGTGGAGGGACCCGGACGTCCGATACCGGTCTTACCCTCACCGCCTCCGTGGGGATGGTCGTTAGGGTTCATCACAGAACCGCGCACGGTAGGGCGGATACCCATATGACGCTTGCGTCCTGCTTTACCGATATTGATCAGGCTATGATCTGCGTTTCCTACAACACCGACCGTTGCTCTGCAGACGATCGGCACCATTCTCATTTCACCGGAAGGCAGCCTCAGGGTGGCATACTTTCCTTCCTTTGCCATGAGCTGTGCACTGTTTCCCGCAGAGCGAACCAGCTGTCCGCCTTTTCCGGGATACAGCTCAATATTATGCAGCTGGGTACCTACAGGAATCTCTGTCAGGGGCAGACAGTTGCCCACTCTCACCTCGGCTTCAGAACCATTCATAACAGTCATGCCGTCCTTCAGCCCCTCGGGAGCCAGAATATAGCTCTTCTGTCCGTCCGCATAGCAGATCAGTGCAATGTTGGCTGTTCTGTTAGGATCGTATTCGATACCGATCACCTTTGCAGGAACACCGTCTTTATTCCTCTTGAAATCGATCAGTCTGTATTTTCTTCTGCTTCCACCACCATGGTGTCTTACCGTAATTTTACCCTGATTGTTACGACCAGCATTTTTCTTAAGGGAAACACAAAGAGACTTTTCGGGAGTTTTCTTTGTGATCTCAGAAAAATCAGAACCGGTCATATGTCTTCTGGAAGGTGTATATGGGTTATAAGTCTTAATTCCCATGAGTCTTTCTCCTTTACTTTTGATTTTACACGACAGGCAGGGCAGGCTGTCTTAAAGGCCTGCAAAAATCTCTATGTCCTTGCTGTCTTCTGTCAACTGGACGATGGCTTTCTTTACCTTTGCAGTCTTACCGTAGGTATTTCCCCGTCTCTTTGTTTTGCCGTCCATGTTCATGGTGTTGACCTTCTTCACCTTTGCACCTTCGAACATCTTCTCAACAGCTTCCTTGATCTGCGTCTTATTGGCTTCTGTATGAACTAAAAATGTGTATTTCTTTTCGCTCATTCCAGCCATACTTTTTTCCGTGATAACCGGTTTGAGGATCACATCATAATACTGAATCGCTGCCATTATGCGTACACCTCCTCGATATTAGCTACCGCGTCTTTGGTCATAACCACGGTATCATATTTCATGATGTCATATACATTGATCGTGCTCTTTATTTCCTTTGCCTCACCTGCCGCCTCGACTGCCACATAGGAAGTGTGTACGGAGGGAAGGTTCCTCGCAGAGCAGATCACATTCTGGTCAATAGTTCCGGTCACAACCAGCGCCTTTCCTACCTTCAGGTTGTCAAGCACCCTCTTCAGCTCCTTGGTCTTGATCGCATCCAGCTTCAGTTCCTCCAGAACGATCAGCTTGTTGTTCTGCACTCTGCTGGTAAGGGCAGATTTGATCGCTGCTCGCTTCTCTTTTTTATTCATCTTGAAGGAATAATCTCTCGGAGTAGGCGCAAATACCACTCCGCCCCCCTTCCACTGAGGGGATCTGGTGGAACCCTGCCTTGCATGGCCGGTTCCCTTCTGTCTCCAGGGTTTTCTCCCGCCGCCGGAAACCTCGGAACGGGTTTTGGCCTTCTGTGTGCCCTGACGATTGTTCGCAAGCTGTTGTACGACTGCCATGTGCACCAGATGTTCATTTACCTGAACGCCAAATATCGCATCGCTTAAGTCGATTTTACCAACTTCATTGCCTTCCATATTATAAACAGATACGTTTGCCATCTGTATGGTCCTCCTTTCGCCCGTCTAAGGTTAAGCTTCCGCCTTAACGGTCTCTTTTATTGTTACCAAAGCTTTCCTGGGTCCCGGTACCGCGCCCTTTACAAGAATGAGATTCTTCTCAGCATCCACTCTTACCACTTCCAGGTTCTGAACGGTTACCTTTACACAGCCCATGTGTCCGGGCATTCCTTTTCCCTTAAATACGCGGCTGGGTGAAGAGCAGGCACCATTGGAGCCCTGGTGACGGTGGAATTTGGAACCGTGTGTCATAGGCCCTCTGTGCTGTCCGTGTCTCTTGATAGCGCCCTGGAAGCCCTTACCTTTGGATATTGCGGACGCATCGACCTTATCGCCGACTGCAAAGATGTCAGCCTTGATCTCACTGCCCAATGTATATTCTTCAGCATTTTCAAACTTGAACTCTCTTACATATCTCTTGCCGGAAACTCCAGCCTTTGCAAAATGACCCTTCATAGGCTTATTCACGCCATGCCTGTGGACGATTTCCTTTTTACCGCCCTTGTCCTTGTTGACAATCTTATCCTTTTTATCAACAAAACCAACCTGTACTGCCTTGTAACCGTCATTCTCCTCTGTCTTGATCTGTGTTACAACGCAGGGTCCTGCCTGAAGCACCGTAACCGGGATCAGGGAACCGTCTTCATTGAAGATCTGAGTCATTCCGACTTTCGTTGCTAAAATAGCTTTTTTCATTCCGTTACCTCCTGTTTGTTCTACAGCGGCCTAGCCCTTTGAGTCCCGCCCTTTTCCGGCAGCGGCCCGACCGGGCTTTGCATACTAGCAGAGGCCTTGCTTCTAAAAATAATTTAAACAAAAAGATGAATTATTTGTTTTTCATCTTGATATCAATGTACACACCGGCCGGCATCTCCAGTCTCTGCAGCGCATCCACTGTCTTCGGTGTGGGTGTAATGATGTCGATCAGCCTCTTGTGGGTTCTCTGCTCGAACTGTTCTCTGGAGTCCTTATATTTGTGAACCGCCCTCAGAATTGTAACAACCTCCTTCTTAGTAGGAAGGGGTACCGGCCCGCTCACCTGGGATCCGTTCTTCTTAACTGTTTCAATGATTTTTTTGGCAGATGCATCTACTAAGTGATGATCATAAGCTTTTAATGTAATTCTCATTACCTGACTTGCCATAAAAAAAGTCGCCTCCTTTTCGCACTTTTGAATAGTACGACAAGCGGTGACTGTACACTCTCCCGTGTGTGTCCTGATTATTCTCCCTGCTTCTCCAGCTTACGCTTCTGCAGATCGGACTCTCAAGTAATTGACTTGCAACCTTTACACATCGTTTTATTGTCTGTACAGTGACTTGTCGTCAGTTTCCTCAGCCGGCCCTGCCGGCCCTTGACATTCGCTCCACGGAAAACCTGCCCCAGTGGGCAGCAACCTCACGCTTCACAGCTATCATGCCACAGCGTTTATCAGTATACATGATGTGATGAAAGATTGCAAGTACTTTTTTATTTTATTTTTCAGCTTCAGCTGCGCGTGCCGCTTTGCGTCCAGCCTGTATACTTATCTTCCTCTTTTTACATCCTCAAATTCCTGCAGCATCTCTTTGGTGGGCGCAGGCGTCAGCAGGCTCACCACTACGATGGCCAGCAGGCTGAGTCCGAAGCCTATGGCAAGAGAGTACAGCCCTGTGGCAGCACCCAGGGTCTGCCCGCCCGCCAAAGGCATATAATCCCATACGATTACTGTCAGGGCGCCAACTCCGATTCCTGCTACAGCGCCCTGGAGATTGATGCGCCTCCAGTACAGGGACAGCAGCACGGTAGGTCCGAATGCCGCTCCCAGCCCCGCCCAGGCATTGGAAACCAGCCCCATGATAGAGCTGTTGGGATTTAAGGCTATGATATAAGCCAGCACTGCAATTACCAGCACCGTGATACGGCTGAGGTTCATTACCTTTTTATCATCCATATCCTTCCTGATGATTCCCTTGAAGATATCCTCTGCCACACTGGAGGCACTGACCAGGAGCTGAGAGTCTGCCGTGGACATGATGGCTGCCAGTATGCCGCAGAGGAAGAAGCCTCCGATTACCGGTGCACTGATATCCTGTGTAAACACCTTGATGATCATCTCTATAAATACGCTCTCCTCTGCCCCATTGCTGAGAACCTGGGGGTAGAGATAAGCCCGGCCTATCATGCCGATGAGGATGGCAAAGGTAAGGGAAAGCCCCACCCAGACGATGGCGATGCCCTTTGATTTTCTCAGTTCCTTCTCATCCTTTACTGCCATAAAGCGAACCAGGATATGAGGCATGCCGCAGTACCCCAGGCCCCAGGCCAGCTGGGAAATGATATCCACTGCTTTATAGGTTCCGATACCATCATGGACCAGGCTCAGGTAGCCCGCCGCTCCGCCCGGTACACCGCTCTGCTCCAGGATGGCAGGGATATTTTCCCCGCCAACCATCCCCCAGGCGATCAGCGGCACTGCCAGCAGAGCCACCAGCATCAGGCTGCCCTGGATAAAATCCGTCACGCAGACCGCAAGGAAGCCTCCCATGAAGGTATATGCCAGAATAACGCAGG
Organism: Lachnospiraceae bacterium; assembly: GCA_022781985.1. GTDB lineage: Bacteria > Bacillota > Clostridia > Lachnospirales > Lachnospiraceae > Kineothrix. Next base: position 23,924 of record JALESH010000018.1, on the reverse strand, counting down.
CACCGATGGTCAGGGCAAGCTTATAGTCCAGCCCAAAGATAGAGTTGAACAGCTTTCCTCCGGCAGCCAGGGCGGAGGCCGTATATACTAAAAAGAAGATCACTATGGTAACAGAAGAGATCAGAAGAAGGATCCTCCTTCTGTCATGAAACCTGTTTTCAAAATAGGTAGGCAGCGTCAGCGCATTGTTGGCCCTGATGGTATACCGCCTCAGCCTCCCCGATATAAACAGCCAGTTACATACCGTTCCGATGAACAGGCCCACTGCGATCCATGCCTGTCCCGTTCCCAGCGCATACACACTGCCCGGAAGCCCCATCAGCAGCCAGCCGCTCATATCGGAAGCCTGGGCCGAAAGCGCTGCCACCCAGCCGTTTAACTGCCTTCCGCCGAGGAAATAGTCCTCTGCGCTGTTGTTCCCCCTGGCACACACTGCTCCGACTACGATCATCATCGCCAGATACAATCCAAAAGCCAGGATAATCCACCCTATTGAACCACTCATCCCATGTCCTCCCTACACTTTTGTATACAATGATACTTTTGAATATATATGGCTGATTATAAGGCAGATTTACTTTTCCGTCAATGCTTTTAGCCTTTAACCGGCCAGGGGGATTAAAAGCCCTTCCCACAGGCGGGGGAATCAACTTGCAATCTCCCCTTCCATCATGTATATTTAAATTCACATAGAATGAAAGTAAAACCAAAGGAGAACTACCATGTGGACAGCAGACAACTGGAAAGATTATGAAATCCTGGACACCTCCTCCGGTGAAAAGCTGGAGCGCTGGGGAGACTACCTCTTGATCCGCCCGGATCCCCAGGTCATATGGAGCACCCCGAAAAACAATCCCGGATGGAAAAAGAGAAACGGGCATTACCACCGCAGCTCCAGAGGAGGCGGAGAATGGGAATTTTTCAGCCTTCCCAGGGAATGGCGCATCCATTATAAGGAGCTTACCTTCAACCTGAAGCCCTTCAGCTTCAAGCACACCGGCCTCTTCCCTGAACAGGCCGTAAACTGGGACTGGTTCTCCTCCCTGATCCGGGCTGCCCGCCGCCCTGTGAAGGTGCTGAACCTGTTCGCCTATACAGGGGGGGCCACCCTGGCTGCAGCCAGGGCCGGCGCCCAGGTGACCCATGTGGATGCCTCCAGAGGCATGGTAACCTGGGCCAGGGAAAATGCCCTGGCCTCGGGCCTGGGCGATGCCCCCATCCGCTGGCTGGTGGACGACTGTGTAAAATTTGTGGAGCGGGAAATCCGCCGGGGCAATACCTATGATGCCATCATCATGGATCCTCCTTCCTATGGAAGGGGACCCAAGGGCGAGGTCTGGAAAATAGAAGAGAGCATCTTCCCCTTCATCGAACTGACGGCACAGATACTCTCTCAGAATGCCATATTTTATTTGATCAATTCCTACACCACCGGGCTCCAGCCCGCAGTGCTCTCCTATATGATCCATACCTCCATCGTCCGCAGATTCGGCGGAAAAGCGGCTGCCCATGAAATCGGGCTGCCGGTGAGGGACAGCGGGCTGATCCTGCCCTGCGGCGCTTCGGGGAGGTGGCAGGGAGAGTGATGCCCTCCCAACCACCTTCTCCCTCCTATGCCCCCTCCATACAGCAATGAAGAAACACAGCCTTCTGGGCAGCCACAAAGGTCCGACGGCTGTAATCTCTGTTGATGACCATAAACAGATCCTCCTCTGAGGCCAGGATCCTGCCCTCTGCATCTGCATAAAGGGTCTTCAGGGATAGATCCTCTATCCGAAAGATGCTTTCCGTCATGGTAAAAGATAGCCCGGCGGCCGTCTTCCCCTGTCCGCTGCCGGGCAAGATCTCTGTCCCGATCTGCAGGCCAGCAGCCCCGGCCGCTCCTCTCACCCGGTCTGCAAACTGCTCTGCCAGCTCCTCCAGGCCATCTGCGTATATCTTCACCTCTTCCTGTCCCTGCAGCAATCCCTGCAGCTTCGCATCGGAATGGACCACAGGAAAGATCTTGTCCTCCCCCGCCTTGCCCACAACGCCGTGGATGGCATCATCATAGGCATACATCACTGTTCTTGTCCGGTTTTCCTCACCCAGATACAGGTCGTTGTAGACCACATCAAAGATTCCCTCCAGAAATGCGGTGCACATATCCTCCCGCTTCTCTGCCGGGGTGTATTTCATAAAGAAGCGAATCCAGTTTCTCCAGGCATAGTACATGGGAAAGGTATTCACGCTCTCCTTTTTTGCCCCCATGGAATGCAGTACCTTGGAGGCTCCCAGGGAAGCCACCTTATAGCCTGCCAGATTGCAGCGGTAGCCCCATTCGGTATCGTCCCAGTAAAGGAAATTCTCCTCAGGAAGAGGCCCGATCTCTTTGATCAGGGAGGCTCTCACCAGTACGGAACAGGCAGCCACCGCATCCGAATAAACCACCTCCGGCATGCTGCCATCCTCCGGGCAGTTATGGTATTTTGCCTCACAGCAGTACCCATCCCAGCAGATGTCGATCCCATACTGCTGTACATAGTCCGGAGCCTCCATATGATATACCTTGGAGCCCGTCATACCCACATCAGGCCTCTCCTCCATAAAGCGGTACAGCTCTCCCACTGCCTTCTCATCCACCAGCACATCATTGTCCAGACACCACACATAGTCGTACCCCTGCTCCAGGGCATACCGGATCCCCGTATTGAAGCCCCCGCTTCCTCCCAGGTTTTCCTGATTTACCAACAGCCGGACCCGGCCCCCGTATTTCTCCCTGATACACTCCACCGAATCATCTGCAGAAGCATTATCCACTACAAAAATATCAAAATCCTGAAACTCTGATTCCAGCACACTCTGAATACAGTCCATCACATAGGCTCTTTTATTATAGTTACAGATGACTGCCGCGATTCTGTTCATGTGATACCCCCCTCCGGCTTCTTAGTGATGGAACAGACGGATTCCTGTGAATACCATAGCCATGCCATACCTGTCACAGCATTCGATCACCAGATCATCCCTGACAGAGCCTCCGGGCTGTGCAATATATTTTACACCGCTCTTATATGCTCTTTCAATGTTGTCAGAGAAGGGGAAAAAGGCATCCGATCCCAGCGTCACATCCTGATTGCCGGCCAGCCATGCTTTCTTTTCTTCCCCGGTAAACACGGGAGGCTTTACCTTGAACCTCTTCTGCCACTCACCCTCACGGAGCACATCCTCGTATTCCTCTCCTATATAGATGTCTATGGTGTTATCCCTGTCTGCACGTCCCAGGGAATCCGTGAACTCCAGGCCCAGAACCTGAGGAGCCTGGCGCAGATACCAGTTATCCGCCTTCTGTCCTGCCAGCCTGGTACAGTGGATCCTGGACTGCTGCCCTGCCCCAATACCGATGGCCTGTCCGCCTTTTACATAGCATACGGAATTAGACTGAGTGTATTTCAGGGTGATCAGGGCAATTTTCATATCCCTGAGGGCTTCTCCTGAGATCTCCTTATTCTTTGTTACTGCATGGGAAAGCAGCTCATCATTGATATCCAGCTCATTTCTCCCCTGCTCAAAGGTAATGCCATAGACCTGCTTCCTCTCTATGGGAGCCGGTGTATAATCCGGGTCGATCCGAATTATATTATATCCCCCCTTCTTCTTTTCCTTCAGGATGGCCAGCGCCTCCGGTGTATAGCCAGGGGCCAGCACACCATCGGAAACCTCCCTTTTGATCAGCCGTGCCGTGGCCTCATCACACTCATCGGACAGAGCGATAAAATCACCAAAGGAGGACATCCTGTCCGCTCCCCTGGCTCTGGCATAGGCGCAGGCCAGGGGAGACAGCTCTCCCAGATCCTCCACCCAGTAGATCTTAGCCAGTGTAGCATCCAGGGGCAGTCCTACTGCTGCCCCTGCCGGAGAAACATGCTTAAAGGAAGCGGCCGCCGGAAGCCCTGTGGCCTCCTTCAGCTCCTTTACCAGCTGCCAGCCGTTAAAAGCATCCAGAAAGTTAATATATCCCGGGGTTCCGTTTAAGACTGTAACAGGAAGCCCGCTCCCATCCTCCATAAAGATCCTGGAAGGCTTCTGATTTGGATTGCATCCGTATTTTAACTGTATCTCGTTCATTTCTGTGCCATACTCCTTTATCTATTGATTCTTATTGACCATTCTTGTTTCATATTTTCCTGTAGCTATCTCTATATAACGCACAAAGAGAGCCACCTTGTTTTCCTCATTCAGGCTGCTCCATATCAGGTCTGTGAATGCATCCATATCATCCCCTATCTCCACCGGCTTGGGTTCTCCCTCAAAGCTTGGGAGGGGATTTCCATCATGCATATAGGTATGGAGAAAACGTCCCTGGCCTGCTGCCGGATCCTCATAGGAAAAGGTATATCTGCTGCATGCCTCAGGATTGCCCCTGTCCGTCTTTAATATAGACATTTCATAGCCGAACCTTCCATCCCCGATCTGCAGGATGGCAGAGATCCTGGGGGTATAATTAGGGGCATCCGGCTCAAATTCACGGGCTCTCAATGCCTGCTCAAAGGTCAGCCCCGCCTTTCTGCCGTCATAGACCGTATCCGTCTGGTCTCCGTTGGTTACGATGATTTCATTGCCCAGCACCCTTACCGGTGCATAGATAATCAGGCTGGGATCCTCCAGTCTGGCCGGATCAAAGGCCTCCGTCCTGATCCCCTCTCCCTCTTCCACAAACACCCTGTTCCTGCTGTTGGCACTTCTGCCCATGATGAAATAGGCTGCAACAGCCCTTGTGCCGTCCGCCGTCCTTCCCACCACGATCCCCCTGCCCGGATAGGCGTTTTCCTTTAATTCCTGCTCCAGTGACAATATCTTCATGTTGGTCACCACACTCCTTTCTTAGAATCTGACTTTTTCCCCCTATCAATCAAGTTCTGTTTCCCCCTGACGGCTATGTCTTCATGGCCGACAGTACCATCTCCGCTGTCTCTGTCATGCCCGTGCCGCTGTCCATGCTGCACTTCTGGATATATCTGTGTGCTTCCTCCTCCGTCATATTGTTTCTGTCCATCAAAACAGCCTTTGCCTCTTGAATGAGCGCCTTTTCTCTGCTGCTTCTCTCCCTGGGCCTACCCTTCTGCCGCCTTCTGCGGGCCTCTGCTGCCTGCACCATCATATCTGCTGTATTCACCAGGTCGTCAATCCTGACGGGCATGGGCAGGCAGACAATTCCGCTGTCTGCACAGCCTGCCAGCACACGGGGAGAAGCCATCAGCAGCATCTCAAACCCTGGCGGGAGACATTCATTCAGCTCCGAATAGATCATATCCGGCAGCTTATAGCCGCATATGACGATGCCTCCGTTTAAGCCGTCTGCCTGGCTGAGTACCTGTGAACCGGAGGTGCAGGCAGGCAGGACGGAAAATCCATTCCTGACCAGGAGGTTTTTGATGCCCTTGGCATCCTCTGTCTTAGGAAATGCAACGATTATGCCCGTCATAGGCTCACCTCCTCATACTCCTCCTGCACTCCTTCTCTTCTCCCGATCCTGTCTCAGTATCGGTTCAGATAGGTATTGATCTCCCACTCGGTCACCTGGGAACGATAGGCATCCCACTCTCTTTTCTTGGCCTCTATATATTTTTCACTCACCTGCTGACCCAGGACGGAACACATAAATTCACTCTTTTCCAGTTCATTTACTGCCTCCATCAGCGTGCCCGGGATGGCCTCTATTCCCCTGGCCTTCCGCTCCTCCTCCGTCATACCGGAAATATTGCAGTCCACACTCTCCGGCGGCAGGATCCTGTTCCGGATCCCCTCCAGCCCGGCCTGCAGGCAGGCTGCCAGCGCCAGATAGGGATTGGCCGACGCATCCGGGCTCCTCAGCTCTATCCGGGTAGCCTCCCCCCGCTCTGAGGGAATCCGCAGCAGGGGGCTTGTACCGGCAGCGCTCCAGGTGATATAGACCGGAGCCTCATAGCCGGGCACCAGCCGCTTGTAGGAATTCACAAGAGGATTGGTGATGGCTGTCATGCTCTTTATATACTTCATGATTCCCCCTATAAAAAAATATGCCTCCCGGCTCAGTCCCCTCTCATCCGAGGGATCTGCAAAAATATTCTTTCCGTCCCTTGACAGAGACATATTGATATGCATGCCGGAACCGTCCGCCCCGTATTTGGGCTTGGGCATAAAGGTGGCATGCAGACCGTGACGCTTGGCAATGGTCTTGACGGCCAACTTAAAGGTCATCAGATTGTCCGCTGTGGCCAGGGCTTCGTCATGCCGGAAATCGATCTCATGCTGGGCAGGTGCCGTCTCATGGTAGGATGCCTCCACCACAAAGCCCATTTCCTCCAATGTCAGTACCATATCCCGTCTGGCATTCTCTCCGAAGTCCACCGGCCCCAGATCAAAATAACCGGCCTGCTCATGAGTAATGGTGGTAGGCAGACCATTCTCATCGCTGTGAAAAAGGAAAAACTCACACTCCGGCCCCACCTCAAAACGATACCCCATTTTCTCTGCCTCCCTGACAGCGCGCTTCAATATATATCTGGGATCTCCCTCAAAGGGCTTCCTGTCGGGGCGGTAAACGTCGCAGATGAGCCTGGCCACCTTTCCCCTCTGAGGTCTCCAGGGAATAATCTGCAGGGTATTCAGATCGGGATAGAGATACATATCCGTCCCCTCCATGCGGACAAAACCCTCAACGGATGAGCCGTCAAACATGCACTCATTTTCCAATGCCTTCCGGAGCTGGCTGGCAGTAATCGCTACATTCTTAAGATTGCCGAACAAATCCGTGAACTGGAGGCGGATAAATTCCACATCCTCCTCTTCCACGATCCTCATAATATCTTCCTTGGTATAATTCTGCTTCATATTGATAACCACCTTCCTTTTCCCCCTGTGTCCCAAAAGCCGGCAAGTGAACGGCAGCAGTCATAAAACGGACATCACCTTAATATGATTATAAAAAGAAATCAGGCGGGAAAACCATTATGAACTCCAAAACAAAAATAGTTGTGCTCCATTTAAAAGAATTAATATATACCGGCATCTTTGCCGCCCTGGGAATCCTCTTCATTATACTCCTGATCATCATGTTCCTTCCCAGGAATAAAGATAAAGACTCCAATATCACGCCCCCGGCCAACTCCTATATGCCCGGTGTCTACACCACCTCCCTGGTCCTCAATGACAACGTTGTGGACATCGAGGTGGCTGTGGATGCATCCAGCATCAACGACATCCGAATGGTAAACCTAGACGATGCAGTGACTGCCATGTATCCCCTGATCGAGCCTACCTTTGAGGATCTGGTGTCCCAAATATGTGAAAGCCAGTCTCTGGACGGCCTTACCTATTCCGATGACAACAAGTATACCTCTCTGGTGCTTTTGGATGCCATCAAGGCTTCCCTGCAAAAGGCCGAGGCCGCCGCTGCATCAGATAATCAGGCCGTAGAGCTGGAGGACTGATCATCCCAGTCTCTCCAGCTCCTCCAGCCATATCCGCCCGCAGGCATCGGAGGGCATACGCAGGTCACCTCTGGGAGAGACTGCAACACTTCCCACCTTGGGACCGTCCGGCAGACAGGAACGCTTAAACTGCTGCGAGAAAAACCTCCGGTAAAAGGTCTTCAGCCATGTCATGATGACGGCATCCTCATACTGCCCCGCAAAGGAGAGCCGGGCCAGGCGGTATACCTTTTCCGGTGAAAAGCCACACCTCAACATATAATACAAGAAAAAATCATGCAGCTCATAGGGCCCTACCAGATCCTCCGTTTTCTGGGCAATCACACCGTCTACCGGGGGCAGCAGTTCCGGACTCACCGGCGTATCCAGAATATCCAGAAGCACCTCTCTCAGGCCAGCCTGTCCGCAGGTGTCAGCGCAATACCGTACCAGATGCCTTACCAGCGTCTTTGGCACGCCTGCATTGACACCGTACATAGACATATGATCCCCGTTATAGGTAGCCCAGCCCAGTGCCAGCTCTGACATATCTCCGGTCCCGATGACCAGCCCCCCCTCCTGATTGGCTATATCCATCAGCACCTGGGTACGCTCTCTGGCCTGTCCGTTCTCATAGACCACATCTCTGTTCTCCATATCCTGTCCGATATCTGCAAAATGCTGACGCACTGCTTTTTCTATGTTGATCTCCCGCAGGGAGGCCCCCACTGCCCCAGCCAGCTTACAGGCATTCTCATAGGTCCGGTCCGTGGTGCCGAAGCAGGGCATGGTCACTGTCAGTATATTCCTTCTGTCCAGGGCCAGCAGATCAAAGGCCCTCACTGTGACCAAGAGCGCCAGTGTAGAGTCCAGGCCCCCGGACAGGCCGATGACCGCCTTTTTGCTGCCGGTATGCTCCCAGCGCTTTTTCAGCCCATAGCTCTGGATGGCAAGAATCTCATCACACCGCCTGTCTCTCAGGGTACTGTCCCTCGGCACAAAGGGCAGGGAAGCAAAGATCCGACCCAGGGGAGTCTCCTCCTTTTCCATATGCACGGGCACGGTAAGGTAGCCCTCTGCCCCTTCCGGCACATAGGTGCTCATCCGGCGTCTTTCATGCTGCAGCCTGTGGATATCAATATCCCCATAGACGGTCTGCCCTTCAAATCTGACAGCCCTCCCCAGCAGAGTCCCGTTTTCCGCTATCATATTGTCTCCGCCAAAAACCAGATCCTGGGTAGACTCTCCCTCGCCTGCACTGGCATAGACATATCCCGTTATCAGCCTGGCGCTGGCAGATCTGACCAGCATCTGCCGATATTCCTCCTTGCCCACTGTCTCGTTGGAGGCTGACAGATTGACGATGACCGTGGCCCCAGCCAGGGCATGGGCTGCTGCCGGGGAAGCAGGCACCCAGATATCCTCACAGATTTCACAGCCCACCTTGAGCCCCTCTATGGCATCTATCCCGAACAGCAGGTTTGTTCCAAAGGGAACGCTTTCCTCCCCTGCCGGACCGCACATCCGATAGGTCACCGGCTCCCTGCTGCCCGGCGCAAAATGCCTGCCCTCATAAAACTCGCCATAGGCAGGGATGCTGGACTTGGGTACCAGTCCAATGATCCTGCCCCTATGCAGGGCGGCTGCCACATTGTAAAGCTTGTTATCCCTGGCCAAAGGCACTCCTACAAAAACCAGGGCCTCCATATTCCGGGTATGCTCCGCTACAGCAAACAGGCTCTCCCTGGCCTTTGCCAGCAACACCTCCTGCATAAACAGGTCTCCGCAGGTATAGCCGGTCAGGCAAAGCTCCGGGAAAACGATTATCCTGGCTCCTGCTGCCGCTGCCTCATCCATCCTCTTACATATCTGCTCTCCGTTATAAACCGGGTCTGCCACCCTGATTTTCGGCGTTACTGCCGCTGCTTTTATAAATCCATGCTTCATATCCTGATTTTCCTTATTTCCCCTATTTTGATTTCTTGAGCATTTCCTTCAGATCCTCTACAGAAAATGTATAGCTCCTGTTACAGAAATGACAGTTCACGTGGATCTCCTCCCCATCTGCTATCATTTCCTCTATCTCCCTTTTTCCGATGCTGATGATGGCCTGCTCCACCCTTGCCTTGGAGCAGCCGCAGGCATAACGCACCTCCAGCCTGTCACCGATCTGCACATCCAGCCCCTCCATAAGCAGCCTCAGCAGCTCCTCCGGTGAATTTCCCTCATCCAGCACTGCCGTCACAGACCCCAGCCCTTTGAGATTCTCTTCTATCTTCCCGGCCAGTGCCTCATCTGCAAAGGGCATGAGCTGAATAATGAAGCCCCCGGCCTGCTTCACTCTGTTGTCCTTTTCCATCAGGACTCCCAGTCCTACCGAGGAAGGGATCTGCTCAGAGGCTGCAAAATAATAGGTCAGATCCTCCCCTATCTCCCCTGTCTGAAGCACAGTCTGCCCCACATAAGGCTCTCTCATCCCCATATCCTTTATCACCCTGAGGGTGCCCCGTCCCAAGGCCCCTCCCACATCCAGCTTCCCCAGCGCATTGGCAGGCAGGATGACACGAGGATGGACGGCATACCCCTTTGCATTGCCTTTGGAGTCTGCCGTCACCGTCATGCCGCCCAGAGGACCGTCCCCCTTCACCTGCAGGGTGAGCAGATCCTTTTCTCCCTTCAGCATGGCTCCCATCATAACGCCGCCTGTCAGCAGCCGCCCCAGGGCTGCCGTCACTACCGGGCTGGTGTCATGGATCCTCCTCATCTCCTCTACCATATCTCTCGTAGAGGCGGCAAATATCCTGACCTGGGACTCTGCCGCTGTTGCCCTTATGATACAATCCCTATCCTGCCTCATTTTTATAACCATGCTCCTTTCCACATGCCTTCCCGGACTCTCTGGCCACCACACAGATCCGTTCGCTTTCCGCCCTTACCTCTCCATGGGTGTCTCCGTCTATGGCAGTGACCAGCTCCATGCCTGCCTGCTCCACCAAAGCCCCCATCTGCTCCAGGGTATAGCCCCTCTGAAAATGAGTCTCCGTGAACCGCCGGAACAGGCCGCCCTCTCCGTCCCCGGCTTCCTCCTTCGTCCTGACGAACACTGTCAGGTCATATTCATTGATGCAGCTCTCCGTATCATAATAATTTTCCCAGATAAAGCTGCATTCCTCCCTGTTCTCCGCAATGGTAGTGTCTCCGATCACATTTTCGTATTTATAGGCCGTATTAAAATCAAAGAGAAAGACACCTCCGGGACAGAGATAATTGTTCACCAGGCGGAAGACCTGGAGTATCTCCTCCTCCTCCAGCAGATAGTTCAGGGAATCGCAGACGCTGATCATGGCTCCCGCTGTACCGTATAATTCCAGCCGGCGCATATCCTGATGCAGGTACAGGATTTCATTCCCTGATGCTTCCCTCTTGGCCAGGGCGATATTGAGCATATCCTGAGAATTGTCGATGCCTATCATATCCCAGCCCGCACCGGCCAGCAGCTCTGTCAGGGTGCCTGTTCCGCAGCCCAGATCCACCACAATGCGGCGTTCTGCCGCAAGCCCCTCCTCATCCGGGGCCTCCCCCTCCCTGCTGGCCGCTCCGTACTCCTTCAGCAGCTTCAGTATAAACTCCGCCCATTCCTCATAGGGTGTGTCATCCATAAAGGTATCATATACTTCTGCAAAACCTGTATACGCTTCCATCTCTGCCTACTCTCCCAGCTTCAGCGCTGCCGCAAATCCCACAGCCAGAGCCGCTGCGCCTGTCAAAACAGATACCACAGTAATGCTTCCCATCCCGCCCACGATCAGAATCGCCACCGGAGAGGAGAGGATCAGGCCAATAATGGCCCAATAAGCATACAGGGGGAAGCTTTCAAAAATTATTTCCACCAGCCTGGCAATGGCAAAGATACCGATTACCACACCGATCCCAAAGGGAGTCAGCACACCGATCCCCCACAGGATGCCATTCAGATCAAAGGCCAGCAGTGCCTTGATGAAATCCGTAATCACCGCCAGGACAGGATGATAATATCCTATCAGGAGGAGCATCATGGAGCCGCTGACACCGGGGATGACCATAGTGGCAGAGGCCAGGATCCCCACACCGAACAGCCTGATCATCGATCCGGGGGAAAGGGACAGCTCCGCCGCTGCTGCCCCTTCCTTTTCTCCCAGCAGCGCCAGGCCTGCAACGAGGGCAAAGAAAAACAGTCCTGCTATGATGTGGCCCGGCTTGACAGATTTCCCCCGAACCTTTTTCCCCACTGCCGGCAGCCCCCCCAGGATCAGGCCGATGAACAGCAGATTGGCCTGAAAAGGATAGGAAGCAAACAGATACTCAATGCCGAAGGGCACGATCACCACTGCCGCTGCAATCCCGATAAAAATAGGGAACAGAAACCGGACGCTCTTTTTAAATTCCGAAAAAAGATGGGTCACACAGTGGATCAGCTTGTCATAGATCCCCATGGAAACCATCATCGTCCCCCCGCTGACACCGGGGATCACGTTGGCAAGCCCTATTACAATACCCTTTAATATATTTTTAATCATTCTTTTTCTCCATTTCCGCGCCTTCACCGCTTATCCTATGCAAAATTGCTTCCAGCTTTTCTATCAGCATATCCATCTCCCGGTCCGTCCCCACGGTGATGCGCAGGCGGTTGCTGATCCGGGGCTGATCCCAGTAACGGACATAGATGCCCTCCCCCTTCAGCTCTTCAAAAATCCTCCGGGCTGGTACACTTTCATGGCTGGCAAAGAGAAAGTTGGCCTTAGAATCAGGAAAGGAAAAGCCCAGCCTGCCCAGCTCCCCCTTCATCCTCTCCCTGGTAGCTATGACCTTATCTACTGTAGCCCTGAAATATCCCTCATCCCTTACGGACTCCACGCCCAGCTCAATGGAGGGCATGTTCATGGTATAGGAATTAAAAGAGAATTTCACATCCTTCAGACAGCGGATGAGCTTGGGACTGCCCATGGCAAACCCGATACGCATCCCTGCCATTGCCCTGGATTTGGAGAAGGTCTGCACCACCAGCAGATTGTCATACTGATCGATCAGCTTCTGACAGCTCTCCCCTCCGAAATCCACATAAGCCTCATCAAGGATCACCACGCTGCCCCTATTGGCAGCAATGATCTCCTCCATCACACCTACCTCCTCAAAGATTCCCGTAGGCGCATTGGGGTTGGGGATGATGATCCCTCCGTTTTCTCCCAGATAGTCCTCCTTTACGATCCTCAGCTCCCGGTCCAGAGGCTTCCTCACATAAGGAATACGGTACAGCTGAGCCCATACATGATAAAAGGAATAGGTGATATCCGGAAAGAGGATGGGTTTCCCCGAGTTAAAAAAGGTAAGGAAGGCCATAGCCAGCACGTCGTCACTTCCCACGCCGATAAAGAGCTGCTCCGGCCTCACCCCGTAATATTCACAGAGGGCAGCAGCCAGCGGCCCGGCCTCGGTATCCGGATACAGACGCAGCCTGTCGAAGTCCAGGCTCTCTGCCCTGCGTCTTACTCCCGGCGCCGGAGGATAGGGGCACTCATTGGTATTCAGTTTTATGATGCTCCTGCCCCCCGGCTGCTCTCCCGGCACATAGGGCTCTGCCCTCCGCACATTCTGTTCCCAATCCATGGTTTTATTCATCTTTATAGCCATTCTCCTTTCTCCACTCCTCTGCCATCCCACGGTATGCCTGGCTCTGCTCCTCCTGCCCCAGCAGACGGCAGCAACGGGCCAGTCCCAGCAGGGCTTTGTCCCCACTGCAGCGGATATCCAGGATGCTCTCTGTCTCAAAGGCTGCATTGTAGTACCACAGGGCTGCCTCCTGAGGATCCCCCTCCTGCATATAATAGTCCCCCAGCTCCAGACAGATCTCCCCGCAGCTCTGACAGGCGGCAGCCTTCATGGCCTGTCTGTAAAACTTCTTATCGTCTCCTCTGAGCCTGGCTGCCCTGGCCGTCACGCACAGAGCCTCCTTCACCTCCTCCGGTGTCCTGTCTGCCTCCTCACAGGTCCGGTCAAAGAAGCTTTCTGCCTCCAGAAAATCTTCCTTTTCCCCTGCTATGAACAGCTCCCTGGCATACAGGCTGTGCAGGCGGGCCGACAGGCCCCCCTCTCTCCGGCAGATTCTCTGAAAAGCCAGAATATCCCTCTTGGCATGACTTCCCTCCTGCTCATGAATGATCTCTATATCGCTGTCAAAGACCAGCGGATCGGTCCTTACCGTCTCATGGATGGGGTCGATCCAGGTGAAGCTGCGGACTCGCTTGAACAGCTTGGGGCGATACTCTTTGTCATAATTATAGACCGTGGCAAACTTCAGCTGGTTACAGTAGTACATCTGCACCACCTCTATTTCCGGATACATATTTTCCTTTAACAGTCTGAACCGTACCCGGTTCTCCTCATCCAGAAACTCGTCCGCATCGGCAGAATAAATATAGTCTCCGGTGGCCTTGGAAAAAGCATAGTTCCTGGCAGCAGAAAAATCGTCCACCCAGTCAAAATCATAGATCCTGTCCGTATAACGGGCTGCAACCTCCTTGGTTCTGTCCGTGGAGCCTGTATCCACTACGATGATCTCGTCCATCAGCTCTGCCACACAGGACAGGCATCTGTCCAGCGTCTTCTCCTCATTCTTTACTATCATACAAAGGCTTATCGTTATCATTTTGGCCATGCTCCTTCCATCCTCCGTGTTTTGCCATCCCTTGACAATACTGCAGAATATTATATCATATAAATGGCTGCTGCAACACTGTTTTATAGCTGCCGCAGCCTGCCACACACACTTTATAACGAAAGATATGGTAAAATACTATGGTAAAATTTTTTTTGTCTGCGATTAAAAGGCCGGCCTGCTCCCAGGGAATCCAGAGTTTTTTGGCGCTGTGGGCCGTCAGCCGGCTGTGGGGGCTTTCTGCAGGCAGTATCTTCTGCCCCTTACTGTTTCTCCTGTTTTGGATATTTTTCGGCCATGTTTACAGACTGACGGACGGACAGCCTTCCATGGCTATGCCCGGAAGGAATGCTTCCGGGACACCGGCTGTCTTCTCTGAGGGACGGCTCCGCCTGCTGAAAGCCTGCATGGCGCTGTTCTTTGCCCTGCTCTGTCTGCTGGCCAGGCATGGCAGCCTCACCCACGGATTGGCGCATCCTCTCTTTGCAGGAAGCCTCCTGCTCCTGTGCGGCATGGGATTCTATCTGATTTTCTACCATGCCCTGGGCTTTCTCTTTCATCATGCCATGGCCTGTACCCTGGCGAAGGAGGAAGCTCCGCTCAGACAGCTGCCTCTGCTGACCCTTCTGGCCTGCCTGGGCTGCTGGATGCTTTATTTCCTCACAGAATATCCGGCCATTATGACACCGGACAGTGTAAACCAGCTGGAGCAGGTGCTGGGGATGGTGCCTTACAGCAACCATCATCCCTGGGCACATACCATGCTCATAGGATTCTTCTATCGGCTGGGCACCCTCTTTACAGGGAATGTGAATGGTGCCCTTGCCTTTTTTACCCTTTTTCAGATGTGCTTTATGGCATCCTGTGCTGCCTATCTGATCCATGTATTGCAGAGGCTTAAGGTAAGCAATCAGCTGTGCCTGCTGGCGGCTGCTTTTTATGCCCTCATTCCCTACCATGGGATCCTTGCTGTGACCATCTGGAAGGATGTGATGTTTTCCGGCGCAGTCCTGCTTTTTACAGCCTCGCTGACGGCTCTCCGGCTGATCGGCATCCAGTCCCGCCTCCAAAAATGGCTGCACGGTACCATCTATGTCCTGTCCGGTATCATGGTCTGCCTCTTCCGCTCCAACGGCTGGTACGCTTTTTTATTTTCCCTGCCTTTCCTGCTCTTTTCCTTCCGAAAGCAGATCAAAGGCATGCTGCCTGTCCATCTGGGGATACTGGCAGCAGTACTATTCATCAAAATCCCTGTGATGAATGCCTTTCAGGTGACACAGCCGGATTTTGTGGAGTCCGTTTCCATTCCGCTGCAGCAGATAGCCCGGGTCCTCTGCCAGGATAAGGAACTCACCCGGGAGCAGTGGGAAAGCATACACAGGGTCATGGACACCACCTACATCAAAGAGTTATATTCTCCCGGCTTCGCGGACAACATGAAGGAGCTGGTGAGAGCAGGCGACCCTGATTACCTTGCCGGACATAAGGGAGAGTATCTCAGGCTCTGGCTCTCCCTGGGCCTCCGATATCCCGGGGTCTATCTGCAGGCCTATATCGATCAGACCATCGGCTACTGGTATCCCGACCCGGACTACACTGTAGCCCGGGTGGGAGGCATCATTGCGAATGATACGGGAGCCGTAAGCCAGCCTCTGGCAGGCGGCCCTGCTCTGGTTAAAATAAAAGAAATCCTGTTAAAGCTGGATGAGCTGATCCCGCTTTACGGACTTCTTTTCAGCATGGGAGCCATGCTGTGGGCACTCCTGTGCTGTATCGCTATCTCTGTCTCAAAGGGGACGAAGGAACGTCTGATCCTCTTTCTGCCGGGACTGGCGGTCATCCTTACCCTGCTGGCAGCCACTCCGGTTTCCTCAGAATTCCGCTATGCCTATTCACTGGCCTTCACCCTGCCCCTTTATCTGCTGCTTCCGTTTTTCCCAAGCAGCAGATAAGCCTACAGCACCTTGGACAGGAACTCCTGCAGCCTGGCGCTCTTTGGATTCGTAAAAAATTCCTTCGGTGTGTTTTCTTCCATTATGATCCCCTCATCCATAAACACCACCTTGGTACCCACTTCTCTGGCAAATCCCATCTCGTGAGTGACTACCACCATGGTCATTCCGGAATCCGCCAGCCCCTTCATAACCTCCAGCACCTCTCCCACCATCTCCGGATCCAGAGCTGAGGTAGGCTCATCAAACAGCATCACACGGGGATTCATCGCCAGGGAACGGACGATGGCCACTCTCTGCTTCTGCCCCCCGGAAAGCTGGGCGGGATAGGCATCTGCCTTATCCTTCAGCCCTACTCTTGCCAGCAGGCTCAAGGCATTCTCAGCGGCCTCCTCTTCTCCCATCAGCTTCAGCTTCACCGGGGCCAACGTAATATTCTTCTGGATCGTCAGATTATTGAACAGATTAAAATGCTGGAATACCATTCCCATGTGTTCCCTGACCTTGTCAATATTCGTTCCGGCTGCCGTGATGTTGATGCCGTCAAACCATATCTCACCCTTCGTGGGTCTCTCCAGCAGATTCAGGCAGCGTAAAAAGGTACTCTTTCCGGAACCCGAGGGCCCCACAATTACAATCTTTTCTCCCGGGTGCACATGGTAGTCCACTCCTCTGAGCACCTGATTGTCTCCAAATGTCTTATGCAGATCCTTAACGATTATCACTCCTGCGCAGCCTCCTCTCCAGCACTCCAAGCAGAATTGTCAGTATCTTGATCACGATAAAATAAATGACGGCAGCACCGATCAGCGGCATAAAGGCCTCATATGTCCTGGATGCGATCTGATTGGCTGCACGGGTCAGATCTGTCAGGCTCACATAACCTACAATTGCTGTCTCTTTTAAAAGCACAATAAATTCATTTCCCATAGGGGGAAGCACATTTTTTACAGCCTGAGGAATAATCACATATATCATGGTCTGTGCATTGGACAGTCCCAGAGAGCGGCCTGCCTCCATCTGGCCTTTATCCACTGCCAGGATCCCTGCCCGGATGATCTCTGCCACATAAGCACCGCTGTTGATACCAAAGGAGAGCACCGCTACTGCCACCCCGTTCTTTGCATCTGCCAGCAGAATAAACCATATGATCATCAGCTGCAGCACCGAGGGTGTCCCCCTGATCACATCTATATAAATATCGGCCATCACTGCCCATACGGTTTTCTTACCGTTTTTCCTCACAGACAGCTTCATAAATGCCACTACCGTACCGATCAGCACGCCTACGATGGCAGCAAATACAGATATCTGTAATGTAACACCCAATCCCTCCAGATACAATTTCCACCGGTCTCCGGTAATAAATGCGGCCTCAAACTTTTCTGCCACTTCTCCAAACCACGCCTGCATACCTCACTGTCTTCCTTTCCCATCCATAGCCTTCTGTTGCCTCCCCCTTCAGAACCGCTCCGTCCCTTCACAATTACAATATTTCCATCTCAATCTTAATGAGGATAGCGGATGCCCCGCTATCCTCCGATATTTTCAATTATTCCTCAATCTGCTCGATATACTGCTCCACCAGCTTATCAAAGCTGCCGTCTGCCATCAGCTCCTGCAGCGCTGCATTGATCTGCCCTGCCAAAACAGCATCGCCCTTAGGCATTGCAATGGCATACTCTTCCTTCCCAAAATCAAACTGGGCACCGTCCACTGCTGTTATCTTGCCGCTGAACTTGCTTTCAAATACCAGAGCCGGATTCTTATCCAGGATCACACAGTCTACCCGGCCATTGATGAGGTCGTTGACTGCATCTACTCCCTTATTATACTGGGAAACTGCAGCACCCTCGATCTCCTCCGCGATAAAATCGCCCGTGGTTCCCAGCTGAACACCGATGCTCTTACCCTTCAGATCCTCTGCCGCTGCGATCTCAGAACCTGCGGGAAGGATGACATACTGTACTGCTTCGTAATAGGGATTGGAGAAATCCACCGTCTTCTGCCTATCCTCCGTAATGGTCATTCCTGCGATGGCAACGTCTATTTTGCTTCCAATAGAGGAAACCAGAGAGGCAAACTCCATATTGTCAACTACCACCTCTACACCCAGCTTCTCACCGATCGCCTTGATCAGTGCAACATCAAAACCATCCGGCTCCCCACTGTCATTTACATATTCAAAAGGTGGAAACTCTGCATTGGTTCCTACATTGAGCACACCATCCGCCAATGCTTCAGACACCTCTGCGCCGTCTCCTGCCTCACCTGCTGCCGCGCCCTCCTCTGCCTGTCCGGCATCTGATGCAGTCGCTGCCGGATCAGCTTTGCTTCCGCATGCAGTAAGCGCAGAAACACATAATGCAGCAGCCATGATCACTGTGATAAATTTTTTCATTGGATCGTCCTCCTGATTTTACATTCATTCTCAAATACATACTAGCTCAGCATAGCATGTCCACTGTCTAAAATCAAGATTGTAATACAGTTTTTCTATGCTTTTTGTCAATTTCCGCAGCGTTATTATTCAAATGCAGCAAGCTTGAACGGCATCTCTTCCGCGATCCACAGTGCTTCCCTTTTTCCTCCTGCAGTCACAAACAGCTCCCTTCCTTTGTTGCTCCTTACGAACAACCTTCCCGGACGGAGAGTGTATTGTCCGGTGGACGAATGCTCCAGTATCATATCAGGAATTCTGGTCTCAAATCCCTCCCCCTTTTTGTGCAGGATACAGCTTCCGGCATAATGAGCTGCCCCCTGTCCGTCATGATGGTATACCCTCACACTTCTGAACATCAGATAGAGCAGATACATTGCCCCTGCTGCCAGTGCAACGCTGCTGACTGTAAATGTGATGGCCTTTGCCACCGGACCGAGAACCGCCCTCCTGCTGACCGTCTTTGATGTACCTTCTCCATCCGGCTCTGCCCCCATGGCTTCTATGCTTACATAGGCCTCCTCTCTGATATATTCCTCCCCATCTGTCAGACCTTCCTCACTGCCTGCTTCCTTTTCTGTCTTCAGCAGCCTATCAGCCTCTTTTTCTTTATCCGGGGATTCTTCTATTTGGCGTGTTTCTGCAGGATCTTTTTCTGCCGCTTTCTTTCCTGCCGGATCTGCCGCTGGCTCTTTCCTGCTGTCTGCAGGCTGCTCCTTTTTATCAGAGGGTGTGCTGCTATCCTCAGGGGAGCCGCTGCCGTCCTCAGGGGAGCCGCTGCCGTCCTCAGAAGGCTCCCCTCCGTTTCCGCCGTCCCAATCTGAGGGATCTCCGGGGTCGGAGGGCTGCTCATCCTGTTCCCTTTTCCCTTCCTCTGCTTCGGAGGGCTGATCTTCCTCCGGCCTCTTATCTTCCTCTGCCGGCCTCTCCCCTTCCTTTTGATCCCCCGGCTTTTCTTCCTCTGATGGCTTCTTCTCCTCCCTGGTTTCGGCTGGATTGTCCTCCCCTCCCGGCTTCTCCTCTCCTGCTTCAGCAGGCCTGTCCTCCTCCGTACGGATATTGGTTATTTCAACCTTCTGCTCTGCTGCATTCCCGCAGCAGTCACGTACCACAACGGCAATGCTGCCGTTTTGTGTGATCACCTGCTCGTTTTCCTCTCCCCACGTAGCTCCGCCATCAAAGGAATAGGCTCTTTGGGCCAGCCCGCTTCCGGGACTGCCTTCGGGCTGCAGATCCTCCGCCTCAACCCTCAGCCTGACACTTTCTGCATCCGGTTCTGTATTGTAAGAAATCTCTTTGATGACGGGAGCTGTCCGGTCTATATTTTTTACCTCAATGGAAAGTGCCAGATCCCCCCGGTCCACATCCTGATTTTCTGCCTGCAGGCGCACGGTATAAATGCCGTTCTCCTCTACGCTGATACGATCCGTAAGGGCCGCCTCCCCCTCCAGGCCGTCCCACCGGAAGGGCTTTCCCGGCAGGGTCAGAAATCCCTCCTCGCTGTAAAGCTCTGCCTGAAGCATCACTGTCCCGGATGTCCAATCTGTATTGGAGCTGGCAACGGAATACTCCGCGTAGGCATTTCCCTGCTCCATACCGCAGTTCAGGGCATAGCCCTCCACCGTGGCTTCTGTCTTCCCGCAGGACAGTCCATAGGCATCTATGGTATCCTCATCCTTTCCGCAGTTTCTGAAATACCCATCCACACTGTCCTCTGTCCTGGTACAGCTTTTTGCATAGCCCTCTATGGTCTGGGGCGTTTTGGTGCAGCTCAGGGCATGGGAATCTATGGTCTGCTCATTTTTACTGCAGCTCAGGCTGTAGCCTTGGATATCCGTCTCTTCTTTCCCGCAGCTCCGGTTATAACGCTCTATGGTTGCTTCCGTCTTACTGCAGCTCTTTTCATAGGCCTCCACGGTGGTCTCACTCTTATTGCAGTTTCTCACATAGGACTCCGGGGTGCTGCTGTTTTTTCCACAGCTCAGGCTATAGCCATCTATATCCGTGCCGCTCCTGCCGCACCCCAGTCTCCAGGAATCCAGGGTTTCCGAGGTCTTGGTACAGGTCAGCGCCTGCCCTTCCACAGTAGTTTCATCCTTGCCGCAGACCAGCCGCCGATAGCTGTGGGTCTTGTCCATATTCTGACAGGTCCAGCAGCAGTAGCCTTCCTCCCGGCGGGTGCCTGCCCCACAGGATTGATGAGCAAAATCACCCATAAAGGAAACCGTCTGGGTCATACCGTGATGATAGCAATAAGCAAGCTCCTCCCTTATATACTCAAAGGCTCCCACATATTTTGCCGTGCATTCCACCTCCTGATAGCAGGCATCGGAATGCTCATGGTACACCGTACTGTAGCAGCCTGCGCTCTCCCAATGGGCATGGTATTCCGGTATGGTATAGCAGCCTCCTCCTCCTGAGGTGCTGCCTGTATGCTGATGATAGACCGGCGTCTGATAGCAGCCCCCTCCCGTAGAGGCATTTCCGCTGTGACTGTGGTACACCGGTGTTCCATAGCATCCCCCTCCCGCAGAGGCACTGCCTGTATGCCGGTGCAGCACTGCCTTATTATAGCAGGTACCCCCGGTGGCCGGACTTCCGTCATGGATGTGATATACCGGCGACCCATAGCAGCCCCCTCCCGCAGAGGCACTTCCGCTGTGGCTGTGGTACACCGGTGTCCCATAGCAGGCTCCGCCCGACACAGCATCCCCTGCATGGCTGTGGTACACCGGTGTCTGATAGCAGACTCCTCCCATCCCGGGCGTTCCCTGATGCTCATGATAGATTGGCACAGCATAGCACTGACCGCCCGCCGTCTCATCCCCATCATGGGAATGATATACGATCCCGCCATAGCAGCCCCCTCCGGCTGTCTCATCCCCTGTATGCTCGTGATAGATCGGTGTCTCATAACAGCTGCCTCCGCTCTCCCGGGAGCCCCGGTGCACATGATGCAGCTCTTCTCCGTAGCAGCCTCCTCCTTCCAGCTCATCGCCCATATGTATATGCCGGACTCTCCGCATCACCCTCTGGGGCCCGCCGGCATAAGCCGCAGAAGGAACTGCCAGCAGCGCGGCCAAAGCCATGGCGGCCAGCCTGATCCCATATTTCGTTCTCCTCACTTTTTTCATATCAATATCCATGCTCCTTTCAAAATTTTATATAGCTGTCTCCCAACTCACAGCTGCCGCTCCACGAAACGGGGCTTCCCTACAGCTGTACGGAAAAAACCTATCCCAAGGCATCCTGATTGGACTTCCCAAAGATAGGTTTCACGCTTTTTCATATTAATTTCACGGATATTTAGAAAATAATAGCACGAAAGGGAATTTATGTCAATACGGAATATCGAAATCTTTTTATCGTCAGACTCATCCCCGGAACAGAGTCTTTATCCCATAATACAGCTCCGGGTTTGCGAGCCGTACATTCACACCCAGATCTCCGCTGCCCAGTACCACGCCAAATCCATAGGCTGCCTGCAGAAGACAGATTCCGGTGATGGCTGCCATCACCCTCCTGCGTCCCTCTTCGCCGCAGGCATCCTCTGCCAGAGAAAACAGCAGCAGCGCGGCAGCAAGCCAGACTCCCCATATCATATCCACCATATAGCGCTGCAGGATACCGGCTCCCGTCACATCTACAATGGCCAACAGGAGAGAGACTGCCGCACTCATCAGCACAATCCCCCAGATTCCTTTCTTTTTCAGGCTCTCCCTGCCCCTGTTCAGCCGGAGCAGCACCCATAGAAAGGCATTGCAGGCCAGCATCCCTCCATAGGTATACTCTGCATTCAGCTTACCCATGTAGGAGGCTGAGCCGATCTGGATACCGTTGAGAAAGGGAAAGTCACTGCTCACAGCCGGAGGCTGCAGAAAAAAATGCCAAAGCCCCAGCAGAGTCTGATGGAAATTGAAGCTCCTCTTCGTCATATCATTGCTGGTCAGGCTGTAGGCCGCTCCAAAATCCAGAGGAGAACCAAACCTGGCCTGGTTATAATACATGATTCCCAGCGCCACCGCCCCGTAGGGCAGACAGAGGCAGAGGGTATCACCTATCCCCTTCTTTCCGAACAGCTTCCGCTCCTTCATCACCTCTTTCCAAAAAAGAGGGATGGCCAGCAGCGAAAACAGCAGCATCTGAGGACGGCAGCCGGCCACCAGGGCCATGGACAGGGAGCCCCCCAGATAACAGGCACTTCTGCGCTTATGGGAAATCTGGTGTTTGCCCTTGATCCACAGCCACAGCCCCGCCACAGTAAACATATTCGCCGCCATGATGGGGGTATCGTACAGGTCCGGCCTGGCGATAATAAACAGATAGTTTCCGCAGCAGACAGTGAGTGTGCTGACCGCCAGGTAAATCCTGTATGGAATCCCGGGGAACCACTGCCTTACCACCTCCCTGAACAGGGCAAAGACTGCCAGAATGAAGCCGCTGTAAAATAAGAACACGGCCATATAATTGGGCAGGTGACGGCCTGTGACCAAATAACAGGGCAGATACAGCAAAAGCTCCGGCACCACTCCGAAATACACATAATATTTTCCTTCAAAATAGGCATAATCCGCACGATAGCTTATGTCATTTGCCTGCAGGAAGATGGTGTCATAAGGATTTTCTGCCTGCAAAAGCCCCTCCGAGGGCTCTGTATCCAGATACACCCGCCCCTCAGCCATGGCCTCTGCCAGCTCATGATACTGCCTGTGATGGGGCCAAGGTGAGTCTACGCACATAGGATTGATACGGGCCAGCTTCCAGGCCATTCCGATCAGAGCAGCCATTACCAGTACCGTAACCGCCCTCCTCCTCTTATCCCCATGATCTGCAGTTTGTCCGGACTCCATCCCCTCCGGATATGTACTGTTCAGGGCATATATCAGCAAAAGGACGCCCAGAATAACAGCGAATCTTCCCACATGGAACACAAAAGGAATGGGGGCATTCCCAGAGATGCCGTTGACCCTCACCAGACTCCCTGCGGGAGCCCTGAACTGTACGGAGATCTCTCCCACTGCCCCGGCAGGATGCAGGCTGGTATAATAGCTCTTCCTGATACCGGGCATCAAAACCTGTTCCGGCAGGGAATAGGGATAATAGTTTCCTTCGTCAGTAAGTGTCACCGTATAATACACAGGCTCACTCCCGGAAAAATCCAGGGCAAAAAACAGGTTATGGAGCTTCCCTCCTACCTCCGGGACATGGACGGTGAAGGACTCCTCTCCCACCAGATATTCTCCTGAGCCAGGCACTGTCTCCTCGGCGCCTTCCACCACTCCTTCAAAAACCCTCCTGTCACGGTAGAACAGACTTCTCCATGCTGAAAAATTATATAATACCAGCTCCGCCATAAGGGCTGCTGCCAGCAGCCACAGAAGAAACAGCCGCTTCTTGTCCTGCCATAATAT
>JALESH010000075.1 GCA_022781985.1 Lachnospiraceae bacterium | reverse complement strand
GCCATAGTCGTTCACCTCGTCATGTTTATTATAAAACATGACGATTGATAATACAAGCAAAACATGGAAGAAACTCAGTAAAATCAAGGCTTCCGGCACTTTAAATCAAAAAGCTATCGTCATGTTTCCGAGAATCCAGGTTGCAGAAAACAAAGCTGGACAGTATTATCCAGACTACGCATACAATCATCCTCTTTTCACACCAGATATGAGGATATATACAGATTCTAAAGTCTCAGATTTTCTCCATAAACTTCAGCTGGAACAATCGGTGGAGTTTCTGAACAGCTGGAATAAGTCCAGAAATAAGAGACAAAGGTTATATATTTCCTATGATTCAACAAATAAGAATTGTTAGGCTGGGGATATCGATCTTGTAGAGTATGGAAAAGCGAAAGCTGATGAAGGGCTTCCAATCTTTAATTATTCTGTTGCCTATGATGCAGCAAACCGGGAACCGCTTTTTTATGAAGTGTATCCTGGACAGAGGATATTTCAGCAAAAAATCTATCCTATATGGAACAGAATGGTTACAGCTTTCTGATCATGGTCAAAGGAATGAAGGAATTCATCAGTGATATCATACTGGAAAATCACGGGAAATTTGAAAACAGCAGGGTAAAGTATAATGACAGATATGATGTATACGGTACAACCGTTAAACAGTATCTGTATGAAGGAGACCAGAAAAAGAGGCATATCCATATCTACTACAGTGATGGAAGAGCTTATGGGGAAAAGCAGGAGATTAAGCAGAAGATACGCCGTTTGAAAGAATAACTGAACAAATGTGTCGGAAAAGAATGTACAGCTTTCGGGTCGGAGATCAGGAAATATTTCTATCTGCATTTTGAGAAAGATGGAAAAACGCTGAAACTGGCTGAAGAAAACAAGATGGCGGTAGAAAAAGAACTATCCCTTGCCGGATATTTTGCTATCGTATCATCGGATAACATGACAGCAAAAGAAGCGATAGATATCTATAAGAGCAGGGATCCATCAGAAAAACTATTTCGGAGTGACAAGTCTTATCTTGGAAATAAAAGCATGCGGGTCTGTTCGGAGGAAGCCTTTTCTTCCAAGATATTCATTCAGTTTATTGCACTGATCCTGCCAAGCAGGATCTATACTGCATTAAAAGATAAATGTGAAAAGATGCTGAAAAAACCGAATTATATGACGGTACCGGCAGCACTGAAAGAATTGGAAAGGATTGTCATGATAAGGCATTTGGATGGATTTTACAGGCTGGATCATGCCGTCACAGCCACACAGAAGACCATCCTGGACGCATTCGGTTTAAGCGAAGGAAATGTACGGAACCAGGCAAAAGAGATCGGAAAGACGCTGCAAGATAGGACGGACGAGGACTAAAGGAGAAGAAAAATGGCAAGAATGCGTAGAAACAGTGAACAGACATTGGAATTTAAAATCGAACAGGCTGAAGCAAAAGTAGCAAGGACAAGAGAAGCCCATGAAAAAGCGGTGGATGAACTGAAGAAGTTATACGATATCCGAAAAGCATATCAGAGAGATGAACTTCTAAAAGCATTAGAATCCAGCCACCGCTCATATGATGATATCCTGGCATTTATTGAAGGCAGAGATGATGATATCGACTGGTGGGGAATGGGGAAAACAGTCTTTAGGGGATTTTTTTCAGGAAGTTCACATACTCGCTGTGGTGATTCCAATAGCACCTCGGTTTATGATGACCGTGGTATTTTATTTATATGATTTTAGAATACTTTCCCTTAAATTATATATACTATTAAGGGAATATACCCTCAACACATTGACTTTTCCTTTATTTTATTGTAAAATTTAAGGGAAATTATCGGAGGTGTATCAATGAGACCCTTTAATTATTCTGAAATCAAAAATCAAAAGTGGGATTCCGACATCCTTGGTCTGATTGCTGCAATATACAAAGAAGCCGGAAAACAGGAAATGTATCTGAAACAGCGTCCGGAGGAATTAGAGAAACTGGTCGAGATTGCAAAGATACACAGCACAGAGGCATCCAATGCGATTGAAGGTATTGTAACAACAAGCACTCGTATCAAGCAGTTGGTGGAAGAGAAAACAACACCTAAAAATCGTGATGAACAAGAAATTGTGGGTTACCGTGACGTATTAAATATCATTCACGAAAGTTTTGATGCGATTCCTATTTCACAGAACTACATTCTGCAGCTTCATAAGATTCTGTATAGCCATATGAACAATCCAATGGCAGGCAGAACTAAAAGTGTGCAGAATTATATCAGTGCCACATACCCGGATGGTCATGTGGAAACATTATTTACTCCGCTTGCTCCATACGAAACACCGGAGGCACTGGATAAAATATGTGAAGAATATAACCGAGTAATCGGAAATATGGAAGTGGAGCCGTTAATAGCGATTCCTGTGTTTATCCATGATTTTCTCTGTATACATCCTTTCAATGATGGTAACGGAAGAATGAGCCGTTTGTTGACAACTCTTCTGTTATATAGAAATGGATTTTATGTAGGAAAATATATATCTTTGGAAGCCAAAATTGTAAAAAACAAGGATTTATATTATGACGCACTTGGTCAGGCACAGATTGGCTGGCACGAAGGTACGGAAGATGCAGTACCTTTTATCAAATATTTACTTGGAACTGTTCTTGCGGCCTATAAAGACTTTGAAGACCGATTTGCTTTAGTAGAAACAAAACTTCCTGCTCTTGAAACGGTAAGACGTGCTACTCTGAATAAGATTGGTCGATTTACAAAGCAGGATATTCGTGAACTTTGTCCCTCGCTCAGCATAAGTTCTATCGAAGGCGCACTCCGAAAGTTAGTGTCATCCGGTGAATTGAAAAGAGAAGGATCTGGGAAGAACATTTGCTATTATAGATTGAATTGATTCCTATTTAAACACAATCATTAAGTAATTTACCGATATGATTTATAGATACATAATGTTTCTGTGCGTTCTTAAAATCTACAAAATACGCATAAAATAAGGTTTTCATGCAATTTTAAAGTTGTTTTTTTGAGGCTAAAATATGGTATCTTATTATTACCGATATTACCGATATGCATAAGGAGCTGATACCATGGCAAAAAATAGAATTCCTGAAGAAATCAAGCAGTACAGACCGGGACCCTGCACTGAAGTCAAGTTATCAACGGACACTACTACGTATATACGTATCAGTCCAAACAACTTCCAAGTGGAAGTTGGGGAAAGCAGACCGGAAAAAGCATTGGAACAATAATACCAGGTACAGGATTTATTCCAAATCGGAATTACCACCTGTACAAAAGTGAGGAATCGCAGGATGAAATAACAGTCCTTGAGTATGGGCAGTATGCCTCGATCGAAGAAGTGGCAAAAGATGTACGTTCTGCATTGGAACAATTCTTTCCGGCTGACCACGCTTCCCAGATTTTCGCATATGCCAGTATCCTTTTTGCTAATGGCTTTGTTCACATTGATCAAGTTCAAAGCTATTATGAACAGAGCTGGCTCTCACAGGAATATAAGAGTTTCCCATTCAAAATGGGGAAAACTGTACTTGGAACCCTGCTTGATAATCTTGGAAGACGAACAACAAGGGTTACCAACTACGAGAATGCCGCAATCCGCGAATCGTCCTCTGCGATTGCTATTGATGGTCATGCGGTTCGATCCTGTTCCGATGAAAATGATCTCGACGAAGCTGGATATAAATTCAGCTTGCTAAAAGAGGATCAGGTCAATCTGCTCATGGGCTATGACATCAATACAGGCATTCCCCTCTTTGCACGGATGTTCCGTGGTTCCTGTAATGATAAGTCTACGATTGAAGATATTGTCGATCTGTTGCGGTTTTCCGGAATCCTTTTCGTAGTTGACCGTGGTTTCTATAGTTCAAAAAACCTGCAAATCTTTTCAGCCAATGACAATACTTACATTATACCGATTCCTTCTAATACGGATATCTTCCGAAATGCGATGGACAATGTCAAATATACAAATAGTTTTTATTACAGAGCCGGCAAAAAGCATGCCCGAATCGAGTATACATCCAAGAGGGTGTCCGATACAGAATACGTATATGTATTCCGCGATATTGATGAAAACGAAAAATGTCGATTCAACTACCAGCACAGCATTGAACTTGGCAGATCCGGATATACGAAGGAAAAGTTCGAACAGAACAAGGAACTTTTCGGGGTGTATGTACTCCAGAGTAATGCGGCCATGTCAGCGGAAGCAGTATTTTCCGGTTATAAAAGACGCTGGGGCATAGAAACCTTTTACCAGTACTTGAAAAACAAAGGTGATTTTAATGATAATACTCTTTCCGTCCACGATATCCTGCTAATGGCAAGATGCATGAAAATGGAACGGAGAGGAAATAACTGGAATCTCAAAAATGCAAAAAAGCGAGATCTCCAGATATTAAAGAAGCTTGGCTTTGAGCCAAAACTGATAGTTTCAGACTCGCAATGAGTCTGAATCATATCGGTAAAAAACTAAATGATTGTGATTGAAAGTGTAAATTCCTTCTGAAATTTATGCTCGACATGGTCATAAACCGAAGCAGGAAGCTCCAGCTTCCTGCTTCGGTTTTGTTTGATGACAGAATCATCAAGAACCAGAACCTTTACACGTTCCGATCCTATAAGTTTATCAAATAAAATTGGTTGATAAAATTGATAAAATGATAGCAATTGTGACAGAGGCAGCTCAACATCACATTATTGCTTGGTATTGCTTGGGCTGCACGGATTTTGGTTATATTTTTTCAAAACCGGGGCAGAATATCAAATACGAGGTGATAAGGCTGAAAGGATCTTCGGCCTGAGAATGGTATTCTCATAATTGCGTTGCGTATAAGATACGTTTCGTATAAGATACGTTTCGTATAAGACATCCGGATTTTGAAAGGAGCAGGGTTATAATGACGGACAGGGAGAGGAAAGACAGAACAGAAAAACAACAGCAGCAGGAGAATCATAATGCGTT
>JALESH010000008.1 GCA_022781985.1 Lachnospiraceae bacterium | reverse complement strand
TCCCTGCCTTGCTGCGGCGTCCGCTTCCGTCCCGGTGCCTGCCAGGGCTTCTTTCTTAGCCGCAGCAGCCTTCATCCTTTCCAGGAGGGTCTTTCCCTTTTCCTTCAGAAATGCCGCTGCCATCACTGCCCCTTCCGGGTTTGCTCCTGTCTTGATCATCCTATTCCTCCTCGTTTAACCAGATATCCGTCCCCTTGATGCTGATTTTTTCCGGTGTCATTTTGATCATGGACTCTCCGCAGTCCATCCGGAGCTCATCCTCTGCTGTCAGGTACAGCTCCGTGCCCGCCCTCAGCCGGATATCCTCCGCCGCCTCAAACCAGATCATTTCATCCGTGATAATAGAGATGCCGCTTTCCTCCAAAACAATATAGGTACCGTTGCTGCAGACAACAGAGACGCTTCCCTGGTCATCGTCCAGGATGACCATCCTGCCATCCCTGGTGCACAGCACCTTCACGTTTTCATTCTGGGCCAGGGACTCAAAATCATAATCCTTCCCTTTTCCTCCGCCCTTTCCTCCTGTCTCCGGACTGCCTCCGAAACAGCCTCCGCCATAGCTGTTTCCTGCCAGGCCGGAGCCGCCGGGGTTCCCCCCATAGCCGCCGCCTCCCATATCCCGGCCCTCCGGGATATGCTCCCCGCCCATCTCATCCAGTGCCGCGCCGGCATTGACCAGCCTGCCATAGTCCGGAGAGGCCAGCTGTGCCAGATAGGAGGAAAGGCCGGCCATCTCCGACTCTTCCTCCCGGAGTATCTCTTTTTTAATTCCACTGTGCCTCACCTCCCCGGCAGCTGTGCCTGTACCTGTTCCTGCACCTGTCATTTCCAGCTCTGCATCCTCCAGCTTCCGGCGGCCGGTGATCCCCGCCGCAGCCTGGCCGGGCTCCGCCCGGAGGGAGTTGAGCACAAAGGCATGCTCCTCATGATGATCCGGAAAATACAGATTAATCCCATCCCCCTTCTCTGGCATACAGTAAAAGGTGGAATAGAAGGTGGAATAGGCAAACCAGCACTCTGTCCCCTCCATGGCATCGATATCCAGCGTGATCTGCAGCCGGTTGTTTTTTACCTCCTTCACCTTCCCGGACAGGGACAGGCCTGTCAGGGCCTGGTTCTTTCTCTCCGGCACCCGGAACCCGTTCTGGCCGCACAGCAGGCAGTACTGCCTGAAGACATGGTCTTTGATCTCCACTCGGGCTTCCTTCACATAGTATTTTCTTCTTTGATAAAGGATGCAGTCCCCCACCTCAAAGGAAGGCGCCTCAGGATCCTCCACCTGCCAGCCCAGGCATCGGCAGTCTGCCGGAGGCATCTCTTTTCTCCTCACAGCTTCAAAGGAAGCCCCATAGATGGCCTCAAGCTCTCCTTCCTCCTCTTCCTTCA
The DNA here is from genome assembly GCA_022781985.1 of Lachnospiraceae bacterium. GTDB lineage: Bacteria > Bacillota > Clostridia > Lachnospirales > Lachnospiraceae > Kineothrix. The sequence continues at coordinate 19,001 of JALESH010000008.1, read as the reverse complement.
GCTCATAGGCCTCCTCCCGCCGAGGAAGCCCCAGGGTGAATTTCACACCCTTTGCCTTATGACTGGCTACCAGGGGCAGGCTTCTGAAGGAGGCCAGCCGGGAGAGGAACTCCCAGTCCGTCTCCTCATACTGCACAACAAAACGTCCCATGCTCCCCGCTCCCGCCTCCGGCACGATGATGCATCCCGCTCCCCGGTAATCCTTCAGCACCAGATCCGTGATCTCCCGGCAGCCTGCACTCTTTTTCTGGAAGGCTGCACTCTTCTTCGTCTGATCCATGAGACAGGTGGCAGACATGGCTTCCAGGTACAGCTCCCGGTATTCCTTTCCCTCCGCATCCAGGATGTGCATATCCAGGCTGGTGAGAATCCCCAGAAAAAGTGTGCCCATAATCTCTTCTATCTGTATCATTACCTCAGTGCCAAAACCGCTCCTTTCCAGAAGTCCATAGCTTTCTTCCCTTACGATCCCACTGACGGTCACCCTGGTATGATTCCCTACGCTTTTTTCCATAGTGACGGCAGGGTTTACCACAGAAACCTCCTGCCCTCCCAGCAGTATCTCCGTCTTTACATTTTCTCTCATATGTATCATGATCCTCCCTTCCAAGGTCGGAGACCCTGTGTTATCCTCTAATCCACCAGGATCTGCCTTTTTCCGGCTGTCCCTTCTACCCTTATGCTCCGGCTTCCCCGGATGTCCTCCAGAATCCTCACCAGCCCTTCAAACAGCTCCCGTCTGCTTCTTTTCCTTTCTCTGTCCCTGCCATGCCCGGATCTGGATGCCACATAATGCTCCAGGATTTCCCGTCTCACCGGTGTGTCCCGGTTCAGGCACAGGTAGGCGAAGCTGATATCCTCCGGCCGACTGCTGTTTTCTGTCAGCACCAGCCGCGCAAAATAGTCTGTCACCGCCACCGGCAGGCTTCTGCCCTCCGGCCCGGCGAAATCCGCCTCCACCACCTGGATGGTGTCAAACTCCGTAGCCATGTCCTGAAAATCCTTGTATCTGTCCCTCAGAACGGAGCCATGGCGCAGCTTAAAACGGCACACCTCCAGCTCTCCTTCTTTTTTTTCCCTGTGCCTGTCCAGGAAAAGGGTGATCCGGTAAAGGATATAATCCTCGGACCGCCGATCCTCCTCCAGCCTCAGCTTCAATACCTCCATCTGTTCCGTAGGCTTATAGCCGATCCTCATCTCCCCGGAAATCAGATAAAGGAAGCCCCTGTGCTTCACCATTCCGCTGCTCACCGCCAGCTCCCTGCCATCCACTCTGACCTGGCAGCCCCTCAGGATTCCGTCTGCATAGTTCCTGTATTCTTCCTGCAGGTGTCCGAAGCTGTAGTCCCTCAGAGACCACAGGAGTTCTTTTTTCAGTATTCTGTTCCTCTCAAACAGGGGGTATAGGTTCTCCATTCTCTCTTCCTCCTCGCTACTTCAGTCCGTTAAAAAAGTTCTGCACCCAGCCATCGTTTTCAAAATGGAATTCCTCTTCCCTGCCCAGGTACAGTCTTTCCTCCTTCCGATATACCGGCACCACCACAAAGGACCATTCCTCCGGCCTGGCCCATACGAAAAACTTCACCTCCCGGTTCACGATATCATCCGTATCTGCCTGACGGATCTGCTCCCCATAGATCCGGGCGATGCCCTCATACTCCATCTCCTGAAAATCTGACAGGACACTGTGACAGGTATACTGGTACCTTTCCCTGCCGTCCATATCCTTTAAATACAGCTTCAGCACCAGATCCTCCATATTTCTGGAAATCATCCCGCAGCCGGAGCTTTTACGCAGACAGTGGATCAGTGTCATTTCCTCCCCACTGTGAGTAAAGGCGGTCACATAATAAGGCAGGGCAGGCTCCCCTGTACGAATGGTGATGTCTGCAAACCCATATTTTTTGTCTCTCAAATACCTCAGCGCCCCCTCCACACAGGTCATCTTCAGCCCGAAATCCGGGGCTCCGTCCCCGCTTCTTTTTTTAAACTGGATCGTCCTGCCGGGCACGAACTCCTTCAGTGCATCCCGAAACAGATCGATCTTGCAGGACTGCCCTGTCAGGCGGATGATAGAGTACTCCTCTACCCTGCCGCTTTCGTAAAGCTCGGCCATGAAACGGCGGAGGATGCCATAGATGTCTGCCTTCAGCAAAAGCTCCAGCTCATGAACCGTGAGACAGACCTGCGGAAACTCCTTTAAGGTCTCCAGATGGCCGCCCCTCTCTACCGACACCCTCCACTTGTCCGCCGGTATCCAGGTGGTGGCATTCTCCTTTACCGGTAGGGAGGAAAGGGCGATGCGTATGGTATCCGCGTGGCTATAGAACTCCTTTTTTACCTTCTCTGCTGCCTGAAACAGAAAATAGAAATTATTTTTTGCCTTAAAATAATCGGCCCGGCTCCTGTGTCCGTAGTCCCTGAAGCGGGTGGGAAAAAACTGCTCTGCCTCGGCATATGCCTCTTCCAGATCCTGGTAAAGCGCTGTCGTACCCCGCTCATCCACAGCCCGGTAGATGTCCCCTTCAAACCCCTGCAGCAATGCCTTTCCCCTGGCATTGCCCCTGCCCTGCAGAGTATCTGCCGCCAGGATCTTCAGAAACTGCAGGATGCGGTAGGTCAGGTTGTTTCCTCCAAAATCCGTATCCCCGTTCTCATAGGAGGTATCGATCTCTATCCGGTAGGACACGCGCCTGTCCCAGATTCGGAAGCTGCAGGAGCACAGGTCTGTGGTGCCTCCCCCGCAGTCAATGATCAATGCCCGGTATTCCCTTCCATCCGATGCCTTTCCCTTTCGGATCATCTCGGACAGGGTACTGTACAGCACACAGACCCCCTCGTCGATCATGTCCTTCTTTTCCAGAGAGCAGGTAGGAAGGATTTCCTCAAACAGCCGCTGGAACCTGGCCTTCTGCTTCACCGGACAGGAGACATGGACTGCTCCCACCTCACATTTAAATCGGTTGCAGGCTTCCTCTATCACATAGGTGAAGTAGGCTTTCAGGATATCCTTTCGTTTGACAAAACCCCTCCTGCCCTGCCGGTCTGTGATTTCTTCCTCTCTGTCATAATCTACGATCCACCGCTTAATATCATAGAAAATACAGAAGCCCTCATCCAGAAAGCTGGCATTGGCCAGCCGTACTGCCTCATAGCCAAAGGAGAACCTGTTCTCCCCCGGCTCTGCTGACAGCACACCCACCACACTGGGCAGCAGGGCAGTTTCCTCCCAGTCAGAGGAAGTGTCATAAAAAAGAGCATAATTTACCTCGTTGCTTTTCAGCCCGTTGGTTCCATCCTGCAGCCCCATGGCCTCAAAGTACAGGCTGTCCAGGTACACCCCGGCAGTGGTATTGGCGGTGCCGAAGTCCATGGCCAGGGGCAGGGACAGAGGGACGGGCCTGCGAACCTGAAAATCCAGCAGGGGAATCTGATATACCTCCATCCGCTCCGGCAGATAAGTCTGCTCCCCCCTGCAGATCCTGTACAGGATCTCTGAGTTCCTACGGCTCATACAGCAGAGGCTGTAGTCCTTTACTCCGGATTCCCTGCAGGGGATGCCGGCGGCCTTCGTCAGGTAGAGAGCCTTCCGCTCCCTTCCCTTCGCCTCCACGTTCAGGATCGTACAGACGGTACCGTCCCCGCCTATCACCAGGGCATTGGTTCCCGCCAGCTCTTCCGCATAAGGGATGGTGATGCCGTCATAAAACCCCAGGGCAAGCCCTTCCCAGGCAATGATTTTGGAGCTGCATTTTATACCTGTTTCCTGACGTTCCACGAACCGGCATTTTCCCACCAGTTTCTCCAGGGCCTCCAGACCGGAAGCCTCCTTGATCAGAAGGTGTTCTTCTGCTCCACGGTATCTTAAAATGACCCTGATCAGTTCCTCCTTATCCATCGGATTTACCACGCCCTGAATGATCTTTTCCGTCCTGCAGATCTCTTTCAGCTGATAAGTGGTCATCAGGAGCAGATCTGACCTGTGATACCTCCCTGCAGGCTCCTGCTTTTCTCCCTTCCGTTTCAGTACATATCCGTATCTGTCCATCTCTTCCTACCTCATCTCTTCATAACTCTCCAGTACCTTCCTTTATTTTAAAACAGTACCATCTCGTCCAGTACCATCGTCTCCTCCACGTCTATGATGCCAAAATGTCTTTCCCAGAAGAGATAGACCTGCTGACTGACCGGCAGAAACATGTCCCTTAAAAATACCATCCTCCCGGCCTCCTCCGATGTTTCCTCCACCCCCACATAAATCAGGAGCTGCTGCACCTCCTCATTGCTGGCATAAACCAGGGAATCCGGATACATACACCGCATGACCTCCCGGAACAGATGGAGGGAGCTGCCACAGCGGTACAGCTTCAGGATCAGCTGCAGCAGCCTGCGCCGCTTTCCCTGCTCTATCCCGCAGATAACCTCCGCTGCCCGCTCTCCATATACGCCCTCCTGGATGTCTCTGAAGAGGAACCGGAGGGCGTACTCCTGCCTGCTCAGCCCCTGCCGCAGATCCAGCTGCACCATATACTGCATAAAGATCCGAAACAGCAGCTCCCTGGTCTTTTCATATCCCTCTGTATTCCTGTCAAAAATCTCTGCAAACACCCCTGCAAACCGGTAAAGAGGATTGATCCCCACCTCCGCCCTATCCAGCTGCCTTGCATTGATCATCTCCTGCCCAATCTCTGTATAGGGGCTCCCGTCCTGCAGCGGAACAAACACCAGCTTCTCCCTGGGTATGCCCTCCCGGTCTGCCTGCAGAGCCGCTTCCCATGCATAATTCATGTCCTTCCCTCCCGTTTCACACTGCTGCGCCCTCCTGCAGCAGGACTCCTGCACAGCGGAATTCACTGATTTCCAGCTGAAGCTGTGAAACCACAAACCAGACCAGACTGTCACTTAAGTAGCAGCCCGGATTTTTTTCCCTGAACTTCAGTAAAAGGATCCGCCTCACATCCAGAGGGAACAGCTCGTCCCGGACAAACCAGTTCATGGTTTCCTCCTGCCATCCCTCCCTGCCGGCCTCCAGTATTTCGTAATCTGCCAGCTCCAGATAGCCCTCCGGGTCTATCTCAAAAACTCTTCTGAAGAGATCCATTTTGCTGGAAAGACAGACGCCGGAGTCTCCGGAATAACGCCGGAGGAAGGTATCCCTCCTGGCATTGGCCAAGAACGGCTCGTCATAGTCCAGGGAACGCACTGTCTCTCCCTGTGCCAGCCGTATAGCTCCCCATTTCTCAAAGGCCTCCCTGGCAGATTTCAGGATGATTTTCTCCTTTTCATACCGGATCTCCAGTATCTCCTGGTTGGGACGGATGAGATAGTCATCCCCCTCTGCCCTGCCTGCCATATCAAATTCGTGCTCATAGTACATCCCGTCGATACAGGGCAGCATGAAATCCTTACTGTCAAAGGTGACCGGCTCCAGATTCCAGAGAGGAAGCATATCCCGGCAGACCGCCTCCGCATAAGGGCCAAAGTCAATGGAAAGCTCCCGGAGGGCGATATCCTCTGCCTCCTCCGTTTCCAGAAACACATCATAAAATTTATCCAGGTAGGCTATGTTCACGGTCCGCCAGGGGATGCCGTTTTTCTGGAATATCTCATAAAGCTCTTCCATGGCTTCCCGGTAACGGCCCGCCTTTTTTATCCGGCAGTCCACATACCGTCCTCTGCCTGTACTGTCAGGAATTTCTCCCGGGAACCTGCCCTCTGCCTCAAATCCGGCACAGCCTCTCCGGTCTGTTTTCAGAAAAACAGTCCCTGCATATTGAAGCCCCTCCGAGGAAAGCGCCGACTGCCACTCTTCTTTTTTCAGATCCCGGGCAAAGACAGGGAAGAGGGTATGGTTGGTAGGGTCATAATGAGCCTCCCTGACTACCGTAGTAACAATCTGGTAGCGGTTATCCGGAAGCTCCAGCTCCCGGTAAATCCTCTCCTCCAGCTGCCTGTACTTCTTCTCCGTCTCCCGCAGGATATTCCCCAATCCCTCCGCCAGAATTTTTTTTGCATACTGCCGCTCGTCCAGGTCATCTATCTCCCGGAGCCGCTCTGCAATATATCGTTCAAAATCAAAGGGGTATTCCTTCATGATCACGCTCCTCCTTTCCGGTGCTGCAATGTATGGTATGGGATTACTCTGCCGTATTTCCCGACACGGTCTGGGCAGGGGAAGCCGCTGCCGCCTCAGCAGCCTGTTTCTCCTCTTCCCTCTGCTGCTCCTGCTGGTCAATCTCCAGCCGCTCCATCAGACTCTCTGTCCGGCGGATTTTCTCCTCCTCCTGCAGGCCCGTATAGATTTCCTTTGCCAGAAGGTACTGCTTTTTGGCTTCTGCAAAATCCCCGGCCTCCTCCCGGGCCTTTCCTTCTGCCAAATGCTCCTCTGCCAGTTCCTTCTTTTCCTCCTTCTCTTTGGCTTTTTTTTCACAGGATCTCCGCTTGGCCCCTGACAGCTCTGTATTGGTTTCATCTGCCAGCTTCCGGTACTTTTCCTCTGCCATGGTATAATACAATCCGGCTCCCTCGTAGTCCCCCTCTGCAAAGGCCTTATCCCCTCTGCTGACCAGCTCTGCTGCGGCGGCTTCCTCTGCAGCCGCCTCCTGCAGGATAGCATCCCTTTCAGCTTCCTCCCTGGCCTGAGCCTCGTACAGCCTCTCCAACGCCTCCAGCGCCTCCCTGCGGCCCTCCTCAAAATAAATCCGGGTGGCCAGCCGTCTGGCCTCCAGATATTTTTCCTCTGCCCTGGCATAATCCAGTTTTTCTGCCAGAGAGTCCCCCAGCCGGATATGATCAAACACAGCAAGATAATCGGCTATGGTCTCCAGCCGCTTATTTATGTACTCTGCCCCCACATGATCCGCCTGACGGGAGCGCTCTAGGGCTGCCATGTAATCCTCCCGGGCCCGCCCGTATTCCTGCTTCCCATACTCTTCATCCGCCTGGTTGACGGCTTCAATCAGCCTCAGATAAGCAGTTACCCTCTCAACGGCCTCCTTATCCTTCAGCTTCTCTGCTGTCTCCAATGCCGCTTCACATTCCTTTCCGGCGCGGATATAATTGTTGTCCCGGATATATTCCAGGGTACCGGACAGCTTCTGATCCAGCTCCTCTGTCCTCTTTACTCTCTGTTGATACAGAATCCACACGGCTGAAGCCGCCACGATAAGAAATGTCAGGATGACTACGGATACCGTAAGGATTTTCCTCAGCCGCCTTTTTTTGTTGGGATCCGTAAATACCTTATTGACAAAGATGGATACAAAGGTATAGTTTTCCAGTCTCTCCGGCTGCCTGGACAGCAGCATGTCCTCAATATTGTCCAGGCACTCCCGCGGCTCCTCCTTTGCCTCCGAAAAGACATCTCCCAACTCCCCCTCATCCAGATTTTCCCATATTCCCCTGGTATATAGATTCAGGATATCTCCGTCGGCCAACCGGATTTTTTTTGACACAAAGGGGCGGAAGCCCTTCCCCTGCCCCATCCAGGTATGCAGGTTATTTCTCTCCTCATGCCGGGCCAGTGCATCCCCGGGAATTTTCCCCTCCCCTGCCAGTTCCCTTCCCAGGGACATATCCAGGGACTGCTCCTTTACAAGGCCCTCCCGGTACATCCGGAATCTTGTATTTCCTGCACAGGCATACCTTATATGAGTATAATCAGTGACCACCACCGTTACCGATGCCTTCAGACGGCTGCGGCTTTTGGCCTTTGCCAATGCATTGTTTCCCGATTTCAGATAGGTAAGCAGCGCCTTCCTCCTGATGGAGGGATGCTCCTGAAAAGCCAGAAGGACCGTCTCGATGGCAAGCCTGGCGCTTTCCCCATCCGGCTCCTCATTCAACCCGTCCGCAATCACATAGCAGGCATATTGATCCAACTCCACACAGGCAAAATAATCGTTATTTTCCAGTTCACCGCCGGCCTCCGAGAGGAAAGCGGCCTGAAAGCTGCTGTTTTGTTTTCTCATCTTATGGCGCTCCTTTTATCTCTGATAAAGTAATCCCGGCGGCTCCCCTTACAAGCAGACTTTCTATCATATCCATCCGGGCGATGATCTGATATCTCCTATCCTGCTTCTGCCTTACCAGCGGCCTGTTTTTATATTCCTGGCGGCCGGCTTCCTCGAGCAGCGGCATATAATATACGATACTTTCCTGCATTTCCTTATCAAAAAGTACAGCAGATATATACGGAATGGCGGGATCATACATATGTATAATATCTGCTGCTTCCCGCGATACCATGAAAACCTTGATAAAAACGGAAGCATGGCTATCTGCTTCAGCATGGATATGGATATCCAGGATTTCTTCAATCCCCTCTATTCCTATCACATCTATCTGTCCAACATGGATTGCTCCCACAGACATCCCTCCTTACTCCCAGTCATCCAGCAGCAGCCTGCACAGCCTGTCCACATTTTCAGGCTTTTTCTTCTGCCAGGCATAATTCAGGGCAAGGGACGGGGCTATGCCTGAGGGTTCATCCCCCTGGCTGACGATGCAGACGCCATGCCGCTGGTCCCAGAGCCAGTGACGGCCCTTCTTTTTTCCAATGGCGGTTTCTCCCAGCCAGATGCCTAAGCCCAGGAGGGTATCGCCAAATTCCTCCATGCTCCTGTCTCCATTCTCCTCCAATACGTTTTTGATAAACTCCGGCATCTGCTCCTGGCTGACCCGGTCTATGGCATATTTTTCCCGCAGGCCCTCCAGCAGCCCCTTCCTCTCATAAAACTGCCTTCTTGCCTGCTCTGGCGTCAGTTCCCAGGGTACTGTCCAGCCCTGCCCATCCTGCTCCAGCATGGGCAGGAACTCTTTTTCTATCTCTTCCTTCAGCTTCCCTGCGATATGGATAAAATAAAAATAATCACTTTTGCAGCAGCAGTGTATGCCTCCGCAGGGCTCCAGCCCCTCCTTCCGATCCCTCTGCTCCAGCGCCCTTCCCTCTGCGGTATAAGCCATGACCCAGATCTCCTCCCAGCCGCGCTTCACCCACAGCTCCTGCTGCCCACCGCCTTTTTCTCTGTAGAAACGGTAACCGTCTTCCTTCCCAACCCAGCCTCCGTAGCAGAATCCATGACCCTCCATAAAAACAGAAAAGTCTCGGTCCATGTAGGTCCACTCATGCCATTCTGCCTTTTCCGGCTTTTCCAGCTCCCGCATCCGCACCGCCTTTCTCGCCTTCCGTTCATTTATAAATAAATGCTGATACCACCACTCCACATTCAATCCGGATTGCCATTCACAAAATATAATCCACATAGGCTCTACTGTCTTCTCAAAATATTCTGTTTGACCTATTTGACCTAATCTACATTCCTTTCTGTGTTCATCCCATATCCAGCAGTACCCTCCCAAATATTTAATAATACTTTCCCCCAGATAGGCAGAAAGCTCCTGAAAAATCTCAGCGAACTCCTCCATGGCGCTGCCTTTGTAATGGCTTATGATATCCGTTAAAAATTTAAGCAACTCATCTTCCCTGCTTTCTTCCAATCCATATTTTTCCCTTATTTTCTCCGCCAGCTGTGCCCTCTCCTCATACACTCTCCGTTCCATCTGAGCTGTCACACAGTATTGATATCTGGGCGCCCTCAGCTTGGCAAAGCCCGGAAGAAAATACTGCTGGATCATAGGAACCAGCTCCTTTAATGCCTGTTCAAAGGATTCCCCATCCCTGTAAAACTTCATTGCTTCATAATGCAGGTTCTCTGCGAAAAAGTTAATGTCAAAACCATTCGGACTCCATGGATTTTCCTCCGGCTTGATTTCATCTATAGAAATACTGATGTATTTGAGCGTTGTCTTCCCCACTACCTTCAAAAGCTGGAGCCATTCCCCATCCCTCCGTTCAAACTGCCATAAATCATTTCCTACCCTTTTATACCCTTTGTACCGGAATCCTTCCTTTTCCAGCATAGGGCCCAGTACCTTTTTTACGATCGATGCTTTTCCTGCCATCCCGCTTCCTCCTAACCTGCACAAATCCCCAGCTCATCCAGCATCATCACTGTATACGCTATTGCAGCGGTAATACATGCCACTGCCAGGGCATCATTTGCTATACCAACTACTGTTACGTCATCCATAATCAATACCACCCCCACTACTAATGCCGCGGCCGCCATAATCCCATAACCCAGGGCTGCAATCATGGCCTGATTCCTACCCCACCTTCACAACCACCACACTGGCATTATCCACATCCTCCTCTATCCTCCCATTCACCAGCTCCACCATCCGAAGGGCCTTCTCCTGACAGCTTCCCTCCCCCTCCAGGCACTCTTCCAGCTTCCTCCACGATACCCCTTCACACATCCCATTGCTGAGCAGGGCCACATACTCCCCGCCGCAGAGGGCCACCGGCGTATCAAAAAATTCAATATCCCGGAATCCGTCCTGACCTACATAATTATAAAGACGGTACTGCTCCAGCAGGGAAAGAGCGGACTGTCTCGTCAGCTTTCCCTCCCTGTATTTCTGTCTGGCCAGCATGCTGATGGTATGTCCCGATGTGATCGGAACCAGTTCCCCGTTACGGCAGACGGCCAGCTTCACATTCCCTACTGATGCATAATACAGCTTTCTGTTTTTTATCATAACAGCTGTGACGGACGCTGCTCCCCGTTCCCCATCCAGATGATCCAGTATTTTCTTATTAGCAGCATGGAATGCCCTTCTGAAAGAATACTGGGGATTGTAAAAAGCATTCCTGTCCTGGAACATATCCTCAAAAACCTCCACCACAATCCGGCTGGCAGCCTTGGCTCCATAGCCATTGCCCATGCCTCCCGCCAATACTGCCATGACACTGTCCTCATTCTGTACGATTCCATAAGCGTCCCCCTGGATCTGACGGCTTCCGATGGTTTTACACGCTCCTGCCTCAAAGCCCTGCCATGCCCCCTTTTTCAGTCTCCTGCCCATGCCCGCCCGGAGCAGAATCAGGCAGGCAGCCAGGATCCCCAATAAAATCATCACTAACAACGGAGTACTCATCCCCTTGTATCCGCTCCTTTCCAAGCTTTGCCCCTACAGCTCCCACATAAAATTTTCTCCGCAAAACGGCACAAATACAAAGATGCTTTCCCCCATCTCTATGGTGTCATAGGCATTCAAGGCCATCGGCGTATATACCGCATTTTCATTCAGGTATACAAGCCCGTTGCTGTCCCCCGGCAGAAGTACGGTTTCTTTTTTCTTGGGGTCAAACACGATGACGCCGTGGTTCCTTCTGGATATCTTATTGTCCCCAAGGATCTGGATATCCATATCGTCAGCCCGACCAATGAAATTCTTTCCCTGCCTGATCTTATAATCCTTCCCCTGCCTGGGTCCGGAAACACATACGATCCAGCCGCACACCGGGGCTGAGTCCTGCACGAACAGCAGCTCCTCGGCCTCTTCTTCACTGATCCCCGTCTCCTGCTTCTCCCTCGTGGCAGTCTCAATATTGCAGTAGGGACATACCGTCCCATACCTCCTCGCCGAAAACATATGCCCATTCTGACAGCGGATTAAATTACTGTTGCCCATTTCCTTGTCTCCTTCCTCATCCTTCTTTTCACACTTTCACCTGACCAGCAGATGATTCATCCCTACCAGGATCTGATCCCCGGCCTCCAAGATGCAGGGCTTGGCTGCCAGCCTGTAAACCCTACCATCCGGCCTCTTCTTTATGCTGAGCCCATTCTCACTCCCCAGATCCTCTATATACCAGTTCCCACCGGAGAAATTCAGCACCGCATGCTCCTCATCCACCATGCCTGCATAGGGGCTGCTGCTCAGGTCGATATCCGCCTGACTCTCCTTCCCAGCTCTGCCGATGACCAGAGCAGTCCTTCCATACATGTCCCATAGCATCAGCTCGTTTCCCTCCTCACTCAGCAATACGATCTCTGATATCATCCCCGGCTGCCCGGGAAGCATTTCTGTCTCCCTCCTGCCCCTGTGTCCTCCTCCCTTCTCCACTGCCGCCAGCAGAGCAAAAAACACAGCTGCCGCACCGCTTACAGCCAGTACCCAGAAACGCATATTTTCCTCTTCTATGTAAAACCAGGATATTGCCATAATCGCTGTGCAGATACAGGCAATACACAGATCAATCCCTCTTCTTTTGTCCATCTTTTTCTCCATGCTCCCTCAATCTTTCATTCTCATATATTTTTCAAACATTTCCGTCATATCCAGCGGATTCGTACCCTTTTTCTTCTGCCGACTCATCTGCTCCTCCTTCACCTCCCTGCTTTCCGGATGGAAGCCGAAGAAGCGCTCAAAGCTTTCCGACATGCTATGAATGTCAAACTCCACACCTCTTGAGGCATTCCTCTGCTGCTTTCCCTTCTGTCCCTCTTCTTCCCTTTTCCTTCCCCTATTGGCCTGGAGGCGCTTATCATAGGCTTTTCTCTTTTCTTCATTTCCAAGCACGGCATAGGCCTCTGAAATCTCCTGAAACCTTTTCCGGGCCTCCGGGCTCTCCGGGTTCATATCCGGATGATATTTTTTTGAAAGCCTCCTGTAGGCTTTTTTGATCTCCTCCGGGGAGGCTGTCTGCTCCATTCCAAGAACCTGATAATAATTTCTTTGATATCTCATATGGGATATCCTCCTTTTACCGTATACCATTCCATACTATTTGGTGCTTTCGGATATCTCACCTCTTTGCAAAAAAGGCGTGCCCCTCTGACAGACACACCCTTCTTTCCACACATAACCTATCCTGCCGCATATCCGCCCTCTACAGTCACCAGGGCCAGCTTATCCTTCTTCTGCTTCAGAACCAGCGTAAAAGTACCGGTTCCCTCCTCATCCCCAAACTCCTCCTTGTAATCAATCACAAAGGCATTGGGAAAATGATACTTCCTTTCCATCACTCCGGCAGCCACATGCTCTACTGTCACCTTTCTGTAGCAGTCTGCCCTTTCCGCAGGAACCGCCGACCAGAGGGCCAGCTTCCTGGTGCTGTCAAAGGGATCTCCGTCCACTGCCGCCAGGATCCTTCCCGTAATCGTCAGCGTGCTTCCCACATCCTTGGTTCTTGCATTGGAGTCCAGGGGGATATCAGTGGTGTATTTTACGCTCCTGACACATTCCTTTGCGATTTCAAAGCTTTCTGCCCCTTCAATATTTACCTTATAAGACATGCTCTCTTCCTCCCTTCCTTTTATTCTCCGCTAAAACCGCCTTCGATCCTAGCGGCCGCATTTTCATCCTTCTTCTGCTTCATATTGATGTAAAAGATGCCTACTCCACTCTCATCATCCACCTCTTCGCTGTACTCCATCACGAAAGCGTCCGGCAGAGTAAACTGACGTACTACCTGGCCTGCTGCCAGCACCGTAATCTCCGCGCTCCGATAGCAGTCTGCCTTCTCCGACGGTACCTGCGACCATTTTGCCAGTCCCAGGGTAGCATCATTCCCCTCCCCGCCCAGCTTGTAAAGCATCTTCCCCCATACCCTAACGCTCAGACCAAAATCCGTTGCCCTGGCATTGGAGTCCTTGGATGATACAGAGGCAAAATCCACCTTCACAATGCTTCTTTCATCAAAAACGATTGGCTCTGCCCCGCCTGTGATTTTCATTCGAAATCCCATACTGTTGCTTCCTCCTTCTTTTGTTTTTTTTATGTAATACCCCTGCAGCTGATGCTTCCGCCGCCGAGACACGACATCCTTTTAAGGCCTTTCTATACAAGGTATTTCATACCTGGTATTTCATACCCGGCATTTCATATCCGTCCTGCCGCATTCAGGCGGTTGATTTCTACCTCCAGATTCTTCACATTCCCGTTAAATGTGATATCCAGGGTGCAGTAGCCATTCTCCGCATCAATGTCATAGGCAATGTCATCGCCCCTGCCAAGGATCGCATTGATGCACTCCCGTTTGGACAGCCATCTGCTCTTCTGGCTGTTTGGATTGTTGGAAAAGAACTGCACAATGGAATCCTCCTTGAAATCCCCTGTTCCGTGTCTCAGGACACGTTCGATATATGTGGTCACCTGAGTTTTATAAATGGGTTCATACACTGCCCCGTCATTGAGCAGGTTTCTCGCCTTATAAACCATAATATTGGTAATGTCCTTACCCTGATAAACAGCATTTTCCGAAGAGAAAACGAAGCCGAAATTCTTCCGGTTAATATCCGCTTTGATGGAGTTGGTGAAGCCGGTGATCTCCTTGGCCATGATAGTCCTCACAGCCAGGGAATGATCATCCGCCTCTATGTCAAACCTTACTCCCGGCAGCTCCGGATCCACCCCTTTGCCGAACTTCTCCTTCAGATAATCGGGACTCTGATAGGCCGCCACCAGTCCGGCCGCCACATAAGCAGCTCCTACATAAACCCCGTCGATCCACAGCTTCATGATGTCCTCGCTCTCCTTGGAAAGCTCCACCACATCCTCTTCATTGATCACCATCCTGCGGTCCAGGATTACCCCGGATTTATCCTTTGGAATGATCGTAAAGTTGGGGATGCAGGGGATGGCATACTCGCTGAAGGCTTTTCCTGCCAGAGGCGCACATCGTTCCTCGTACTTCTCTATCCCTTCTGTTGCCAAGGTGTTAAAAGTGGTGCTGTCACCGGTCTCGTAGCTGAAAAAGCACTGCACTTCATAATCCGTAAACACATCCAGTATTCTGGACAGCGCTTCCACACTGTTCACATCTGTTTTAGCGGCTGCTTCATTCCCCTTAAAGCGTTCTCTTGTGATCTTCATTTTGGAATACTGGTCCAGGGAGATGGAGGGCGCCACTGCATACCACACAGTATTGCTGAAATCGTTTTTCGCATTTACAGTATTCAAATAGGTGACCAGCCTTGGAATATTACTGGATTTTGACATCATTTCCATAGACTGGTTTGCAATGAGCATGGAGGGCCTCATCCCCTTAGTCTTCTTTGGATACTGCTCAAAAAAACACCAGATGCCCAGCAGTTTCTCTAACAGGGGCTTCACCGTCCTGATAAATTCATCCTGGCTTTCCTTATAGAAAGCCAGATAGGAGTTGTAATTCTCCACTTCCTTTTTCCGGTCTATCCCGCTCTCCATAGTGGAAGCCAGGGGACAGAAGGTCCGGGCCACCAATGCCTCTGTATAGCTGTTGCTGTCCTCATTCAGCGCCTCATAGTCTTCTTTAAGAGCGGCGATCAGCCCTGTGTTGATATGGTCATCCACTGCTGCCAGGGCTGTAGTCTCTGCCTTGGGAGCCTCCAGCACCTTCAGCTCTCCATCATCCCCCATGCTCAGCACGCCCAGAGCCAGCGGTGTGTTGTCCTTCTTGACATCGCCTTCCCCCAGAAGCAGCCTTGTCTTAATGTCCTCAATGGCCAGCGGAAGCATCGCCATCACATTATTGTAGTTGGCGCTGGCCTCCTCAAACATTACATTCAGCCTGTCTGCCAGATCCTTCTTCTTGGGATCTCCCTCTTCCAGCATGGCATACTCCCCATAGGTATACTGCAGCTCCTTCCGGTTCTGTTTGATATCATCCATTACCTTTTTGGGAGATATCATCTCTGTCAGCTTTTCAAATTTAAAATCAACATTGATCGCTCCTTCTGCCCTCTTGGTATCTATCATGGACATCAGCATATTCATCACAGCATTTTTATCATTGACCGGAATCCTTGTCAGCATTTCCTCTGCAATCGTCTCAGGCTTTTCCAGTCTGTAGATCACCTTCTGACTGTTTGCATCGAAATAGCTGTAGACCGTGGGGTCCAGCTTTTCCAGAGCCTCCGCAAAGCTGTGTACCAGCAGATGTTCATTGATTTCCCTGATTTTGTCATCTGACAGGCTTTCCATTCCCCTCACGTCTCCCACAAGTGTCAGGAAGTCCATCTTCTCCGGATTCAGCATCTCCATGAGCAGGGTTCTGTTGGTTTGGTTGATTGTGTTTCCCATCTTGCTCCTCCTTATATGATTTATGGTATCAGTCCACTCAGCACTCTGTCTGTACAGGCTGCTGTTCTGCCAATGCCGCAGGTAAACTGTTGCAATCTATGTACTATGTCCGAATCATCTTCTTCCATTTTCCCTCTCTCCGGCCTTCAGGTTTTTATAGTGCAGTTCCAGCTCCGTGAGTCCATCCTCCAGGGTCACTGTCAGCTTTTCATGGTAATAAACCGGATATCCGATTCCCTTTTTCAATATTTCCATCCCCCTCATCACGGTGCAGCTCTCCGACTGATCCATGACGATCACAGCCTTCTCCGCCCCCGGATAAAAGAGGATATCCCCTGTCTCATTGCTCCCCAGCCTGATGCCGCAATTGTTCAGGATCCACTCCAGGGTGATCCGGCCGCTTTTTTTGCCGAACAGGGTGAAAATACAAGGTGCAATATCCTGGCCATTTTTAGTCTGCACCACATACAGGTTGAATTTTCCACTGTACTGGCAGGATTTTGCTTCATATTTTTCGGGCTCCCCTCTCAATCTCGGGCCTGCCACATAGACCAAAGTGGTTCTGCCTTTTCTCACCTGTAACACAATGATCAGGAACAGAAGCATTGCCAGTCCCCCCACTATCATCCATAGGGGACCATAGTCAATCCGCGGTTCCGGCATGGGATCCGGCGGCAGCTCCACCTGTATTTTCCCGGGCTGCATCACCTCATAAATCCCATAGGAGGGTTTCAGCTCAACGGATACCTCAATCTGCTCCACTCCGTCTACCTGCATGGAATGCTGCAGAATCCCATCTTTAATTTCACCTTCGTACTTTTTACCATTTATGGTGTACCGTACAGTACTTCCCTCAGGAAGGCCATTCTTCCACAGGCTCTCCTGATCCCCCCTCCTGTTTCTCAGATCTATAAGCAGCTCTGCGAAATGCTTATAGCCTTTTTCCCCGCCATTTTCTACCGCCCTGCTGGTATATTTGGGTTCCACTGAGACGGCAGCCTGATATTCCGTGAGCATGCTGGCGCTCACCGCAGAAGCCGATTCCAATTCAAAGGACACATCAACAGGCCGTCCGTCAGGATGCTTCAAATCAATTACCGCAAAGCATTTACCTGTAATAATCCTCCCATTTTCTGCAGCATAATCCGCATTGACGCTTTCCATGCTGCAGTTTCCAGTCAGCAGTATTTTTACTGCAGATACACTGCTTTGCGGCAGCTCTATATGAAAATTCCCACTTTTCCCTTCCATTGTCCCCACAGCTTTTCCTGAAAATCCAAGCTGTTTGGACACCACCTCCCCTGCAATTCGGGATAGCGTACCATCCTTTCCCTGGGCATAGGCCTCCCCTCCTGTCATACCGGCAGCATCCAGGATCTCAATCTCCTCCTCAGCCATCCCTTCCACTATAATAATATGTATCTTTATCCCTTTATCGACGGCTGCTCTAGATGCGCTGTGATATTCTTCCTTCGACTGTTCACTCCCTTCGTCTCTCTTTAATTCGATTTCTCCGTCTGAAATCATGATGATATGTTTCTCAGTCCTCTCCTCTGCGGAAAAAAGTGCCACTGCCTCCTTCAGCCCCAGTCCGGCATTACTGTATCCTGCGTATTTCATAGTATTTAAAGCGCTGTCCAGCTGCTCTGCCCTCGTCCCCAGCGGCTGTACGCATTGAATATCTGTACTGTACGCCACCAATCCTATGCTGGTACCGGAAGGAAGACTGTATAAAATTTGCCGAACCATATCCTGAACGCTACCGTCCGTATCTGACTTCATGGAATCGCTGGTGTCCAGCAAAAAAACCACCTCGCTGCTTACAGGAAAGAAGGATGTCTTTTCCTGTGCCCTGGATGTGATGGTAACAAGAAGCAAAACAATCGAAAATAATATCGAATATGATATTAGCTTTTTCACTTTTTCTCCTCCTTTGCTTTATTATTTTTATATGCTTGTCATATAAAATAACTTGTTTTTTGATGTATTATTTTGTTGTAAATCGTTGGTTTTCGTTGTTTCTCGTTGTTTTTCGTTGGTAATTAATATATACTGATAATATCAGTGGAATATGGAGGAGCCGAATATGGAAAATGAATTGACTGTATTACTTGTCGAAGTTTCATACTCTGCAAGCATCAGGCTGATTATTCATCCAGGAGTGCTGTTGATTTTTTTAGAATGATGAAATCTGTCATAAAAAACCGGAGCCGGCATTCAAATACCCATCAAATGCCATTAGATGAAAGCTCCGAACAAAGGAGCAGACGAATGGTTCAGAAAATCAGGATCGACGGAATCCAGATCGTGATGAATGAGCCGACTCCCAACCTGTGCCATATCATCGCAAAAAAACACAAAAAGAGCAGCGGCAGTATTGAACGGGCAATGCATAATGCGTAAGCTCTGAAAAAGGTATGCCAACAATTAAATATCGAATGATTGTTTCCTCATTGACATTTCCAACCGTTGATACATAGTATCCACGTGCCCAGAAATGTCTATCCGCCCATTTTTGTCTATATTCCGGATGTCTATCAAACAACATCAATGTACTTTTTCCTTTAAGATATGACATAAAATCTGATACACTCATCTTTGGTGCTATTGCAGCACACTTCTCCATACATGATTTTTCTACGATATTTTGGAATAAAAACAATATGGTAGATGCAATTCCAACGCGTATGTTGTATACTTTGATTATCCACTATGGATACCTCCTCTGCTTTTGATATGGCCTGCGAAACCAATATCATTGTAGCATAGGAGGTTTTTATATTGGTACTCTCTGCAACGCTACGGCTTTGCCTCGGCCCCCATTTCAAATGGGGGATATAGATTCTTATTCATTATACCATAGATAACGGTCTTTTTCTATTCACTAAATAAGTGAAAAGCAATATTCAATGATTTGAGTGTCAAAAGAGATTACGAATTGTTTCGTCGCAAGCAGCTCCCACAATTCTACCCACAATTCGGATTTTCATGGGTCTTCGCCCCACTTCATCCTCATTGTGGGGCGTGTCATAAAGTCCTTCATCCACTGACATGCAAGCATGTCGTGGATTTGTACTTTTGACACTGTA
>JALESH010000067.1 GCA_022781985.1 Lachnospiraceae bacterium | reverse complement strand
TTCGATACCTTCATATTCATAGAAGAAGCTTTCATAACATACCTCCTTATTTTAAAATTATTATATCCATGCTTTGCTTTACTTTCATTCCATATCACAAACAGATGTATTTATATGATGTATTATAACCGCAATCCTGTGAAGAAACAAGAAATTTTTTATGAACAAAATTTTTACTTGCATTTTTGAATTTTTTCTGATATTATACAAATGTTGTGAGTTTAAGTTTGAGGAGGTGCAAAAATGGCTAAATGTGATATTTGTGGTAAAGGCGCTCATTTTGGTAATAATGTCAGCCATTCTCATAGAAGATCTAACAGAATCTGGAATTCCAATGTGAAAAAGGTGAAATGCAAGGTTAACGGCGGCGCTAAAAGGATGCATGTTTGTACGAGCTGCCTGAAATCAGGCAAAGTTGACAGAGCTTAGTTTATCGGATGTAATTAAAAAACAGCTTACAAAGCTGTTTTTTTACTGCAGATTTTCGTATTACGTTTTTCTCCAAGGCTTATGAGGTTTTCTCATAAGCTTTTTTCAGTTTCTCATACTCTCTGTTGATGATCTGCACCATCTCCTGATCACCGGCCACATTGTCAGGATGAAACATTTTAACCAGATCCCTGTACCGCTTCTTCAGGGCAAGGAAGCTGTTGACCCCACGAAACAGCAGGTTTGCCAGCTCCGGCCTGTGAAAAATAATGGCGCTGTCCTTGAAGCCCTCCTTTTTTCCACGGAAACGCTCCTTTTCCTTCTGGAATTTACGCCTGTCCTCATCCAGCTTCTCAAAACCGCTTTGCAGAATCTTCATCTTCTGTTCAAAAAAATGATTCTCCTGCACCAGCCGCTTTCTGTCCATTTCCATACGCCGGCTCCATGTTTTCCTCTCATCCTGAAACTGCTTCATTTCCTTTTCCAAAAGGCTCTGCGCCTCTTCCAGCTCGCAGCGCAGAGCCTCCACGCGTATATTCTCCCTGAAAAGAAAAAGCTTCAGCTCCCTGAGTTCTTCTTCCCGGCCATCCTGCAGTATTTCTTCCGCATCTCTCATCTTTATATCCATACTCCCTTCAAACACTGGAGAATGTCAGTCACAGTAATAAAAGTTATACCCTATCAGCAGCAGCAGCGCACAGATAATCAATCCAATAAACCGGCTGGTGAAAAAAAGCATAAGTAACATGCCTACCGCAATCCAAAATGCAATAAAACCAATCATTTTTTTCATGCCGCCATATCCCCGCTTATGCCTTTATTCTATCTTATGCAGCTGCCGGAAAAGAAATACTCTATTTTTCTTCTTCCGGAAAGGCAATGTCTACTACTGTCTCATCATCAGGCATAGACTCCCGGCTTTCCCTTTCGGCCGGATTGGTAAACTTATCCACCAGATCAGGTATCATATCCAGCAGCTTGGTCAAGGTATCCTGATTCTTCACATTCACCAGCTTGGTGGTACCGTTCTTGATCACCAGTACAGCACTGGGAGTCATCTTGCCTGAAAAACCGCCTGCCCCTCCATTTTTGCTATCTGCAGAGCTGGCGCCGGCTCCCACGCCGAAGCTGACATCCACCAGGGGCAGGATGATGGTATCTCCTACCTGGGTTGCCTCTCCTACCACCGTCTTGGTGGACAGTACACCATTCATCCCGCTCATCAGGGATTCAATCACTCCTGAGAAATTATTTTCCGCCATTTAAGTCTCCTCCTTTTTTAACAGTCTGAGCAATTGTCTTAGATTTCTATCCCGATACAGCCTGAGAGCAGCGACCAGCAGGATAAACACAGTCACCCTGCCCCTGAGATATCCGCGGCCCTCCAGCACCCTTTTTTCAAAATCCGGCTGCAGGATCACATGGCTTCCGATCCGGGGATATAGGATACCATAGGCCGCCATCATCTGCCCCGTAGAGGATGGCTCCCCCATCCCTGCAGTCAGCTGCATTTCCCATTTCTTCGGACAGATCATCCGCAGCACCCTGGCCAGTTCCTCCTTTGACAGGGAAAAAGCAGCCCTGAAGGTATCTCCACGGATGACATCTATATAATACCGGATATTTTCTATTATTTTTTTTATCTTATCATATATTCCTCCAATGGTGTACTCCATTTTTCCCCGAAAGGCCAAAAGCCGATCCATTACCTTGCTTTCTGCCGCCGTCTCCCGGGGCTTTGGAGGGGCAGATGATGAGCCGGCCTCCTCAAAAGACCCGGGAGACGACCTCTCATCCCCATCCTCTTTCCTCTCTGCCGCCTCCTCCCCGTCCCTTTTATTTCCAGCCCTGGGGGCGGGGCCGCCCTCAGCTTTCCTCCTGCGCCTGTTTCCGACTTTCCTTCCAGCTGAATCATAAAGAGGAAAACAGCCCAGCTGAATCCGCCACCGAATCCCTTTTTTCAGAGAAGGATACACCCCTTTCAGAATAAAACACAGCCAGACCACCCTTAACTCTGCACGAAACTCCCTTTTTTCTTCCAGCCTGCCTGCCGTTTCGATCCTGTAACAAAAGGGCAGGAAGATCAGGGCCAGCAGCAAAAACAGGAGAATGCCCGCAGATACTGCCAGAAGGATACCCAGTATTTCCAGAATCAATATTAATATGTGCAGCATATCTACCCCTTAACCAAGCCTTGAAAGCAAATATTTTTTTAAATCGGGACTGCCGAGCTTCTGTAGTGCCTCCTCCACTATTTCCACCACCAAAGCAACTGCCTCCTCATACCCTCCCGCAATACCTATGATATAGGGCGGATGCTTTCTGTAATATTTCTGCTGCAGAAAAGCACTGTGGAGGATCTCAAGCTGGTCGCTGCCCTCTGCCAGCGTTATGACATAAACTGTAAACTGCCCAGCATGGCACCGCAGCTTCCACTTCACTTTATTTGGATTCCTTATACCCTTCCCTACATAAAGGCCTTTATAAAACTTCATGCTTCCCTTTTCGACCATCCTTATACCTAGTTATCTCGCACCATAAAAGCATTATAACACACTTTTCCCGCTTTCCAAGCATAAACTGTTATATTGCCCTGCAATTTTTGGGGAAATATATTGAACTTTCCAAAAGGATAAATTATACTTAACATAATATTATACATTCAGAAAGAGAGGATAATTCCTATGCGGAAATATGCCACTATTGCTATAAAGCCTGGCATGGAACTGGGCGAAGATGTTTATACCTATCAAAATGAACTTCTGATCCCTGCACGTACCGTTCTCACAGAGGCACACATAAAAAAACTGTCCCATTACTCCATCATGTGCGCTACGATCATGGAACCGGCGGACTATGCTACCACCCACTTTGAAAAGGTGCGTCTGAGTGATGGGTTCAAGACATTTGAATCGGTTTACAACGAATGCCTTTCATCCTATAAATCCCTGATGATGGAATTTGTCTTGAATGGAACAGCCTTTTCCATGAACCGTCTTATGGAGCTCTATGCTTCTATCGCCTCCCGTGTCCCCAATGGGGATACGCTGCTGGATTATCTTTACAATATGCTTCCCAGCGAAGACGATATGACCCATGCCCACTGCTTCAACTCTGCTTTGATCGCAGGTGTTTTTGCCCGCTGGATCAATCTGAACCAGGCGGATGCAGAGCTGCTGATACAGTGCGGATTTTTATACGATATCGGAAAACTGAAGCTGCCAGACGAATTGATCTGGAAGGCGGATAAGCTGACCCAGGCTGAATTTAACCACATAAAGGCTCATACCATTCTGGGCTTCCAGCTGCTGGAGCCTCTGCACCTGGACAGGCACATCACCAATGCGGCACTGATGCACCATGAGCGCTATGATGGTTCCGGGTATCCTTCCGCCCTGCGGGGTGAGGAAATCGACCGTTTCGCCAAATACATTGCCATCATTGATTCCTATGAGGCTATGACCTCCGCCCGTATTTACAGAAGCACCATGCATCAGTTTAAAATGATTTCCAACTTTGAAAAAGCAGGCTTCATCACCTATGATGAGTCTGTTCTCCGCCCCATTCTCTCACACATCGCGGGCACACAGATGGGACGGAAGGTAAGACTGAATGATGACAGGGTTGCTGAGATCATCCTGATCAACCAGAAGCACCTGTCCCGTCCCATGCTGCGGACAGAGGACGGATATCTTATCGACCTGCTCTCAGAGCCCCATTTAGAGATAGAGTCTATTTTCTGATACATAGCTGTCTACATCATCATGTACAAAAGTCCCCGGCAAACATTCTGCTGTGGGACTTTTTTTGATGATGATATAGACTTATTCAAAATAAGCATCAAAGATTCTCCTGGCGATGGGAACGGCATAGTCTCCTCCGGAGCCCGCTCCCTCGATGATGATGGTCACGCTGATCTCCGGCTCCTCTGCCGGCGCAAATCCGGTAAACCAGGCATGGGAGTCCTCCTTTACATTGCTGTACTCGGCAGACCCGGTCTTACCTGCAGCAGTGTAGGACAGCCCCTTTAAGCGGGTGGCAGTCCCTTCCTCCACCACTCCCTGCATCAGCCCCTTCAGGATCTCAGCCTCTTCCTGAGACATGATTTTTTTATAGGCTGACGGTGTGAACTGCTTGATCACCGTCCCCACGCTGTTCTCCACACGGTCTATGATATAGGGCTTCATAACAGATCCCTGATTGGCAATGGCGTTGGTGATCATATTCAGATGGAGCGGTGTCATTCCCGTGGTGCCCTGTCCGATGGCCGTCTGCATCATCTGGGCATTGGTAGAATCACCGCTTACATCCACCCGGCTTTTGCTGTGGTTCATGCCGATAGAAAGCCCTTTGTTAAACAGCAGTCCCTCCAGCGTATTATGAAATTTTAATCGATCCACCTGCAGACCGATACTGGCAAAGGAGGAATTACAGGATTTGGCAAAGGATCTGGCCAGATTCTCCTGGCCATGACTCTGTCCATGATAGCAGCTGATCCTGTCTGAACCATCCACTAAGCTGCCGCTGCAGTAAAAGTTGTAGCTCTGCCAGGTATCCGGGTTCTCCCGGATATATTCCAAAGCGGTAATAATCTTGAAAGTGGAGCCGGGGGGATAGAGCCCCTGGGTCACCCTGTTGAGCAGGATTCCGCTTTCCTTGTCGGCAACCAGCTCATCCCAGAACGCCTGAATCTGATTTGGGTCAAAATCCGGTTTGGAAACCATAGCCATTATCTTTCCGGTAGACGGCTCCGAAACAATAATCGCTCCCTTATATACGCCCAGGGCCTGGGAAGCCACCTGCTGCAATTTTACATCAAAGGTGGTATAGAGACTGTCTCCCTCATATTTTTCTCCGGCCATGTCGTTTGCCGCCTTCTGGGAAAGCGGGGCATTGGAATTAATCAGATAATAGTTTCCTATGGCCTCTGCCCCTGCCCTTCCGTTGGAGGCATATCCTACTCCATGAGCAAAGAGATTGGCATGGGGATATGCCCTGCGCTCTGTTCCTTCACTGTCTGTCACAGTCTCTGCCAGGATGTCTCCATCCCTGGAATAGATCCTCCCCCGCACGTTTTTAGCGATCAGCATCTGCTGTCTGCCATTATAGCTATTGTTAATCAGCTCCTGCCTGTGGGTGATGGAATAATGGCAGATATAGGCCATCATCCCCAGAAAAACAGCCACAAACACACTGGCCACCGTCATGATTGGCAGACTGTTCCTGCTTTTACTGTTGTTTTCAGACTTTTTCTTCTTCCATTTCATCCCAGACATCTGCTATCTCCAATTCATTTCGTTTTTCTGCCTTTTTCCTCTGCCTTTCCTCCCATTGCTCTTCCCTCTCCTCATCCCTCCTCACCATACACAGCCCCTCGGCAATGGCAAACAGAATCAGGGTAGTCAGTACGGAGCTTCCTCCGTAGCTTACCAGAGGCAGTGTCACTCCTGTGAGAGGTATGAACTTGCTGCCGCCGCCAATGGTCAGAAAGACCTGAAAAATATAAGTAACAGCCAGACCAAAGGCAATCAGCTGATAGAAACAGTCCTTCAGTCTTAAGGAAACCTCCACAAGCATGAGAAAGGAGCTCAGACACACCAGGATGACACACATGGCAAATACGATCCCCAGTTCCTCTGCAATTGCCGAAAAAATGAAATCTGCCTCTACAAAGGGAATAGATTCGGGAGTTCCCTGAAACAGCCCAAGGCCAAACCAGCCGCCGCTGCTGATCGCAAAGAGAGACTGGGTGATCTGATAGCCAGCCGAGTCAATAGTGCTCCAGGGATCACTCCAGGCCTGTACACGGATCTGCACATGGCTGAACAACCTATAGGCGATATAAGCGGCACAGCTCCCGCCCCCGGCTCCGGCCAGGAGATAAAAGGGATTTCTGGTTGCCACAAATACCATCATCACATAAACAACAAAAAAGATAAGTGCGCTTCCCAGATCCCTGGAAACCACCAGGACAACAACATGGATGCCTGCCACAGCCGCAGTGACCGCCACCTCCTTGAAGGATGCAGATTGATACAGGGCACCCGCTACAAAAAACACAAATAGGATCTTAACGAATTCAGAGGGCTGAAAGGTGATTCCGCCTATAGAATAGGAAATTTTAGAACCATAGGTGGTGGATCCCAGTATCAGCACCACGGACAGGGCTGCCATGCCTGCCGCTGCATATACCCAGGTCAGATTTTTGAGAAATTTCAGCTTTTGTATCAGGAAAGGAATAAAAAGCGCCAGTGCCACAGAACAGGCCACGATGAGAAACTGCTTGACGGCTTTTTCATAGGAAAGCCTGCTCAGCATAACAAAGCCTATGCTCAGAAGCATACACATATTGTTGATAATCAGCCTGTCAGCCCCCGGATAAATTACATGGAAAAGAGCTGCGGTGGCCAACAGGACGATCTGTTGAAAAGCAAAGAAAAACAGATAGCTCATCTCCCCGGTCTCAAAGCAGATGACCATGAAGCAGGAAAAATGAACGGCAATCATCAAAAAACGCTGTCTTGTATAGATCCCGCTCCTTCTCCTCTCATTCCCGAAGCGAAATACTGCAAAGGCTTCATATGCATACAGCGCCATGAGCAATGCAATAACATACTTGGATAATTCTGTAATATATAACTCCATATCTATGACTATACTCCTTCCAAAGCATGGACTCCCTTATCCTGCAGCAATCACTCCACGCCTCGCTTAAAGTGTGCCTTTGTATAATCCCTGCAAGGCAGCTTACCCTTTCCCGACGTGAGCATATCCTGAAAAAAACGGATGATTTCAGCAGCAGCACCGCCGGTCTCCGTTGTGAAATCCAACCGAAATGTCCGGATCCCCATGCCCGCCATTTTTTCCAGATTTCCATGCAGGGACAGCGGCAGGGAATTATAAATCACATTATAGCAATGGGTGCAGTTCAAATATACCGGAAAGACCTTCTGATACCTGTCAGTCAGCATGAGAACCCCTCCGTCCTCCTGCCGCCTCATCCTGCCGGGCTTTTGTCTGAGGCAGCTCCCATCCGTCCGGGCCAGACAGTTAGCAGTGACCATCATGGGAAGCCTCCCATAAACAGTCAGAGAAAACATCTCGGCAGGAAAGCCCTCGATCAGCTCCCCGAGCTCATGTACATTCAGCTCGTAAGGCAGATAATGCTCTTCACCCGCCTCTGCCAGAAACTCTGCGGCTCTTCTGTTCCATATATAGAGATTGGCATCAGTGACCACCTTCCCTCCATAATCGATTTCCTTCAGCCATTGCAGTTCCTCCAGACAGCGTACCAGGACACCGGAGAAAACAGGCCCCTCCAGCAGTCTCCCCATACGACCCAGGAAGGCTCTGTCCCTGTTTCTTATGATGGAGGGCATCGCCAGAAATCTCACAGGCCCCTCCTTCCGCTCCGCTTCCCCTCTGGCCTTCTCCAGCCAATCAGCATCCAGACACAGCTCCGGGGGAACATAGATCCTTTTCACAGCCTTTTCCCTGACTGCAGCCTGATACTGCTCCCTAGTCAGGACAGAAGCATGCAATTCCGACTGTTTTTTTTCTGCCGGACTATCCTTTTTCCTATCTGCAGAACGAAAGGCATTTTCTCCCACAGCCATCCCAGGAACAGCTCTCTCCCCTGCCCTGCCCGAATGAGCCAGGCCATGCGTCTTTATCAGCGTCTCTTCCAGCATGTCACAGGCAGTACGGCGCAGTTCATTCAGCTGCCTCACCGGCAGAAAGGCATCCGGTGACAGCTCCACCTCCATATTCTTCAATATAAAGGGGGTATTGCCGCTTCTGGTAAGCTGCCTGATCACATTCTCCTCTGACAGTGGCTGTCTTTCTGCCTGCTGAACCAGCCCTCCTTCCGCCGTCACCCTGCTCTCTCCACACTTCAGGATAAAAACAGCCCTTTTCCCTGTTTCCAGAATGGCCCTTCCGTGAATGGGAAGCCTGAAATCTCCGTCCAGATATTTGGCCCTGATCCGTGCAGTCAGCTCTGTATCCCTGCCCGTATATCCCGGACTCTCCAGGGTGACCATCTCCCTGCCTCCCCGCCTGTAATAGTAGCCCTGGCTGATCTCACTCCTCATATAGAGGGATCGCAGCAGTTCCATATCATTTTCCTCTACCCTGTATTCTTCCTTTGGATTACTATAATACCGATCCAGATATTTTCGATAAACAGCAGTGACTCCGGCAGCATACTCAGGACTTTTCATCCTTCCTTCGATTTTGAAGGAGTCAATGCCGGCCTCGATCAGGGCCGGAAGAAGCTCCAGGGTGCACATGTCCTTCAGACTTAAGGGATACCCTTCCTTTGTATTTTTCCCGATTTTATAAGGCAGTCGGCAGGGCTGGGCACAGCGTCCCCTGTTGCCGCTCCTTCCTCCGATCAGGCTGCTGAACAGGCACTGGCCTGAATAACAATAGCAGATGGCCCCATGGATGAAGGTTTCGATTTCGATATCCACCTGTTCTCTGATCTCCCGAATCTCATCCAGGGAAAGCTCCCTTGCAGGCACGATCCTGCTGGCTCCCAGATTTTTCAGATAAGAGGCTCCCCCTATTCCTGTTACAGTCATCTGCGTACTGATGTGTCTCTCCAGCCCGGGAAACTGCTCACCCACAGCCCGAAACACTCCCAGATCCTGAATGATCACCCCATCCAGCCCTGCCTGGTACAAGGGAAGAAGATAATCATAAATTTCCCCGAACTCCCTTTCCTTGACCAGGGTGTTCAGGGTCAGATACACCCTTTTGTTATATATATGGGCATATCGGACTGCCCTGCATATTTCCTCCTCTGTAAAGTTGTCTGCATAGGCCCTGGCACCAAATCTTTTCCCGCCCAGATAGACCGCATCTGCTCCTGCATGTATGGCTCCGAGAAAACTCTCATAGCTTCCCGCCGGTGCAAGCAATTCCGCTTTTTTCATCCTGATATCCATATCCCTTCCTAAGTCAGCAGCACTGCCCATAAAACGAAAGGCTGCCTTTCTCCAAGACAGCCCTCCTTATTTCCCTATCACCATCTATCACTTCTTTTTTGCCTGCGGCTCCGGTTCCGTCCCGCCGGGCTGCTTTGATTTTTCCTCAATAGTTTTCCTGTTTTTTTCCATATTCTCCATTTTGATCTGCGATGCCACCAGCTCATGCTTCAAATCATACAGTTCTTTTTCCTTTGACCGGACTTCCTCCTCCAGAAGACTGATCTGCTTCCTTGCCTTAAAATAATCATCTGCAATATTCAACTGCAGCAGCACATTCTGCGTATCCGGGGGCTGTCTTCTGAAACTGTCAACTTTATTGTACTCTGCAGTCTTACTGTTAATATAAGCTGCTACCTTCTGTAAATAATCTTCACTTTCATAACCGCTCAGAGTAAATACCTTGCCGCCGATGGTTACCTCCGTATTTGTCCTGGCTGACATTTTCACTCTCACACCCCTTCCTACCATATCTATTATAAAAACTGCTCTGAAGAACAACATCTATTATAAAGACATTAAGAAGGAATTTCAAGCCCCAAATGATGATATGCCAGATCCGTGGCCACCCTTCCCTTGGGCGTGCGGTTTAAGAAGCCGTTCTTCAGCAGATAGGGTTCATATACATCCTCAAGGGTACCGCTATCCTCACCCAGAGCTGCCGCCAGGGTATCCAGTCCCACAGGCCCTCCCCTGAATTTCTCTATGATCGTCATCAGTATATTCCTGTCCACGCTGTCCAGCCCCATCCGATCCACCTCCATCAGATCCAGGGCTGTCCTGGCCACCTGCTCCGTGATCACTCCGTCATATTTGATCTGAGCAAAATCCCTGACCCTTTTTAACATGCGGTTGGCCAGCCTCGGAGTTCCCCTGCTCCTTCTGGCCAGCTCTATGGCCCCTTTTTCCTCTATCTCCACATCCAGAATCCGCGCTGAATGCAGAATAATCAGCTTCAGTTCCTCCACAGAATAAAACTCCAATCGGTGCAGTACCCCGAACCGATCCCTTAAAGGAGCTGTCAGCAGCCCTGCCCTGGTGGTGGCGCCCACCAGCGTAAACTTGGGCAGCTCCAGACGTATGGATCTGGCAGAGGCTCCCTTTCCTATCATAATGTCGATACAGTAGTCCTCCATGGCCGGATAAAGCACCTCCTCCACCTGCCGGTTGAGGCGGTGTATCTCATCCACGAAAAGCAGATCCCCCGGCTGCAGATTATTCAGAATGGCCGCCATTTCCCCTGGCCTCTCAATAGCCGGACCGCTGGTGACCTTCATATTGACCCCCATCTCGGCTGCGATGATCCCTGACAGGGTGGTCTTGCCCAGTCCGGGCGGCCCATAAAACAGCACATGATCCAGTGCATCCTTCCTCAGCTTTGCCGCCTCTATGTACACTCGCAGGTTTTCCTTGACCTTGCTCTGCCCGATATAGTCCTCCAGCCGCTGGGGACGGAGCGAGCCTTCTATTTTTACATCTTCTTCTGTCAAACTGGTTTCTATCATTCTCTTCGCCATACTCTGCCATCCCTACAAATCCTGTTTTTCTTTGCCGTTACAGCAAATGCTTGAGTGCCTGCTTTAACACAGCCTCCGCATCCATTCCCTGGGAAATCTCAACCTGACGCACAGCCTTTAAGGCCTCGGCTGCCGGATACCCCAGGGCCGTCAGCGCCTCTGCCGCCTCTTTTCCGGCGGTACTGCAGCCTGTCCGCCCGCTGTCTCCTAAAGCCCCCGGATTTTCCGTTGAGACCCTGCTGACAAAGCAGTCCTCCCCGGATACCTTGTCTCGCAGATCCAGGATCACCCTTTCTGCCGTCCTGACACCCACACCGGGTGCCCTGGCAATGGCTTTGGCATCCCCTGCAGCAATTGCAAACCTCAGTTCCTCCGCCGTCATCACCGAGAGAATGGCCAGTCCTCCTTTAGGCCCAATACCATTTACCGTAATCAGCTTTCGGAAGATCTCCAGATCCTCCCTTGTGAGAAATCCATAAAGCCAAAAGGCATCCTCCCTGACATGAGTATAGGTATACATCTTTACCTCCCGGTGCAGGCCAGGCAGCAGACCTGCTGTCCCCGGAGAAATTTTAATATTGTAGCCGATGCCGTTTACCTCCAGCACCAGATTATCCTCTGTAAGCTCTGCAATTTCACCCTTAATATATGCAATCATTCTCGCGCTCTCCTGATATATTTTATTACCTCTTCCGACAGCCTTCCCATCAAAAAGCCTGCTCCTATGCCTGCTGCCAGAAGCACAGGAAGATAAAACACCACCCCCGGGGCCTTCAACACAAAAAAGGCCGTCAAAAGCTGCCCCACATTGTGAAATACCCCTCCTGCCATACTGACTCCTGTCAGGGAAAACCGCCCTGTTCTCTTCAGCAGGCACATGGCAGAAAAGCTGCACAATGCACCCGCCATACTATACATGGCCATAAACAGGCTGCCAAAGAGAAAGCCTGACAGCAGCACCCGCATGAGATTCAGCAGCAGGGCCTCTCTCCAGCCATACACATACAGAGCCAGGAGCACCGCCAGGTTTGCCAGTCCCAGCTTCACTCCGGGGATGCCCAAAGACACCGGAACCAGAGATTCTATGTAGGAGAGCACCAGGGCAAATGCCAAAAACAGTCCCATAAACGCCGTTTTTTTCCTCATATCCGTCCCATGCCCCTTTCCGGCCACATGCCCCTTCTGCTTCAACAGGCTCATCTTACCACCGCATCTGTCCCTTCGCTGCCCCCACTTACCTCTGCCGACAGCCTGTGGGGCAGGCAGATGATGCTCTCCCCCCGGTCTGATATGGCTTTATGCTTTACACACAGCCCATCGGGGCAGTCTGCCGCTTCCATATAGGCCCGGCCCTCCTGTATGACCAGCACATTCCTTCTGCCCTCATCATCCGAAAAGGTCAACCTTTGATTCTCTGACAGAGAATAGGCCCCAATCTGTTTTCCATTCCGGCTTACGATGATCTCTGTCCCTTTCTCTGACAGCAGGAAATGGGAGCCTGCCCATCCAGCCAGTGCCAGTACCAGGGTGCCGGCCATAAAGCGATAATCATTCTTTTTCATATCCCCACTTATCCCTCCATAATCTGCAGGGAACGGATATAGGGATCCTGAATGCGTTCCATGATGGCCAGAGTATGGCTTTCCAGGAAATTGTCTTCTCCGGCAGTCAGCCCCTGGGCAGTCAGCTCCTGCAGGATGAGACTGCAGACCGCCTCAATGATAATGACACACTTGTCATTGTCATTGAGAACATACAGATAATCCTGTGGCCCTGCCCCCTCCCAGGCTCCTGCCTGATGCTCTGTCATCACCAGCAGACGGAGCATATCCCCAACCTCCGACAAAATAGGCAGTTCCCTCATTCCCCGGTGCATCCACTTATAAAAGGGGGTATATCGTTTATTCAGGAGATATACCATGGAAACCGTATTCTTGATAAACTCAGAAAGAGCCAGTGCGGCAGCCACATGCTCCCCCCGCTTCATGGCCCGGGCATAATTATACTGGCCAGACTGGGCCATTACCGCAGCCCTTGCCGCTATTTTTTTTATCCTCACATCCTCCGGATAAAAATCCAGAAATCCCCTCCTGATACGGCTGAACTCTCCCAGAGGGTCTGAAAATACCTGTCCATTGGTGGCTGCTGCAAGAGCAGCCTCCGGTATCCGCATCCACTCCCTGCAGCCGGAGGGTATATCCTCAAAGCCCGTCAGCCCATAGTAAAAGTCCGGTATACACAGAACACCTACCCGGCCCCCTCCATGAAGGCTGTCCTGCCTCCTGCCCACTCCCAGAAACTCTCCCGGGAGAGCCTGGTATTCTGCCTGCAGCCCCTCTCCGTACCTTTCGTAATCCTCCCTCGTCAGCCAGATACAGAAAGCAGGTCCATAATCGTGATCCGTGGAGATTTCATCGTCAAATCCCAAGCACTCAGACCCCTGCCCCACCAGTCCTACAGCGGCACGCTCCGCCAGACAGGGGAATTTTTCCTCCAGCATAGGCCTCCCCCAGGCCTGATAATATTTTTCTGATAATTCCAATCCCCTCACTGCTTTCTTCCCTCTTCCTTTTCAGCCTGTGTCTGTACCCCTATTTTTTTATAGATTTCCCGGGCCTGCTCCTCATATCGCCCGGCTCTCTCCTCCTGTCCAAGACATCTGCAGACCGCAGCGCAGTTGCTGCACAGCAACCCATAGGTGGAATTCTCACCGAAATGCTTCTTGACCTCTGCCAGTGCCTTTTCATAAGAAGCCAAAGCGTTGGGATAGTCTCCCATCCTATAATATGCCTCCCCTGCCCCAGCCAGGGCTGCACTGTAATGAGCATCCGTTTCCCCATCCCTGCCGCAGGCTTCAAAGATCTGCAATGCCTCCTTCAGTGCCCCGGCAGCCTCCTCGGCCCGATCTATTTTGAAGTAAATCAGGGCCATATTCGTCAGGGTGGACGCCTGCTCCGCTCCACTGTTTTCCAGCCTGCTTACGATGTCCAGAGCCTTTTCCAGACATGCCAGAGCTTCCTCGTTTTGATCCATCTGCTCCAGAAGAAGGCTCATATTGTTGTACAGCCCTGCAAACCGATAGTCCCCCTCCGGCAGCAGGCTGTTATAAATATGCAAAGCCTGCCGATAATATTGATAGGACTGCTCTGCATTCCCTGCCGCCCGATATGCGGTGGCAGCATTTAACAGGGTGGTGGCAAAATGCTCTGTGGACTCCAGCTGCAGCTCCTCTAATAAAAGCAGGACATCCTCTGCAATGTCAAAGGCCTCCCGGAACCGGGAAATGCTGCGGTAGAAGCCTATCATTTCGTTTCCTATGGAAATATAGGCTCCGTAGTCCTCCTCTTCCTTGGCCTGTTCCAGGGATGAGGTCAGATAAGGCTCCACCTGCTCCAGCTCATTTCTCCGGAAATAACCGTCTAACTGTGAAAAGAATTCTTCTATATTCATATAACACTCCTGTTCTTACTGTTCCCTTCCTCCCAGAGGATATGGGGGGTTTACTCTTTGGGTATTTTAACATATAATGGGGAAGATGAAAAGAAAGGAAAGACAGATTCACGTCTGCTACTGCGATAAAGGAGAATACAGCTATGAGAATTATTTTTATCAGACACGGAGACCCGGATTATGAAAATGATACCCTGACTGAGAAAGGCTGGCGAGAGGCCAGGCTTCTGGCGCAAAGGGTAAGCAGCTGGGAGGTAAAAGCTTTTTACTGCTCTCCTCTGGGCCGGGCCCAGGCAACTGCTTCCTGCAGCCTGGAAAAGCTGCACCGCAGCGCTGTGACCCATGACTGGATGCGGGAGTTCTTCTATCCCATCACTGATCCTACTACGGGACGGTTCGGCGTCCCCTGGGACTTTATGCCCTCCTACTGGACCATGGAGCCTTTATTTTATGATAAGGATCATTGGCACGAGGCGGCGATCTTCCGTTCCAACCCTGAGATCAGGGTAAAATATGATGAGGTCTGCACCAATCTGGACAACCTTCTGGCTGAGCACGGTTACCTGCGGGAGGGCGGATTGTACCACAATACCTCAGGAGTGGACAAGGAGGACAATATCGTCATCTTCTGCCATCTGGGCATTACCTTTGTCATGATGTCCCATCTGCTGGGA
This sequence comes from Lachnospiraceae bacterium, assembly GCA_022781985.1. Lineage (GTDB taxonomy): Bacteria > Bacillota > Clostridia > Lachnospirales > Lachnospiraceae > Kineothrix. Next base: position 19,043 of record JALESH010000067.1, on the reverse strand, counting down.
ATTGCACCGCCGCTGCTGTGGCAGAACTTCTTCATTGCACCCGCCTCTGTAACCATCCTGGCCACAGAGGAAAGAGAGCCGGGAAGAGCTTATTTCCGAACCCAGGCCATGGGAGATACCCTGCATCTCCAGAGCGGCGGGGAGCCTGTTTCTCAGGCCGGATATTTTGCCAGGCCCTTCCAGCTTTAGGAAGGGCCTGAAAAGGCCTATTTGCTGTTAATGTAGTTGATGAGGCCTTCGGAGGCTATGATTTTCTGCATGAACTCAGGAAAAGCCTGGCCCTGGAAGGAGGTGCCCTTTGTCAGGTTCCTGATAACTCCGGAACCAAAATCCACCTCTACCTCATCTCCCGCTTCGATTCCTTTTGCCGCCTCAGGGCATTCTATGATGGGAAGCCCGATGTTGATGGCATTCCTGTAGAAGATTCTGGCAAAGGTTTCAGCGATGACGCAGCTGACTCCTGCAGCCTTGATGGCAATGGGGGCATGCTCTCTGGAGGAGCCGCAGCCGAAGTTCTTGTCTGCCACAATTATGTCACCCTTCTGTACCTTTTTTATAAACTCCCTGTCAATATCCTCCATGCAGTGGGAGGCCAGCTCCGCCGGATCGGAGGAATTCAGGTATCTTGCCGGAATGATCACATCCGTGTCCACGTTGTCGCCGTATTTAAACACAGTTCCTTTTGCTGATTTCATATTTTGCTTTGCTCCTTTCAAGGTCTTCACTCTATAGCCGGCAGGGGCAGGAAATCTTTCCCGCCACAGCACTGGCTGCAGCCACAGCCGGGCTGGCCAAATATACCTCCGAATCCACATGGCCCATACGTCCCACGAAATTGCGGTTTGTGGTGGACACACATCTCTCACCTTTGGCCAGGATGCCCATATATCCGCCCAGGCAGGGTCCGCAGCTGGGGGTGCTTACCACAGCGCCGGCTTCAATAAAGATTTTTAACAGTCCCTCTTCCATGGCCTGCATATAGATGGCCTGGGTGGCAGGAATGATGATGCAGCGGATCCCCTTTGCCACATGCCTGCCCTCCAGAACCCTGGCAGCAATACGCAGGTCATCCAGGCGGCCGTTGGTACAGGAGCCGATCACTACCTGATCAATCCGCACATCCTCCCTGACCTCATCGATGGTTCTGGTATTCTCAGGCAGATGGGGAAAGGCGATAGTGGGTCTGAGTGTGCTCAGATCAATGGTGTACTCTTCCTCATATACAGCATCCTCATCCGCCTCATAAATCTTATATTCTCTTGCAGAATGCTCCTTCATGTAAGCGATGGCCGTGTCATCCACGGGAAAGATACCGTTCTTCCCGCCCGCCTCAATGGCCATGTTGGCGATGGTGAACCTGTCATCCATGGACAGATTCCGGATCCCCTCACCCACGAACTCCATGGACTTATATAAAGCACCGTCCACTCCGATCATGCCTATAATGTGGAGGATCACATCCTTGCCGCTGACCCATTCCGACGGCTTGCCCACCAGGTTGAACCTGATCCCTGCAGGCACCTTGAACCAGGCCTTTCCTGTGGCCATGCCAGCCGCCATATCCGTACTTCCCACACCGGTGGAAAAAGCTCCCAGGGCACCGTAGGTACAGGTATGGGAATCCGCTCCGATGATCACATCTCCGGCTACAGTCAGTCCTTTTTCCGGCAGAAGGGCATGCTCGATCCCCATCTCTCCCACTTCAAAATAGTTGGTGATCTGGTGGCGATAAGCAAACTCTCTCACACATCTGCAGTGCTCTGCCGACTTGATATCCTTATTGGGTACAAAATGATCCGGTACAAGGGCGATCTTATCCTTGTCAAATACTCCCTGCACCTTCATTTTTTCCATCTCTCTGATGGCTACAGGGCTGGTAATATCGTTGCCCAACACCAGATCCAGATCTGCCTCAATGAGCTGTCCTGCCTCCACCTTATCCAGTCCGGCATGCGCCGCCAGAATCTTCTGCGTCATCGTCATTCCCATCTTTATAACCCTTCTCCTTTCCAAAGCCTTGAAAGCATTCACATTTTCTCGAATTTCCTATCCGATCCGATAAATTTATTTTATCATAGCCGGGGGGATTTGAAAAATAATATCTGTTTATATTTATTATAACTAAATTTTATAGCTCTTCTCTTACTATTCCGGCTGCCTCCACAAGATTCCTCAGGCTGGCCTCTGTTTCCGGCATCCCTCTGGTCTTCAGTCCGCAGTCCGGATTTACCCACAGCTTTTCTTTGCTGATTTTGGTGAGCATTATTCTCAAGGCTGTCACAATTTCTTCCACCGAGGGCACTCTCGGAGAGTGAATATCATATACGCCCGGCCCAACCTCCGTTTCAAAATGATTCTCTCTAATTGCATCAAGTATCGTCAGCTTAGAACGAGAGGCTTCAAAGGAAATAACATCCGCATCCATATCATCAATCTCCCTGATGATATCATCAAATTCACTGTAGCACATATGGGTATGTATCTGGGTTTCCGGCTTCACGCCGCTGTGGCACAGGCGGAAGGCGGGAATGGCCCAGTCAAGATATCCGCTGTACCAGTCACTCCTTCTGATGGGCAGCTTTTCCTTCAGGGCAGCTTCGTCAATCTGAATCATACGGATTCCGGCTCTTTCCAGATCAAGAACCTCCTCCCTGACTGCAATACCGATCTGATATGCCATTTCCTTCAGACTGATATCCTCTCTGGGGAAGGACCAGTTGAGAATCGTTACAGGACCGGTGAGCATTCCCTTGACAGGCCTTTCTGTCAGGCTTTGCGCATAGACAGAGTAGTCTACTGTAATGGGGGCAATTCTCATCACATCACCGAAGATAATCGGCGGCTTTACACATCTTGTTCCATAGGACTGTACCCATGCCTTATCCGTAAAAACATAGCCGGACAGATTTTCTCCGAAAAATTCCACCATGTCATTTCTTTCATACTCACCATGCACCAAAACATCCAGACCGATCTGCTCCTGCTTTTCAATACATTCTTTGATAAAAGCATATACCTGGCTGTCATATGTGGATTTATCTATTTCACCTCTCCTATAACTGCTGCGGTTTCTTTTTACCTCCTGTGTCTGAGGCAGAGAGCCGATGGTGGTGGTAGGAAGCAGGGGTAATCCGAATGCCTTTTTCTGCAGCCTTTGTCTTTCGGCGCGCTCCGGCTGTCTGATAAAATCCTTTTCTGATAAGGCAGCAGCCCTCTGCTTTGCCTCTGCATGAACAAAAGGCCTTTCCTGCTCAAAGAGCCTCCTGTTATCCACATATTCCTTCTGCGCCTTGTAATCATCACATTCCGTCAATACACTAAGCTCCTGTAATTCCTGAAGCTTTTCCAGGGCGAAGGAAAAATGCTGTTTCACCTCCGCCTTCATACTGCATTCACTTCCCAGCGTATAGGGTACATGCAGCAGGGAGCAGGAAGTAGATAATACAATTTGAGGGGTATATTTTTTTATTTCCCAAAGCACCTCCAGGGTTTCCCGGTAATTACATCTCCATATGTTCTTTCCGTTCACCAGGCCCGCAAAAAGCACCTTATCCTCCGGAAAGCCATATGTCTCCACCAGGTCCTTTGTTTTTTTCCCTTCCAGAAAATCCAGCCCGATTCCATCAAAATCCAGGGCAGCGACATTCCTGTAGCAATCTCTTATATCTCCGAAATAGGTCTGCAATAACACCTTCAGCTTCCCCTTCCCTGCTAAGATCTGCTTATATAGCGTCTCAAACAGGCAGATATCTTCTTTTGTCAGATCTGTCACAAGGGCCGGCTCGTCCAGTTGAACCCATTCTGCCCCTAAGGTCCGGAATTTCTCCAGGACAGCCCTGTACCCGGAAACCATGGCATCCACATAATCATCTGGCGTTTTGTTATCCTGATATTTTGCCAGCTTGAGAAATGTAAATGCCCCGATCAATACAGACTTTGTCTGTATTCCCAAGCATCTTGCTTCCCTATATTCCTCAAAGGGCTTGCTGCCGTTCAGCCGAATCTGTGTGTCTGCCCCTATCTCCGGCACAATATAATGGTAATTTGTATTAAACCATTTTTTCATGGCAAGAGCGGGCACATCCCCGGCCTCACCCTGATAGCCTCGGGCCATTGCAAAATAGGTGTCTGTTTCGTTCAGCTTCAGCTTTCTATAGCACTCCGGTACTGCATTCAGCAAAACTGCGGCATCCAGCATATTGTCATAAAAGGAAAAATCATTGGATGAAATATATTGTATCCCGAAGCTTTGCTGCCATTCCCAATGCTCCTTCCGAAGCTTTGCTGCCTCCTTCCATAAATCTTCTTTTTCTACTTCACCTCGAAAATACTTCTCACAGGCAAACTTTAACTCTCTCAGTTTTCCCACCCTCGGAAAGCCAATCACTGCACTTTGCATAATTATCCTCCAATCAGCTGTTCATCATTTTCTATACAGCTATAAGTATAAGATCTTGATTTCTGTTTGAAAAATAGAAAAAAACAGTGCTCATCCATAGCTTTAAACTATTTCAGGCACTGTTTTCACTGATAATCTATACCATGGAATGATCCATGGGTATGTGTCTTTTTAAATATTCAATATAGGCAGTCCCATATCGGCTAAGCGGCATATTTCTCTGGGTAAGGATGCCAATCTGCATATATTCCTCTACTGCCAAGGGCTTTGCAATAATGTTCTCCCCGTTCAATGCCTTACTGATCACACCGGAACTAACGGTATATCCATTCAGACCAATGACCAGATTAAACAGGGTAGCCCTGTCCCTTACCTTTACATTTTTATCCCGGTCCAGGGTGCTCAAAATCTCTTCCGAAAAATAGAAGGAATTATATTCCCCCTGCTCAAAGGACAAGTATGGATATTCCTCAAGATCCTCCAGAGTCAGTACCTCCTTATCTGCTAAAGGATGCTCGGAGGATATGAAGATATGGGGTTTTGCCACAAATAATTCTTCAAATCTCAGTCCATTCTGCCTGACGAGCTTCCGGATGATTTCTTTATTCCTGGAGGAGGTGTAAAGAATTCCGATCTCGCTTTTTAATCTGCCCACATCCTCTATGATCTCATAGGTCTGTGTTTCCCTCAGCGTAAAATCATATTTATTCCCCCCAAATTCACAGATCAAATCCACAAAGGCATCTACGGCAAAGGAATAATGCTGGCAGGATACTGAAAACCTGGGACTCTGCTTTCGTTTATTTAAAAACCTTTCCTCCAATAAATTTGTTTGCTCCAGGATCTGCCTGGCATAGGACAAAAAAACATCTCCCTCATTGGAGATGGATACGCCTTTATTAGTACGATTAAAAATCCTTATCCCCATTTCCTTTTCCAGTTCATGAATTGAATTCGTCAGGCTTGGCTGTGAAATAAAAAGCCTTTTTGCAGCCTCTGTAATATTTCCCGCCTCTGCTACTGTCACAATATATCTTAATTGCTGTAATGTCACTTGTACCATACCTTTTCTGCAGCTTGTTACTTCCTAAGAAAAAGTCTAACATATTCTTCCAAATAATCAAGGGTTTCTGACAGCATATTGATTTATTCCTGTCAATGTTATACATTAGAGTAGACAAAGCATTTATTTGGTCAGTAAAAAATACGGAATGAAGGAGGTCTTAAATATGAACAGATTAAGAGAAAAGGCTGCCGTTGTCACCGGCTCTACCAGCGGGATCGGTGTGGGTATCGCCAGGCTGTTTGCCGCGGAGGGAGCAAGAGTAGTCATCTGCGGACGCAGGGAGGAAAAGGGGCAGGCTGTTGTAGACAGCATCCGCAGGGAGGGTGGAGAAGCCTTCTATCACTTTATGGATATCACGGATCCGGAAAGCATCGAAAAGCTTTTTTCCGATACGGAAAAGGAATACGGAAAAATCGATGTGCTTGTAAATAATGCTGCCAATGTGGGTCTGAAGGACGGCCGTGTGGATGAATTGAGCCTGGAGATGTGGGATCATATTTTCCAGAGCGATCTGCGGGGCGCCTTCTGCACCACAAAATACGTACTGCCCTATATGCAGAAAAATGAAGCAGGCGGCTCCATCATCAATATCGGCTCCATGGCTTCCTGCGGAGGAGACCTGGGCTCCACAGCCTATGCCTGTGCCAAGGCCGGTGTGGATATGCTGACGCAGTCCACCGCCCTCCAATATGGAAAGCAGAATATCCGGTGCAACTGCATCCGTCCGGGGCTGATCGTCACACCGGAAAACGATGCCCATGTCCCCCAGCCCCTGAAGGATATCTTCTTGAGCAATATCATGGTCAACCGTTACGGATGCCCGGAAGACATAGGCCACATGTGCGTGTATCTTGCGTCGGATGAGAGCTGCTATGTAACCGGACAGATCATCAATGTAGACGGCGGCCTGAATTCCCATGTTTCTACTGTGGCACAGTTCAGGCAGCTGAATTCCCGCACCTGGTAATGGGCCAAAACAAATCAGCAACCCCTTCAAAGCCTTATATTTCCCGGCGCTGAAGGGGTTTTTACATCTCATGTAAAAAAATAAAATCCCTTTTTATTGACAGAAAAATCGGAAGTCATTATAATGGAAACAAAAAAGGGAGATTGCGTTTCCGTATGAAAGAAAAAATTATAAGTGCATCCATTGATAGTCTCCGGCAGGAAGGATTAAAATTTTCCGTAGACACATTAGCCGGCAAATTAAGGATTTCCAAAAAGACCATCTATAAATTCTTCCCCAACAAGGAAGCACTTGCTCTGGCTTTATACGAAAAGTATTATGACGATGCAAAGAAAAAGGCAGAAATGCTGATAAACAGCAATATGCCGTTTTCCCATTCGGATCTGCTCTATCTCTACTTTGATGCGAAAGCAATGACCGGGAGAGATATTTTCAATAAGTATCAGTTAAATGATTCCATATATGGCTATACTACTGAGCAGAACGACTCTCTTTGGAGGATAATTTCTGCCTCTTTTAGAGACAGGACCTCGGAACAAAGCATGAAAGCCATCCGCATTATTGTGGACGGTTCCTTCGAAAAGCTTTGTAATGCCCGGCTCAATCCCGATGCTGTTATAGAAAGGTTGGTGCAATTGTTATGATAACAGGACTTCTTCGCATTTTTGCTGTTCTTTGCTCTGCTTTTGTTTGCGGCAAGCTGATCTCCAAGCTAAAACTGCCTGCCATACTGGGCTGGCTGATCACAGGTATCGTTCTTGGACCGTATCTGGCCGAAGTGGTAACTTTGGAAATAACAAATACATTGTGGTACAGAATTTTTATAAAATTTTTTGAGTGCTTTGCAGGTGTACTGATTGGGCGTGAAATCATTTTTAAAAAGATTGCCAGTTCCGGCAGGCAAATCATCGGTATTACCTTTGTGCAGTCCATTGGGACATTTTTATTTGTAACCGCCGCTTTTTCGGCTGTGTTTTTCATCACTGATATCCCGATTTTTTTAGCTTTTATTTTCGGAGGCATTGCATTAGCAACCGCTCCCGCTCCCGCGCTCTCCATTGTGAATGAATATCACACTTTACCGTCATCTCTATTGTAAGCGGAACAAACGGAAGCGCCTCTGTTGTATTGCTTCTGTTTTTCCTCTGCCTGTCCACACTCTCCGGCCTGTTGGTTGATTTTTATATCTTTCATTCCTTCAGTCTGAATTATCTGCTGATCGGCATGGCATTCAGTGCTGCTGTTGCAAATGTCCTGCCGGAAAAAGAGCTTGGAGATACCCTAAAGCTGTATAACCCGCTGCTGAATCTTTCACTTGTTATTGTCATTGTGAATCTGGGTATGCCTCTGGACTACCGCCTGATAGCCGGTGCCGGCCTCTTCACAGCTCTCTATATCCTTTCCAGAGCTGCTGGAAAAATAGGGGGTGCATACCTGGGCGGCAAATTGACAAAAGCCGATCCTGCCGTTACAAAATATCTGGGATTGACATTGCTGCCTCACTCTGGCGTGTCCTTGGTATTTACAGGAATAGCGGCCACAACCCTGACCGGGATTGACGTTTCTCTTGCTTCTATTGTATCAGGAACCATCGTTGCAGCAGCGATCATCAATGAAATTATTGCAGTTATTGCAGCAAAATACGCTTTCAAATGGGCGGGAGAAATCAAAGAATAGAGAATGTACTTATACAGAAAAAACCATACTGCCAGGAGGCTCCCATGGAACAAAATCTCAACCTATACCAGATCTTTTATGAAGCAGCAAAATGCCGCAGCTTTTCCACTGCGGCCAGGAGAATGTATGTGAGCCAGCCGGCGGTCAGCAAGGCGGTGGCCAGGCTGGAGGAATGTCTGGGAGCCCTCCTCTTCCACCGTTCTCCCAGAGGTGTTTCCCTGACACCGGAGGGAGAACTGCTGTACCGTCATGTGGAGGAAGCCCTGCATACTCTCCATAACGGGGAAGAGCTGATCCGGGCCGCTGCCTCTCAGGGAGTCAGCAGGCTCTCCATCGGGGTGAGCACTACACTCTGCAAATACGTCCTGCTGCCCCTGCTAAAGGGCTTTATGGCGGAAAATCCCAGGATAAAAATCACCATTTCCTGCCAGTCCACCTTTGAGACCCTTTCTGCCCTGCAAAAGGGAGAAACAGATATCGGGCTGGTGGGAATTCCTTCTGATTCTCCTCCCGAAAAAAAGGAGGGGATAGCTTACATACCTTTAAAGCCCATCCAGGATGTTTTCGTGGCTGCAGATTCCTACCTGGTACCCTTCCTCCATCGATTCAAGGGTGAATTATGCAGAAATGAGGATTTTATTCAGGAGGCTGGCTTTATCCTCCCGGACAAAGCCAATATCTCCCGCATGCATGCAGATGCTTTTCTGCAGGCACACGAACTGCAGCTTTCCAATATCATCGAGGTAAGCAACATGGATCTGTCCATTGAATTTGCCAGAGCAGGACTGGGAATCGCTTTCGTTATCAGCGATTTTGTGCAAAATGATATAAAAAATGGAATCCTGCGGGAGGTGAAGCTGGGCCACAGGATTCCAAAACGGGAGATTGGCTTTGCCTGTCCAGCCGATACACCGATATCAGGTGCGATGCATCGGCTGGTGCAGTATTGCCAGTCCTCCTTCTTTATGTGATAATATTAATTATTGATCAGTTTTTCACTCTCATTGTTCCAGCTGTACAGCCTGCGGATATCCTTACCCACTGTCTCAGCAGGATGCTCGGCAGCAAGCTTTCTCATAGCCTTGAAGTGGGCCTGGCCGCCTGCCTGGGACATATCCAGCAGGAAATCCTTGGCAAAGGTACCATCCTGAATATCGGCAAGGACCTTCTTCATGGCTTTCTTAGTATCCTCTGTGATGATCTTGGGTCCTGTGATGTAGTCTCCATACTCAGCCGTATTGGAGATGGAATATCTCATACCCTCAAAGCCGGACTGATAGATCAGGTCTACGATCAGCTTCATCTCATGGATACACTCAAAATATGCATTTCTTGCGTCATAGCCAGCCTCTACCAGAGTCTCAAAGCCCGCCTGCATCAATGCGCATACTCCGCCGCAAAGCACTGCCTGCTCTCCGAAAAGATCTGTCTCTGTCTCTGTCCTGAAGGTAGTTTCCAGAACACCCGCCCTTGCACCGCCGATGGCAGCGGCGTAGGCCAATGCCTTATCCAGAGCTTTGCCTGTGGCATCCTGATGAATAGCTACCAGACAGGGAACTCCCTTACCGGCCTGATATTCACTTCTCACCGTATGTCCGGGACCCTTGGGTGCAATCATCGTAACATCTACATCCTTGGGAGGAACGATCTGTCCGAAATGTATATTGAAGCCGTGTGCAAACATGAGCATGTTGCCTGCCTCCAGGTTGGGCTCAATGGACTCCTTGTACATAGCTGCCTGCAGCTCATCGTTGATAAGGATCATGATGATGTCTGCTTTCTTTGCGGCCTCTGCCGCTGTATATACCTCAAAGCCCTGCGCCTCTGCCTTTGCCCAGGATTTGGAGCCTTCATAAAGCCCGATAATCACATGGCATCCTGACTCCTTGGCATTGAGTGCATGCGCATGTCCCTGGCTGCCGTAGCCGATTACAGCAATTGTCTTCCCTTCCAGAATAGAAAGGTTGCAGTCTTCCTGGTAATAGATATTTGCCATTTTTTCTTCCTCCGTTTTGATATTTTCTAAAATAAAATAAAATTTATAACTGAAAGGGTCTCCCCTCAGAGCTAACCTGTTATGTAAACTAATCTCCCAGATAGGTGACGTTCTCCATACCCCTGCCCAGACCGGTGATGCCCGTCCTGGCCAGCTCCAGGATCTCATAGCCCTCCAGCAGTCCGATAAAGGCTTCAATCTTAGACTGATCTCCTGTCAATTCCACCACCAGGCTTTCCGGAGCCACATCGATGATCTTGGCTCGGAAGATATCTGTCACCGAAATAATCGCCTGTCTCTCTTTGGCAGCCGCCCTTACCTTGATCAGAACCAGTTCCCTGTATACACTCTTTCCCGGCTCCAGTACCTTGATATCTCTCACATCCACCAGCTTAGAAACCTGCTTTTCAATCTGATCCAGAATCTCATCATCGCCGGATGCCACGATGGTAATCCGCGTAAACCGTGGGTCTGCTGTCACACCCGCTGTAATGCTCTCAATGTTGTATCCTCTCCTTGAAAACAATCCGGATATTCTGCTGAGTACGCCTGCTGTATTGTCCACCAAAAGCTGAAACACTTTTCTTTGCATCTAATTCCTCCGTTTCCATATCAGCGTCCGACACTTATTTTAGCAAGTGACTGAGAAAAAGTCAATATTGAGCCAGCCTTTCCCTCTAATGCTCCACATCCCTGCACTTAGGCAGGGCCAGAGTGCCTGTTCTGGCCACCTCCACGATGCTGACGGTTTTCAGCATACGGATAAAGAGCTGGATCCTCTCCGGTACATCACAGATTTGGATGAGCATCATATGCTTGGACATATCTACAATGCCGGCATGCATGATATCGCAGTTTTCCATGATGTCCCTGCGGTTGCTGCGATTATATTTTACCTTGATCAGCATCAGCTCCCGGGTGATGCTCTCTCCCTCATCAAAGGTCTTCACCTTGATCACATCCAGCTTTTTGTTCAGCTGCTTTTCTATCTGTTCTATGGTTCTCTCATCCCCATTGCTGACGATGGTCATACAGGATACTGCGGGATCCTCTGTCTCTCCTACCGCCAGAGAGTCGATGTTAAAGCATCTTCTGGAAAAAAGCCCCGCCACCTTACAGAGGACTCCGGAACGATTTTCAACCAAAACGGAATAAATCTTTTTCATAGTAATTGCCATGCTCCTTTCAAAGTCTGTGGTCTGTTCAGATAGCCTCAAACCAGATCTGCCGGGTCAATGATGCACTCCAGCAGCACGGATCTGTCCTCCTTCAGGAAAGCAGCTATGGTTTCCTCTGCCTTCTCCATGGTTTCCAACCGGAGAAAGTCCATGCCGTAGGCTGCAGACAGCTTCTCCAGATCCGGGCTTCCGCTCAGGTCTATCACGGAATAGTTATCCTTATAGGTAAAATGCTGATACTGCCTTACCATGCCCAGACAGCCGTTGTTCAGAACGATGATCTTTACCGGTATGCCATGCTGACGCATGGTAGCCAGCTCCATCATGGACATCTGAAAGGAACCGTCTCCGCACATGGCAATCACCTGCCTGTCAGGTGCAGCCAGCTTGGCTCCCATAGCTGCCGGAATGGAATACCCCATGGTGCCCATGCCTCCCGACGTCAGAAACCGGCCTTTTTTCACGATATGATAGCAGCAGGACCAAATCTGATTCTGTCCTACATCCGCCACATAGACAGCATCCTCCTCCATCTGCTCTGACAGCCTGGTAATAAATTCTGCCGGATCCACATAGGCCGGATTCGGCTCCCTCCGTACCTTCATATTCTCCCTGTAGCCGTCCAGCGTATGGATCCAGTCCTCATAAGCACGATGAAGCTCCTCCTTCTGGATCTCCTGATCCATCAGATCCTGGAAAATATGCCTGATGTCTCCTACCAGCGGAATATGGGGACCTACATTCTTGCCGATCTCTGCCGGATCTACATCCATATGTACCAGTACCTTGTTGCTGATAATCAGATCAGGCTGACTGACCGCCCTGTCAGCCACTCTGGCACCCACCATGAGAAGCAGATCCGACTCATTCATGGCCCGGTTGGCATAGGGCTTTCCGTTATTTCCAACATTCCCGTAGTACATCGGATCCCTGGTGGGCATGACGCCGATTCCCATGATCGTAGAAACTACCGGTATTCTATACCGTCTGGAAAACTCCCTCAGTTCCTCTACTGCACCGCTCAAATGAACACCTCCGCCGGCACAGATGATAGGGCGCTTTGCCTTTTTCAGAGCCTCTACCACCCTCTTGATCTGTACCATATTCCCCTTTACCGTTGGCTTGTAGGTCCTCAGGCTGACCTCCTCCGGATAGTGAAACCTGGAGATGGATGCATTCTGTATATCAATAGGAATATCGATCAGCACCGGTCCCTTCCGGCCCGTATTGGCGATATGAAAGGCCTCCCTGAATATCCTGGGAATATCATTTACATTCTTGACCACATAGCTGTATTTTACAAAGGATTCCACAGCTCCTGCAATGTCTGCCTCCTGAAAGACGTCGCTGCCCATCAGCTCGCTGTTGACCTGCCCTGTAATGCATATGATGGGAATACTGTCCGCAAAGGCTGTCGCAATGCCCGTGATCACATTGGTGGCACCGGGACCGGAGGTGACTGCACATACCCCTGCCTTTCCCGACACTCTGGCATAGCCGCTGGCCGCGTGAGCCGCATTCTGCTCTGTGCGTATCAATACCGTCCTGATATCAGTATCCAGAATACTGTTATAAAAAGGGCAGATAGCCACTCCCGGATATCCGAAAACAATCTCCACCCCTTCTTTCTCCAAACATTTCACTATTGCATCTGCACCAATCATCTCTATAACCCTGCTCCTTTCCAAGTCATCCTCTATTTCGGAATATCAGCTCAATCCTGGATCTGCAAAAGATGCTTTGCCAGCCTCACAGCCTCTGCCGCATCCCTGGAATAGCCATCTGCACCGATCTCATCAGCATAATCCTGGGTAATGACTGCACCTCCTATCATCACCTTGGCCTCCGACTTCTGTTCCCTGGCATATTCAATGACCCGCTTCATCTCCTGCATGGTGGTGGTCATCAGGGCAGACAGGGCAATAATGCCTGCATTGTGCTCCCTGGCAGCCTCTATGATCTTCTCCCGGGGCACATCCTTGCCCAGGTCGATGACCTGAAAGCCATAATTTTTCAGCATCAGTGCCACCAGATTCTTACCGATATCATGGATATCCCCCTGTACTGTGGCGATGACCACGGCCGGCATCTCCTTCCTGTCGCTGGTTTCTGCCAGCAAAGGCTCCAGATACTCAATGGCCGTCTTCATGGCTTCTGCACTTGCAATGAGCTGCGGCAGGAAATATTTTCCCTTGTCAAATAAATCTCCCACCTCATTGATGGCAGGCAGCAGTATCCCATTCAAAAGCTGCTGGGGCGCCGCCCCCTGCTCCAGGGCTTTGATCACATATTCTGTTATTTTCTTTTTATTTCCTTTTAAAACGGCCTCTCTGACCTGCTCCTCTGCAGTCAGGGCTGTTTCCTTGGCAGCCGCCCTCCCGCTGCCGCCCTCAACAGCAGATTTTTTTTCCGCATAGCTATTCATCTGCTCGATATATCGGATATCCGCCCCCTCCCTGGCCAGCAGCAGATCCGATGCCAGGGCGCTGCTGACCAGCAGCTCCTGGGAAGGATTGGCGATGGCCATGGTCAGCCCATCCTGGATAGCCATGGTCAGGAAGGCCGCATTGACATACCCTCTCTGAGGCAGTCCAAAGGAAATATTGGACAGGCCGCAGACGGTAGCATAGCCGTTTTCTTTACAGTAGCGGATCGTTTCCAGGGTTTCCGCGGCAGCTCTTTTGTTGGCACCCACCGTGGTTACCAGGCCATCCACCACAATATCCTGTTTTGACATGCCCAGCTCCAGGGCTCTCTCCGTGATCTTACGGATAATCTCCTTCTTCTCATTCAGGTCCTTTGGAAGTCCTGCATCAGACAGAGGCAGAAGGATGAACATAGCGCCATACTTTTTGGCTATAGGGAGGAGCTGTTCAAACTTGGCCTTCTCATAGGATATGGAGTTGATCAGGGCTCTGCCCGGATAGCGTCTGAGAGCCGCCTCCATCACATCCACATGGCTGGAATCAATGGCCAGGGGCAGGGAAGTCACGCCTGCGATCTCATCCAGCGCCCGAAGCATCATCTCCTTTTCATCAATACCGCTCATTCCCATATTCACATCCAGCACCCCTGCACCACAGGCCTCCTGATCCTGGGCAAACTCCAGCACCATCTCCATATTCTTTTCCCGGAGCTGCTCCTGCAGCTTCTTTTTGCCGGTGGGATTGATACGCTCCCCTATGATGATGAAATTATCCTCCAGTCCAAACTCTATGGTCTTTCTTTCTGAGGACAGATATCTTCTGCCGTTTTTCCTTCTCGGAGTCACCGGCATATTTCCCATATGCCTGCACAGCTTCTCAATATATTCCGGTGTGGTTCCGCAGCAGCCGCCCAGAATAGAAGCTCCGGCCTCCGCCAGGCGCACCATGCCCTCCACAAACTCATCGCTGCCCATATCATAAACTGTCCTGCCATCCTTATCCAAAGTGGGCAGACCCGCATTAGGCTTTGCGATAATAGGCAGGGTGGTCACCTCCGCCAGTGCTTTGATCAGCTCCACCATCCTGTCCGGTCCTGTGGAGCAGTTAACCCCAATGGCAGAAGCCCCCAGGCTCTCCAGTACCACTGCTGCAGTTCTGGCATCCGTTCCAAAGAGGGTTCTTCCATCTGCTTCAAAGGTCATGCTCACCATAACCGGAAGCTCACAGACCTCCACGGCTGCAATCAGGGCGGCCCTGCTTTCCTGCAGGCTCATCATAGTCTCTACCACCAGCAGATCCACTCCCGCATCCACCAGGAATCTGATCTGTTCCTTATATATATCTACCAGTTCTTCAAAATCCAGGGTACCTATGGGGGCAAGCTGTTCTCCCGTCATGGTCAGGTCACCTGCCACCAGGCATTTCCCCCCGGCGGCTTCCCTGGAAAGAGCCACCAGCTCTGTATTGATCCGCCCGATATCCTCTGCCAGTCCATACTCTCCCAGCTTCACTGCATTTGCTCCAAAGGTAGGGGCATAGATAATATTGCTTCCGGCCTCCACAAACTCCCTCTGCAGGCCCACCAGCACCTCTTTGTTTTCCAGAATCCATTTTTCAGGACAGACACCGATGGGCATCCCCCTTTTCTGTAGATTGGAGCCGGTAGCCCCATCCAGGAAGACAGGCCGCTCACTTACCAGCTTCGCAAATTCTTTTTTTGTCATAATTTTATAACTATGCTCCTTTCAAAGTCTGGAGACTTTGCGTAGTGTAAATCTCCGGCTGAATGAAAGCAATTCTTTCAACCCTGTCTCCATCCTATATCTATGTTTATGATTTGTCTCTGTCTGCTGCCGCATCCCAGCCTGTGCTTTTCAGCATGGCCTTGCATTCCATGCTACCACAAATCATAAAAAACTACAACATTTGATACGGCATTCTTGATTTCACATTCTATATATGATAGTTTTATGATGTTATATGTATCCGATCATTCGGGGATATCCGGGAGGTATTATTTGATATGGCCAAAAAAAGATCTGTAATCCTTAAGACATCTGTCAATTTCAGAAAATATATCCTTCTGGTTTTTCTCTGCCTCCTTCCCCTTTCCGGCGGCTGCGGAAGGGATGAAAGGCTGGATGTATATAAATCCGGTATGGAACAGTTTTATGCCGATATTATTGCCTATGATGAGGTGATTAATTCCATCGACGTAGAATCCGAAACCTCCGTACAGGAATTACTGGAGGCATTGGACAACCTGGAGGCCTGTTTTACACAGATGGCTGCCCTTTCTGTCCCAAAGGAATTCTCAGTCATTGAATCCCTGGCGGCAGAAGCCGGGGAATACATGTCCCAGGCGGTGGCCCTCTACCATCTGGCCTACGAAAGCACTCCCTTCGATACGGCTGCGGCACAGGCTGCCAAGGAATATTATGACAGGGCCAATAAACGTGCCGTTTATATGCTCAGCATATTGCATGGGGAGATTCCCGAGGGGCTGGATATGTAGGAACTTTCTCCCTTTTTTCTGTATTCGGTGGCAGGCTCACAGCTGCAGCGCCAGCAGATTGCGTACAATACAATATATCAGCAGCATGGCAGACATACAGTACAAGGCGGCCGTCTGCCAATATCCCATCCCCCGTTTTCCCGTCCTGATATATCGGAGTATATAATCTGCAAAAAAATACACCAAAAAAGGCGATAAAACAAACAGCATATGGTTGCTCTCCATTGCTCTTGGAATATCGCCCTGCATGAGAAAAATGCACATATGGGTTATCCCACAGCCGGGACAGTATAAACCACTGATTTTATGAAAAACACATGGAATCCCTATCCCGGTCTTGATATAAAATAACCCATACAGCATCCCTGCCGTAAGCATCAGTATTAATTTTCTCAGAACCCTGCCTGCTCTCTCCTTCACCTTAGGCCAGCTTGTTGATAGAATCCTGCATTAAAGCGTAGGAAACGATTCCCAGCCCAAGGAAAGTCAGAACAAGGTATAAAACACCGCTGTTTCCACTGGGCAACCCCTGAGCGGCCTTGGCCTGATCCAGCTTTTCTCCCTGCTTGTACATCCAGTAAAAGCAATAAATACCGCAGGTTACAAAGGTGAGCAATAATGCCATCCCTCCTGAGGTTCCATCTGTCTTTGTCACGGTATTTGTATCGTTTGTCAGACAGATGAACCAGTAAATGGCATAAATGCCGAAGGTTACAAGGGACAAAAGAACACATATCCCTACTTTTCTCTGTTGTACCATAGTTGCTTCCTCCTCATAAATTTGTACTATGACAGCATAACATATACATCAGAATATGTCTATCTCTTTTACCAAATGGCAAAAATTTTTAACAAAGTGGTTCCCGTCCACTCAGATGATCAATCAGCCACGTTCTCCCCTCTGCCAAAATATGCATCAATGCCATCCGCAATTCCCTCTGCTAT
Source organism: Lachnospiraceae bacterium (assembly GCA_022781985.1). GTDB lineage: Bacteria > Bacillota > Clostridia > Lachnospirales > Lachnospiraceae > Kineothrix. The sequence goes on along the minus strand of JALESH010000067.1, from coordinate 1,874 downwards.
TTTCTGCTGATAGGCTGTGTCTGCCATGCTGAGATCCTCCTGCTCATTGGTCATATAGCCCATCTCCACGATTGTCACCGGAACCTCACACCAATTGATCCCACTCATGGTATCTGTCTCCCAGACCCGTTCCCTGACTGCCCCGGTAGCCGCTGTCATATGGTTCAGTATCTCCTCCGCCAGGATACTGGATTCCTCATAAATATCCCCACAGTAAGGATTATCCTTTGTTGGGCATATAGTCATCATTCCACTGACATCGGCATTCTCAGAGCCATTAGCATGGATTCTGACAAATGCGTCTGCATGGCTGTCGTTGGCCATAGCAGCCCGCTCCCTGTTGCTGATATTCACATCATTGGTCTCCCTGATCATCAGAACCTGATATCCCCTGTTGAGCAGTTCTTCCTTCAACCTGAGGGAAACCTGCAGGTTCAGCTCATATTCCTTCAGCCCGCTGGCCTTTCCCTGAGTCCCCGAGGACACCCTCGCCTTCATCTCCTTGGCCCCCGGCCCCACCGGCTCTTTTTCTGAATCACCCTTAGCCTGATGACCCGCATCTATGGCTATCAGCCTGCCTGTCCCTTGCATCTGCCCCTGTGCCTCTTCCGGTTCTCCGCTCTCAGCCGTCTCTGCCTGGAGGTCTTCCGATTCCCCTCCCTCAGCCCTCTCTTCCTGGAAATCGGAAGTCTCTGCCACTTCCATTCCGGCCATGGGGCCGGCATCCGAAGCAGCAGGTGAATGTTCCTCCTGCCATTCCTCTGCCGGTACCTGTCCTCCCGCGGGAAGCTCTGCATCTTCCCTGCATCCACCCAAAAGGACTGTCAGACAGCAAACTGCCAAAAACAGATATCTATATTTTTTCACAGCAAAAACTGCACCTCCTTATTGTCTGTCTCCTGCAGCACCTTGTATATTTTATGCAAAACATCCGGACAAACTCAGGTCGGATATTTTTTCAAACATCAGCTTTATTGATATCTCTCCATGAACATAGTGAGCATCTTGGCACACTCTGCCCTGGTAGCCTTCCCCCTGGGATCCAGGCGGAAGCCGCCGGCGTCATTGGGCTTTCCTGTGATCATCTCCACTGCAGCAGCCCACCTCATATAATCCACTGCCCAGCGGCTGACGTCCTTCCCGTCCGTAAAGCTGTCCAGCTCCCTTCTGTCACTTACAGCATAGCCCTGAGCCTTACCGAAGAGATAGAGCATCTTGGCGATCTGCTCCCTGGTGATATCCCTGTTGATGCCATAGCTGCCGTCACCAAAGCCCTCTGCCATCCCCTGTATGTTGACCCAAATCACAGCATCGCTGTACCATATACCGGGTTCCACATCGGTAAACTTTTGGGTAAATTCCACCTGGGGCTCTCCCGCCATACGGTAGAGCACTGCAGCAAACATGGCTCTTGTCAGTGAATGATCCGGCCGAAATAGATTGGTGCCCGAAATTCCGTTCATAATCCTGTTTTTCCATACGTATTTTATATTCTCATACTTCCAGTGACCGGGATTCTCCTTCACATCGCTGAAGGGCCAAGACACCGGGATGTCATCCTGACGTCTGCCCTGTCCATCCCCCGAAACATGTTCCGAAGGAACGGTTTTCTTCTGAAAGCTGACCGTTATGCTGTGATCGTCGGTAATATTTTCAAAAATGTAATATGAAACTGCACCCATACTTTCTCCATCCACGGTCACATCCCCAATCTCATAGCCGCTGTCAGGGGTGATTGTAAAGGCCTTGCTTTCTCCATAAGCAGCAGGAATATGGCCCATCGGTGAAATCCTGCCCCCAGCTCCCGCACTGGCTGTAATCGCATAAGAAATATCTCCCCTCATTGTTTCCCACTGGGCATAGAGGATGAGATT
>JALESH010000085.1 GCA_022781985.1 Lachnospiraceae bacterium | reverse complement strand
CATCCACGTAGGCACCTCCGACTTTCTTTTTATCCGGCACAAAATATTTAAATGTTATTTCCCGCTGCTCTGCCAGATGGTTCTGTATAGTCTGCAGCCGTTCATCCAGGGCTGATCTTTCATATTCATCCAGCTCCACCTTCCGGTCAGTGAAACGGGCAGCTTCTTTCACAGCATCATCGTATCCCGTAAGTGCGGCAAAGGGAGCAAACTGCGCCGCCCGGTTTATTCGCTCCATGGGGGGATGTGTTTTTGAGGTGGGATGGGGAAGATGTAAAATATCATCATATAATCCAGCTTTTTTCATATTTTTCCTCGATATTATGCCCTGTGACCGCCAATCTGATTGTTCCGTTCCCGGCCAGTGGCGCCTTCCTCCAGATTCATACCCTTGAGAACAGCATTCTTTCCATACTTCTTTTTCACTGTAAGAATAGCCTCCTGCAGCTTCCTTTCTTTCTCAAGAATTGCTTCTTCCTCCTGCCTTTTCTTTTCCAAAGCCTCATAGTCAGTAAACAGATTCAACTGTTCCGGCAGAACAGATTCTGTCTTTGCTGTGGCCTCATCAGCCACATGGTTGGTAGTGACCGTGAGGCGGCGCACAAGAAGCTCCGGATTGACAATTTCATCAAACAGCTTCAAAACGGCTTCCGTGATCAGCTTTCCGGAAGAAGTCTGCCGTCCAAGGTTGGCTGTGCCATGGGCATGCTTCGGAACCTGACGGCCATAGTGATCTGTTGTAACCGGCCCCTTATATTTTATTCTTCGCACAGGATCCGTGAGATTTTCAATATCGTAGCCGATGGTGAGAACCATCTGATCAGTGACGAGCCCCTTATCTACCAGATCAAGCGCTACCGTATCAGCCATCTCCTGTACCACAAGCCTTGCCTTTTCAAAGGTATAAGGACACTGCAGAACCTGCCCGGAGCTAAAGCTGCTGCTCTCCGGCTGATATGCCTTCACATCAGCCATGGTGCATGGTTCCCAGCCCCAGGCATGGTCAATCAGCAGCTCCGCATTTATACCAAACAGCCGGTAAAGCAGCTCCTCATTATAAAAGTCAAGAGGACCGCCGATGGAACACCGGGCAATATCTCCCATGGTGTATAAACCATGGGACTCCAGTTTTTTTGCATAGCCTCTTCCAACCCGCCAGAAATCTGTAAGTGGACGGTGTGTCCAGAGCTTTTCACGATATGTCATTTCATCCAGTTCCGCTATACGCACACCATCCCGATCCGGTTCTGCATGCTTTGCTACAATATCCATAGCGATCTTGCACAGATACATATTGGTACCGATGCCGGCTGTGGCAGTAATGCCGGTGTTTTTCAACACATCCCGAATCATTGTCATTGCCAGATCACGGGCTGACATTTTGTAGATTGAAAGATAGCTTGTTATATCCATGATGACCTCATCAATAGAATATACATGAATGTCTTCCGGCGCAATGTATTTAAGATAAATATTATAAATTTCCGCGCTGTGCTTCATATAATATGCCATTCTGGGCGGGGCGGTGATGTACCCAACCGCCAACTCCGGATGTGATTTCAGCTCCGTATCATCCCAGGATTCTCCGGTCAGCTTATGATCCGGTGCCCGGTATCTTCTCTGCCTGTTAACCTCTTTTACTTTCCGAATAACCTCAAACAGACGGGCTCGTCCCGGAATACCATATGCTTTCAGAGAGGGGGACACTGCAAGGCAGATGGTCTTCTCGGTTCGGCTTACATCTGCCACAACCAGATTCGTAGACAGAGGATCCAGCCCACGCTCCACACATTCCACTGAGGCATAAAATGATTTGAGATCGATGGCGATATAAATACGTTCTTCCTGAATATCCATATAACCTCCTGAATGAATATCTTTATACAGCATCTCCTACCAAAAATTCAATATAAAAAACGCTGCTAACCCAGAAAAGAAGAGTGCTGCCATTTCTGGATTGAATACATTTTCAAATTACATAATTAAAAAATCTTATTTCCAGCTTTGGAATATTTTATTGCTTCTTTGCAATACACTGACTGATTGACGATCCAAATCAAGCAGACAACAAGGGAAGGTAAAAATCCAATTTCGAAAATAAGTGCACAGATGGCAAGCACAATGGCAAGAACTGTACAAATACTGTTTGTTGCGCTGTAAGCCTTAAATGCACACTTTCCAATCATAATCTTCTCAGCCTCGTCACAGCTATCCATCCATTTTTTTTGGAATTTCGTATCATAAACTGAGGCAGTTTTTTCGGGATTTGTTTTCTTTGCGGCATCCACACATTTTTGCTGGATAACAATCGACTCAATCAGAATGCCGGAGAAGGCTATTATCCCGACAAAAAATGACAAGGTATTTTCTTCCTTTTCAAAAGCAGCAAAACCACCAGAATATAATGCACCGATAAGAAAATAAGAAATAATAAGGGCGGCATTGGTGATCCAAATTATGATGGAGATTTTTTCATCAACAGTATCGGATACCTCTTCATCCTCGCCGTCCCATATGGAGAGCAACTTTTTTGCTCTTTTATAGAGCGGAATGGAGACAATAGGCACAACAATCGCTATCGCCAACATCATCCACGGTGCAATATAAATTCCAAATAGCTCTCCTACAGCTTTCATACCACCCGACAGAGCATTAAGACCGTATTCTGCAGAGAAAAATCCCATTGCTCCGCCAACAATTAAGCTAATTACCATGATAAGTATAAATTTCGGCATTGCCTTACGATTCGCTTTCCTGATTTCCTTATTATCCATTTTCTTTTTCCTCCTGTAAGTAAAAAACATCTTCTACTGTAACGCCGCATACTTTTGCAATCTTCAGGGCAAGGGTGACAGATGGTGAATAATCACCTCGTTCAATAAGGCTGATTGTCTGCCTTGATACACCACATAAGCGTCCCATTTCCTGTTGATTGACATTCAGTGCGGCTCTGCGTTCTTTTAGGCGATTTCGCAATACCATAAAACACCTCCGTATGACAATCTTATTTTTACATTTGACAATGTTAATTGTCATTTTATACTATATTATTGTCATGAGTATTTGTCAAGAGTTTTTTAAAAAACAAAATATAGTGGAGATTACTAACTCCACTATTAATGATATAGCGATATTATTTTTTTCAAACATAAGAGGAGGGATTGTAGCTGCTGGACAATGCAATCACTCTGATAAGGGAAAAATGCGGTTCTTCCGTAATATCCAAACATTCTGATATCCAGCTCTGTGACTCCCCGTGTAAACTGTAAAGCATCCATTTTAAGTCCGTAGAGCAGAGCTTATCTATCCGTCCATCATAGCAAAGCTCTTGGTATTGATCTGATGCCCATTAACACGAACAACAAAGCCAGTGCGTAAGCAACATATTTGACAAGGTTCGGATCTGCCGAATCTCTCATTTCCTCCTCGCTTACAATATGATCCCTTGAAACGCCTCCCTCTACTTTGCAGTATGTAAGAGTATTGCCCTTTTGGATGCCGACTACGGTGAGTTCATCTTCCGAATCAAGGAACCACATGTCCCAGGA
>JALESH010000081.1 GCA_022781985.1 Lachnospiraceae bacterium | reverse complement strand
CTGAGAGAGCATGCTCTCTCAGCTTTATATCTTATTTGTATTTATTTTCAAATCTCATGAGCATGGCTGCGCATTCTGCTCTGGTTGCCTCTCCCTTGGGATCCAGGCGGTAGCCGCCCTCAGCATTGGGCTTGCCGGTGATCATTTCTACAGCAGTTGCCCACTTCATATAGTCAGCTGCCCATTTGTTCACGGAAGCGGCATCAGTAAAGCTGTCCAGTTCCTTTGCCGCCGTGATATCATACTTGCATGATTTGGCATATTCATAGAGCATCTTGGCGATCTGCTCACGGGTAATATTTGTATTGACACCGTAGCTTCCGTCTGCAAAGCCGGACACGATGTTCTGCCGGTTTGCCCAGATAATGGCATCGCTGTACCATTCGTCTGCTGCTACATCAGAGAATTTATCCGTAAAGGTTACCTCCGGCTTTCCCGCCATACGGTACAATACGGTTGCAAACATAGCCCTGGTAAGGGGATGATCGGGCCGGAACTCAGCAGTGCCTGAGATGCCGTTCATAATCTGGTTGTTGTAGACATATTTTATACTTTCATATTTCCAGTTTCCTGCTGTAATCTTCACATCAGAGAATGGAAACGGCTTTTCCACAGGGGGTTCCGGCTCCGTTTTTCCGGTTACCGTAATGGAAAATTCCTTGGTAAAATCTTTGTCTGCCCCGCTTCCTCCTGCTACGGTGGCCCGTATCACCAGAGTTCCCGCCTTTTTGGGTGTGACCAGCAGGCTCCTGCCCGCTGCAGGCTCTCCGTCCTGTCCGTATTTCACCACAGTCTGCGTATCTCCCGGATTGACAGCTACAAGAAGAACCTCTTTATTTGTAGCCTCTGCAGGAATGACGCTGGCCGTTATGGAGGTTTCTGTGCCTGCGGGTATCTCTGTAGGAATCCCTGTGATATCCGCTACTGCAGTAAAGGCATTTTCTATGAGGATGCTGTTGCTGTAGCTGGTCATATAAGGACTGCTGACAGCATATCTCAGCTCAGCCCCCATATGTCTCTCCTCAATCGGGGTATCCATGGAAAAGGGCACCCATGCCTCCGTTCCCGGCAGCTTGATTTCCCAGCCCTTCTGCAGGCTTTCCGTGTTGATGACGGACTCTACCTGAGGGCTTTCCAGAGTCAGTCTTTCTCCCACAGCAACTACGGCACCGCTGATGTCAGATATGGCAGGCCTTATATATTCCAATGCTTCACCGGTAAAATTCCAGTGTACGCCCTCTCTTCCATATACCTCCAGAACGGCCCTGGCCTGTTCCTCTGTCTCCACCTGATAGGGAGATTTTGCAGAGCCGATACCTTGGAAAGCCATTTCGTATTTGTTGTTTGTAATTGTCCTTAAATCCAGATTTAAATAGACGATGTCATACCAGGTAGGGCTGTCTTCATAGAGGAATCCGATGGTGCCGTCCTTCTGAACCGTCATTGTGGAATAACCGCTTTGGCCGTTCTGCACCATATAGAAATTATTCTGATCCCATCCGCTTACAAAGGAGCTGATCTGATTGTCTGAGCTGCCCAGCTCCCGGTAAAAAATACCCACGCCCTTTCTGCTGTTTCCGATAGTAGGAACAGACTGTAAAACCAGGTATTTATAATCTCCGGTATTGGTATCCTTTACATATAATACATAGATTTCTCCGTTGGTTGACTGTCCGGCGCCCAGCGTCAGGTTGGCAGGCGTTCCCCAGGAGCCTGACGTAAAGGATGGATCACTTTTATCATAATTAAATATATTGATGAATCTGCCGTTTGTCTTTCTGCTGGAAATCACCACGCTTCCGTCAGGAAGCTCTTCTATCTTTGCCTCATCTCCTGCAGGAACAGGGGATGAAGCAGAACCTCCCAATATATTCCATGTCTCACCAAAATCATCGGAGTATAGTACATAATTGTCATGATCCCTAGGGCTGCCTGAGGGCCTTATCAAAATGGCGGTGTAGATTCTGTAATGCTCCCCTGTTTTGATGTAGCGGGACTGCATGATCCTGCCGGAGGCTACAAAGAGGCCTATCCAGTCATCCTTCAGACCATAGATACTGCTTGTAAGATCCTCAGGCGCCGAAAAGCTGTCCCCGTTATTCTCAGAAAGTATGCTTGATACCATCAGAGGATTGTCTCTGGTGGAATTCCAAAAGCCGCGGGTCCCGGTAGCACAAAGAATCAGAACCTTATCTGAATCTCTGTCTGCCACAAGGCCTGCATCTCCGAAGCCATAGCCCTGGCGGCTGTGTCCCTGGGTGAGGTTGGTTTCTGCAGACCAGGCAGCCCCATTGTCCACAGATTTTTTTACTGCGATGTCAATTTGTTTATTTCCCAAATCATCATTGCTGTCATATCTGATATCTGTTACCGCCAGAAGGTCTCCGTTATTTGCAGCTGCAATGGCGGGAATCCGGAAATAATCGCTAGCGGGATGTCCCTTCCATAAGTACATGCTGCCCTCCAGCCTGGAATGTACCTCCTGTACCGTCCAGACTGTTGCCTCTGACGGAGCGTCAGTAAAGGTTATGTAGTTTTCATGGACACCGTATTTCATATATTTTCCGTTTGTCTGGGACTTTATCCTGTAGCCGTCCCCGGACTGTTCAAAAACATAGAGCCCCTTGCTGCTTCCGTCTCCCTTGTCCGAAACTACAAAGGTTTTTCCATTAAGCTCCTTTCCTTCTCCCTTTACGGGAAAGCCGGTTCCCACATTTGTCAGATAGTAGCCTTCGCTGGTTCCTTCTATGTCCCACCAGTACTTGCAGATATCATTTTTCTGTGCGTTGGGATTGTAGGTTCCCTTTCTCAGCCAGCCTTCGGCGTTGCCGCCATCATCAAATAAGGCAGTCTCTGTAGTACCGCTGTAGATAATATACCGTTTCTCGGCCTTAAAGCCGGATGGCTCTTCTGCAGCTGCGGCATTTGCTTCCGCAGCAAAGCAGAATACCAGCAGTACAAAAGAAATAATTGTTGCCAGTAACCCTTTTTTCATGCTCCTTCACTCCTTTATTTCACAAGATTTTGTTTGTTTAAATAAGACATAGACCAAAAAATCCGGAGTCCGGATTTTTGGCTATATTTTATATAAACATCTCTTTTAATAAATATATATTTGGAGATATTATATACTATACTCTATTCTTTTGTCAATTTATTATTGTTTTTAGATGAATTGCAAAGACTGGATTTATATTCAGAAGGCCAGACTCCTACCTTCTTTTTAAAAAGCTTTGAAAAATAGGCAGGATCGGGGTATCCCACCATCTCAGCCACATCCTTTGTCAGAATATCCCCGTCTGCAGAGAGCAGATATTTGGCGCGTTCGATCCTGAGCTTCTGGATATACTGGGCAGGTGTATATCCGATATATTCCTTGAACAGTCTGCCCAGATAAGGGGCCACCAGACCGAATTCAGCGGCCAGTTCCTTTGCCGTGATCGGCTCTGTCATATGCTCCCTTATATATGTTTCCACCCTTGGCATCAAGTCCTCTGCCCTGCATTCCCTTTTCTCTGCTTCACTGCTGCCGAACATCCGCTGCAGATTCAGAAGAAGCTGGTCAGCCTGGGGAGAGTACAGGAGCAAATTACAGATGATTTCCTCCTTATCCTCTCCCTGTAATCTCTCAGTGCCCTCTTCCTCCCCCAGTTTATCCATCAGCTTTGACAGAAACCTCATACATTCCGACTGTTTTATTTTTTTATTGGTGAGAAGTGCTTCAAACAGTCCCCAGATAATTTTCTGCTTATCCTTCCTGAACTCACTTTCTATCAGGTCAAGCACATCCTCTGGCCTGACCGGCCTTTCACAGAGAGCTTCCCCCTGACGGGGAGTGATGACAGTGCCTTCCCCAAATAGGATCCCTTCCTTCAGGTCTGCTCTTAAGGTCCGGCATACCATGGATATGTTCCTCATCTCTACCCGGTCCGGGCAGTAGCTTACCGTAGCTTTGGTTTCTCTTGCATCCAGTTCCTCCACAAGACGCCGGGCGAATCCCTCTACATCTGTTTCCTTCTCAGAAAGCAAAAGCATGATCCGCTCATTGGGCTGGTTTTTTTCAAATATGTAAATGGCAGTTTCTACCGGCAGAAGCCGGTAGGAGATTCCTTTGAGCTCTTCATTGCTCACCCTCCAGAACCCGCATTCTGCAATACTTTCCTCCATACCCCTCTCGATAAAGGGACCGGCACACAGATACAGAAGCCACACCCTTTCCTTATTGTCTATACGTTTTCCTGAATATATAGCATCTACCAGCCTGTCTCTTTGTTTTATCTCACAACGGCTTTTATATTCCTTCTGGATCTCGTTCAGAAGGGGTTCCAGGTCTTCTTTTACGATGGGCTTGAGCAGGTATCGCTTTACCTGGTATTCAATGGCCTGCTGAGCATAGTGGAAATCATTGTATCCGCTGATAGCTACCAGGATTATCTCCGGGTACCTTTCATGGGCAAATCTCATCAGATCGATGCCATCCAGCAGAGGCATATTGATATCGGTAAATATCACATCTACAGAATTTTCCTTCAGGTAATCCACAGCCTCCTTTCCGTTAAGGGCACATTTTACTACGGAAAACCCGGGATTGATCTGCTCTATCATAATCCTTATGCCCCTGAGGAGAGGCATTTCATCCTCTGCTACCAATACTTTAATCATCCCATCCACCTCCAAGCAGGACAGAAGCCCCCTTTTCCTCATTATGCAGCTCAAAAATAAAGTCCTTGCCATAGGTGATCTTCATCCGGGTATAGATGTTGGGAATACACAGCCCTCCTATGGATATGCTGTTTAAAATATTATTTAAATCCGCCTGATCCAGATTTTCTGAAAGCCTGTGAAAGTCTTCCAGAAAATCATCGGAGAAGCCTCCGCCGTTGTCCCTGATCAGAATATACCATTTTCCCTCATGTACCCACGCATGAAGAAAGATTCTCCAGGTTGGCTCCACCTTTTTAAATCCATGCCGGAAGCAGTTCTCACAGATTGGCTGCACAATCAGCTTGGGCACTCTGACCTCCCTCGCATCTTCTTCTATCTGTATTTTATATTCAAACAGATCCTCATATCTTACCTTCATCAAAAGCATATATCTTTCCGCATTTTCACATTCCTCTTTTATCGTACTGAAACCGTCGCCCATCTCTGAGGTGTATCGGAGGATTTCTCCCAACCCCTTGCAGATATACGGAATCCTGGTGTTGCCGTCGATCTGGGCTTCCATAGAGATAATAGCTAGGATATTATGCAGAAAATGGGGATTCATCTGAGACTGGAGGGCAAATAAATGGGCCTTGACTTCATTGGTTTTGGCAGCAATCTGGAGCTGCATGCTGTCATTCAGCTTTTCCAGCATGGTATTAAAGGAATCCTCCAGACGGATGATGATGTCATCCGAATTTTCATCCGCAATATCCACACATAAATTGTCCATGGCAACTGATGTGAGGGATTGATCCAATGCAATCAGGGGCTTGGAAAAATACCGAAAAAGAATACGCTCCAGGGCCAGGGCTGCTGCTGTGATGGCAGCCACCACCAATGCCAGTATCAGGTAAAACCTCTGCAGCTCCTGCTCTAATTTGATTGGTCTTTTATAGAATTTTACCATATATGGAGCATGCTCTAGGGCCAGCTCGAGCTGATAGTTTTTCTCATAATTGATAGCTGCGGATTTTCCGCAGCTTCTATAGATGACATTACCCTCAAGATCCAGGATATCCGCATAGTTTTCCTCACCCATGTCGGACAGAATGCGCTCCAGGTTTTTTACAGATTCCTGAACCTCTACATACCCATATCTGCTTTCGGAGGAATAGTCCCTGATTTCCCTTACCACTGCCAGATGCTCTGCAGCCTCCTCTTCCCCGGATGACAGCACATCCTTTACGGGCTTCCTGTAAAATGAGTGTCCCCTTTCCCCGGAAAAGAAATTCTGTACTTCCCAAAAGGCGTCTTCGCTGAAAAACTGCTGTATGCAGCTATTGGCAAACTCTCTGCCGGCAATACATGAAAAATCGCCGTACTGGTTATACAGCAGAATGCGGAAATTTTCATCGGCTTTCAAGTTATAGGCTCCCAGCAGACTTTTCAGTCTGTCATTCTGGTCAGGATGGGACATAAAATAGTTTCCGTCAGCCTCCGTCGGCAGATTTTGAAAAATCCTTACAATGTCCGGATTCATGGCAATCTGCATGGCTGTCCAATCCATATTATAATACAGGCTGTCCAGCTGCGCTGCGGTCTTCTGGGCAATAAGCTGGAAATGCTGCTCATCCTCCTTTTTCATTTCACTTACCACCACCTTATAGATGTATCCTACAAGCCCGATGGTGATCAGTATAATAATTCCTGTATGGTATACAAAAAATCTTGTCCGTAATTTCAACCTTTTCATATCCGTGTACTAAAATCCTCTGTCATCAGATACCTCCAAATATGTTTATTCCGCTTCATTCTCCATCTCTGTATTGTGGAATTCGGCAATGATATCACTGGCAATCTGGGGATGATGTGAATGGATGTAATTCAGGTAACGCAGGTTGCTGCCCTTATAGGGCTGAGCCTCCCCAAACAGGCCGATCTCATAGCAGTTGCGGATAACGCTGATGATACATTGACCGTAGTGCTCCTCTTTACAGGAACGGCACATTTTCAGAGTATGGGCTATCCCCTTTGCAAAATCCTCTTCCTGGTAGAGCTTAAAATCTGTAAAAGGAATATTGGCATCGCCTCCTTCTATATAGGAAACTCCATCCCTTGCACACCCAACGATACAATTCTGCGCATACCCGACAATGCAGGACTTTTTGTCGCACATACTGCACATCTCTTCTCCCAGACAGCATTCTGAAAGATCCCTGACCAATTTGTCAAAATTAATTTCTGAAAATAAAATTCCCATGCCTCATTCTCCTTTGTTCTTTAGATTTGTCTGTGTCAGGATCCATTTTGTGGGAAACAGACCCCGGACTGTATGCATGGGCTTATTATAATCTCCCTGTATTTTATGGTACATGTCAATTTTTTTAATTTGTCATGTATTTTTTTAAGATTTCAGCCGGTGCAGCTAATCCGAGAGAGCCGATGGAGGTCCATCAGTCCGGCCGTAAAGGCCAGATGCCCGGCAGGAATGAATACAGTCTATCATAATAGCATGATCAGTACAAGCAGCCCTATGGAACCCACGAAAACGCTGAAATGATAACTTTGTGTGTCCATGGGCGGTTTTTAAAGAATAATATTGTGAACTGTGCTATAATATACTTAGCTGGATATAATGCTGTAAAAACAGGAGGTTGGCTGCATGGAAAAGCAGAGAGTATTTTTAATCGTACTGGACAGCCTGGGAATAGGAAACAGCCCGGATGCTGCAGACTTTGGAGATGAAGGGGCAAATACCTTAAAAAGCATAGCAGGATCAGAGAAATATGCCTCACCCAATATGGTCAGAATAGGCTTGTCTAATATTGACAGTGTGGATTATCTGGAAAAAAATGAGAAGGCGGTGGGAACCTATGGAAGGCTTCGGGAGGCCTCCAAGGGAAAGGATACAACCATCGGCCATTGGGAGATCGCGGGAATTGTCGCTCCCCGGCCTCTGCCCACATATCCGGATGGTTTTCCCAAAGAGATCATAGATGAGTTTATCAGGGGAGCCGGAAGGGAGATACTCTGCAACAAGCCCTATTCCGGGACAGAGGTCATAAAGGATTATGGGGAAGAGCATCTCCGTACGGGCAAATTGATTGTTTATACCTCTGCAGACAGCGTCTTCCAGATCGCGGCCCATGAGGAAGTGGTGCCGGTGGATGAACTGTACAGATACTGTGAAATAGCAAGAGGGCTCCTGACAGGGGAGCACGGGGTAGGAAGGGTGATCGCAAGGCCATTTACAGGGAAGGCGCCTGATTTTAAGAGAACGGCCAACCGGCATGACTACTCCATTCTCCCTCCCAGGGCCACCATGCTGGATGCGCTGCAGAAAGCGGGCTATGATACCTATGGCATCGGTAAAATCTACGATATCTTTGCAGGGCAGGGAATTGGCCATACCCAGAGGATCACTGACAACAGAGACGGGATGGAAAAGGCAGCAGCCATGCTGGATCAGGATTTTAACGGACTCTGTTTTGTGAATCTTGTGGATTTCGATATGGTCTACGGACATAGAAATGATGTGGATGGTTATGCCAAAGCCGTGGCTCTGTTCGATGAACAGCTGGGAACGTTTATGGAAAAATTAAGGCCGGAGGATATTCTGATGATCACCGCAGATCATGGATGTGATCCCGGCTTCAGAGGGACGGATCATTCCAGGGAGTGCGTGCCTTTTCTGGCATATGGCAGCAGGGTGAAGGAGGGGATGGATCTGGGAACCAGGGATACCTTTGCAGATATAGGGGCTACCATACTGGATCTTTTTGGAGTAGAAAATATTACCGATGGAAGGAGCTTCAGGGAGGAGCTGCTCATCACAAAATAAAAAATGAAGAGAAGGAAGAAAGCATGGATATCATCATGAAGGATACAGAGCTATTGGAGGAGGCAAGGAAGGCCAGGATGAGAGCATATGCTCCTTATTCAGGGTTTATGGTAGGGGCCGCGCTTCTGGCCGGAAGCGGGAGGGTTTACCATGGCTGCAATATAGAAAATGCATCCTATACACCAACCATTTGCGCTGAAAGGACCGCTTTTTTCAAGGCGGTCTTTGAAAGGGAAAGGGACTTTCTGAAGATAGCTGTGGCAGGAGGAAAAAAGGGGGAGGAAGCAGACAAACTCTGTGCTCCCTGTGGGGTGTGCAGGCAGGTGATGATGGAATTCTGCGATCCTGAAAAATTTCAGGTCATTTTGGCGGATGGTATGGATGGTCATCGTACATTTACTCTAGGGGAACTCCTGCCCTACGGATTTGGTTCAGGGAATCTGGTATAAAAGTAAAATAAGAAGGGAGAAGAGCGGATTATGAGGATGTATGATCTGATTATGAAAAAAAGAAACGGCACCCCTCTCTCCGAGGAGGAGATCCGGTATTTGATTCAGGAATATGTAAAGGGGAACATTCCGGACTATCAGATGTCAGCGTTTCTTATGGCGGTCTATTTTAAGGGGATGACGGAGGAGGAGACACTGGCCATGACCTGGGCAGCAGCCCGTTCCGGAGACATGGTGGATCTGTCTGGAATAAAAGGGATCAAGGTGGATAAGCACTCAACAGGGGGAGTAGGGGATAAAACCACCCTGATCGTGGCTCCTATCGCAGCGGCCTGCGGTGTAAAGGTGGCCAAAATGTCGGGGAGAGGACTGGGTCATACAGGGGGAACGGTGGATAAGCTGGAGGCTATTCCGGGTCTGCAGACCTCACTGGACAGGGAAAAATTTGTGGATATAGTTAATCAGACAGGCATAAGTGTCATCGGCCAGTCGGGGAACCTTGCTCCTGCGGATAAGAAGCTCTATGCTCTCAGGGATGTGACTGCTACGGTGGACAGCATTCCGCTGATAGCGGTTTCCATCATGAGCAAGAAGCTGGCGGCGGGGAGTGATGCCATTCTGCTGGATGTAAAGACGGGAAGCGGAGCCTTTATGAAAACAGTGGAGGATGCCATAGTACTGGCCAGGGAGATGGTCTCCATCGGTGAAAATGCAGGAAAGAGAACCATGGCTCTCATTACCAATATGGACAGGCCTCTTGGCTGCCATATAGGCAACAGCCTGGAGGTCATCGAGGCCGTGGATACCTTAAGGGGGAGGGGGCCTGAGGATCTCACAGAGATCTGTCTGGAGCTGGCGGCAAATATGCTGTTCTTGGCCGGAAAAGGAAGCCCGGGAGAATGCAGAGTGCTGGCAGAGAAAGCAATAGCAGACGGAAGTGCCCTGGACAGGCTGATTGCCATGGTGGAGGCCCAAGGAGGGGATGCTTCCGTGATCCGGGATACAGACCGCTTTGCCAAAGCTTCCTTTGAGCATCCGGTATTGGCCGAAAGGAGCGGGTATATAGGCGCTATAGATACAGAAAGCTGCGGCATTGCATCCTCCATGCTGGGAGCCGGAAGAGAAACCAGGGAGAGTCCTATTGACCACAGTGCGGGCATCATCCTCAGGAGCAGGGTGGGGGACTATGTGGAAAAGGGACAGGTTATCGCCCTTATGTATACATCGGATAAAAGGCTTCTGGAGGGGGCAGAGAGGAGGTATCGGGAAGCGGTCACGATCTGCAGGCAGAAGCCGGAGAAGCAGCCTCTGATCTACGCCCGAGTGACCGATGCGGGTGTGGAGAAATATTGTCAAAACGATGATTAAAGGAGAAAAGCAGAATGGAAACGAAAGAGATTTTAAGCCGTGTGGACCATACTTTACTGAAGCCCTTTGCGGCCTGGGAGGATATTCAGAGGCTCTGTGAGGAGGCTCTGGAATACGGGATGGCCTCGGTATGTGTGCCGCCCTGCTATGTAGGACGGATTCGCAGTGCCTATGGGGAGAGGATCCCTATCTGTACCGTAGTCGGATTTCCCTTGGGCTACAGTACGGCAGAGGCCAAGCTTGCCGAGATAAAACAGGCGCTGGAGGATGGGGCAGACGAGGTGGATACGGTGGTCAATATCACCGATGTAAAGAATGGAGATTTTGACAAGGTAGAAGAAGAGATTCGGGTATTAAAGCAGGCGGCCGGAGACAGGGTACTGAAGGTGATCATTGAGACCTGCTATCTGACAGGGGACGAGAAAAAAGCCATGTGCAAAGCTGTTACAGAGGCTGGGGCAGACTATATCAAGACCTCTACAGGATTTGGAACAGCGGGTGCAGCGATGGAGGATATTCTTTTGTTTAAGGAAAATATCGGCTCTCAGGTGAAGATAAAGGCAGCAGGAGGTATCAGAAGCCGGGCAGATATGGAAGCCTTTATCGAGGCAGGCTGTGACAGGATCGGGACCAGCTCCGCAGTTTCGATTATAAAGGGGGAAGGGAAGGGTTAGAAGAAAGAAAACGGCAAGGAAATTCTCCTTGCCGTTGACCCCGTCATCGCTGTCAGCTGTAAATTTTACAATTTTATCGGTTCAGCAATCCGGCTTCCAAATCCTGCAGCATAACATCCAGGGCCTGGATGCCTCCCTCAGCAGTATACCATACAGCAGGATGTGCCAGATAGATGAGATTTCCGTTTTTGTAGGCTTCCGTCTCCATGACCAGTTCGTTTTCCATAATCTCCTGTGCTAACTGGGCACCTTCACGGGCCGTTGCCGCATCCCGGTCCATTACAAAAATATACTCAGGAGCCTTTTCTGCAATGAACTCAAAGGAGGCTTCATTACCATGTGTAGAGGTGTCAATGTTGGCATCCACACCCATATTTTCGAATCCGATCTCACGTCCTATGATGGAGCAGCGTCCATCGTTGCCCAGTACATTGTAGCTGCCGCTGGTACACATGCCCACGATAGCGTTCTTACCCTTGGCAAAGTCCTGAAGTGCAGCGATTCTGGAATCATATTCTTCCATCATGGCAGCGATTTTGTCTTCTAGGCCAAAAACAGAAGCGATTGCCCCTGCATTTGCAGAGACACTTGCTACAACACCGGCCTCCGTATCAGTAATCATACGGATAACAGGGGCGATTTCATTCAGTGTATCCATGTATTCAGAAGCACGTCCTCCCATGAAGATGATATCAGGTTCACATTCCATGACTGCCTCTGCATCAGGAGATTTTAAGGTGCCCAGATTGGCAATCGTCTCATTGTCCATATAATCCTGAAGATACTCTATCTGGGAAGCGGCGGTGCCCACCACGCGGTCACCCAGGCCAAGTGCATCGATGATGTCCAGGCAGGCCATATCAATGACCGCGATGCGCTGAGGATGGTAGGGAACCTCCACTTCAATCCTTTCATTATTGGCGTTTATAGAAGTAACCGTGATTGTTTCAGGCTTCTGCTCCTGACCGGCAGCTTCAGCCTGTTCCTTTGCAGGAGCTTCCGCCCGGACTGCAGCAGCCTTGGCCTGCTGTACTGTGCCGGCGGCCCGGCTGCCGCATGCAGTCAGGCTGGATACCATCATCATAGCGAATAAAATCAGGGTTAAAAAATTGCTCTGCTCCAAAGGGTGGAGGACGGCATGAACACCAGAGCGATCAGAATGCCGAATTTTGCAGAGGAAATGGTTGCACCCGTGGTGGGTGATACAAATTTGTTTATACAAAGCTGCTGCATAATCAGCCCGGCAACACTCATGCCCGCTCCGGTGCACAGGATTGCCAGAAGGCGAGGCAGACGGGAAATAAGGAAAAGCCTGACCGCCGTGATATCCCCGCTGAGCATATGAGCTGCTGAAATGTCAATTACTCCAATAAACAATGAAAGATAGGAAGTGATCAGGAGTAAAATGACCAGTACTGCAGTGCAGAACCAGCCTTTGGCGCATATTTTTTTCAGTATGGAATTCAATAGATACTCCTTTATAATATGGATTTATACATCAATCAATAAAGGTTAATAATGAAAAATTTTCAGTAATCTGGATTTTTGCAATCTGACAGAATATAATAGGCAGGAAAGAAGAATACATCAGACCTTGAAAGGAGCAGACATACGGAAATGGACAGGGGCATTATCATAACAATAGGAAGAAGCTTCGGCAGCAATGGGCG
>JALESH010000080.1 GCA_022781985.1 Lachnospiraceae bacterium | reverse complement strand
CGGAGCGGCTAGCCTGCCCCGTTGTCCTCCAGCATACGGTAGCCGATGCCGATCTCCGTAAAGATATAGTGGGGATCGGCAGGATTTTTTTCCAGCTTCCGCCGGATGTTGGCCATATTCACCCGCAGGATGCGGTTGTTGTCGTCTGCATACGGCCCCCATACCTTGGAAATGATGGAGTCGTAGGTTATGACTCTGCCGGAATTCTGAGCCAGGAGAGCCACGATTTTAAATTCTACCTGGGTGAGGTGGATTTCGCTGCCGTCCAGGGTGATCAAATGTTTTTCGAAGTCGATCACCAGGCCGTCGGCCTGATACGGTCTCTGGTTCAGCAGGCTGTGGGTACGCAGGCGGTTGCTGTGCCTGAGTGCAGTGCGTATCCGTGCCAGCAGCTCCGAGGGGCCGAAGGGCTTGGTGATATAGTCGTCTGCACCGGTGTCAAGAGCCAGCACCTTTTCCTTCTCCTGAGTCCGGGCAGAGATGACGATGATAGGTATACTGGCCCAGGTGCGGATTTCCCGGATGATTTCGATGCCATCCCGGTCAGGCAGCCCCAGATCCAGCAGGATGAGATCCGGGCAGGAGGAGGTGGCCAGGGACAGGCCGGCTGCGGCATCCACTGCAGTGGATACCTTATAGCCCTGCGCTGACAGGGTAGTGGCCATAAAATTACGAATGTTTTTTTCGTCCTCAATGACGGCAATCTGTATTTTTGTACTCATAGTAAGAGAGGTTTCCTTTCATTGCAGGGTAATCGCAGGGTAATCCGGGGCTATGACCTGGGAAGGGAAAAATAAAAGTCACTGCCCCTGTCACAGTTGACTGCATCGATCCTGCCTTTATGGGCAGAGATGATGGTTTTGCATATGGACAGGCCGATGCCCATGCCCCGGGAGCTGTCAGAAGAGCTGTTTCCGGTGTAGGCAGTCCCATCGAAAAGGCTGTCCATCCTGTCGGGAGATATGCCGATACCATAGTCTCTTACATGGAAGGTGATGGTATCCTGGCTTTCTTCTACATAGCAGAAGATAGGTTCTGTGCTCCGGGAGTGGCAGGCGGCATTTTCCAGCAGATTGATCAGAACCTGTTCGATGAGGATGGGATCCATCGGAATCATGATCAGTTCCTCGGGCACCTGCACCTGCACCTGTACCTTGGGAATGCGCTTCTTTAATCTCATAACGGCTTCAGAGACCACCTCCTCCACCGATTCGCTGGATTTGTTCACATTGGCCGCTCCCTCCTGGATGCGGGTCACGGAGAGGAGGTTTTCCACCATATTCAGAAGCCAGTTGGAGTCCCCATAAATCTGTTTTACCAGTTCTCGTTGCTGTTCCCTGTCGAGAAAATCTTCATTTTCCAGATAAGAGGCGGCAGAGCCGATGATACTGGTGAGGGGGGTGCGCAGGTCATGGGATATGGCCCGCAGCAGATTTGCCCGCATTTTTTCCTTTTCGGCCTCTACCAAAAGCCTTTCCCTCTCTGCCAGCATCTGCATCTGCTGCTTCATATGGGTGGTGGCCGCACTGGTGATCAGGGAGATGGCCAGCATGCCGATAAAGGTGACGGGGTAGCCTGCCAAGGTAAAATTCAGTACAAAGAAGGGGTAGGTAAAGAGAAAATTGACACCGATCACCCCGATCAGAGAGGCGAATATTCCCCAGAAATACCCGTCCGTCAGCCGGGCGGTCAATACCAGGGCAAGGATGTACAGCAGTGCCGCATTGGCAGAGTTATGGGATTTATTAAAATAAAGGAAGGAAAAAGCCGTAGCCAGGAGCAGGAGCAAAAGCGTGATGAGGGCATCCCTCAGCACTCTCTGCCCGGGCAGAGGCTTATGTGTGGTCTGAGAGGAGAATACTGCGTACAGGCGATGCATGTGAATCTGAACCTCCGGATGCGGGATTTGTGTCTGAACACTGGCAATGTCTCATTATACAACCTTTTTTTTAAAATTGCCATAGCTGACAATGGGTTTTTTGTTGGTGAAACTGCATAAAAATCTTTCGAAAATATCCGAATTCCATTGCATAATTATGGTATAAATGCTATGATGGGTATTAGAATATGGAAGCGGATTGTTACTGATTTATATTTTTACAGTTAAATCAGGCAAAACCAGATTTTATGAGTATCGGTAGTTTATGTGATTTTGCTGCTGCTTATAGAATATGGTTTTTTTATTGCAGAAAAAACGAGCCGCTGCCATACCAGTTGAAAATGAAGGAGGAGGATAAGATGGTAAGGAAAAGATCCAGATGGCGAAAGATTATGGCAGTACTGCTGGTGTGCGGAATGATTGTCCCCATACCCGCCATGCAGGGAGGGGCAGCGGCGGCCGAGATGACAGCCGGCGATGAGGCGCTGGTAAAAAATACAACTGAGACGACAGCGGACGTCAATCTCAGCCTGACGGCTGCAGCTACTGCAGATGGACAGGAGAACGCGGATTTTGCTGCAGGCAAGGCCAAGGACGGAGACAGTAACACCCGTTGGGCCAGTCCGGTTGCCAACGGGCCTCACTGGCTGCAGCTTGCCTGGGAAAGCGCACAGACCATAAAGACAGTCAATATACACTGGGAGAGAACCAATGCAACCAGCTATAAGCTGCAGAAGTCGGAAAATGGAACAGACTGGGAGGATGTAAAGAGCTTTACCGCAGCACCCTCCTCCCACCGCCAGAAGATCATACTGGAAACACCGGTGAGTACCAAGTATCTGCGTCTGTATATTGAGACCTTTAATCCTACAGGAACCATGGAAAATGGCACTCAGGTCACCTGGAATACAGTCAGCGTGATGGAGATGGAGACCTATGCCACCATACCGGAGCAGTCCCTGCAGGAGATCGCAGACAGCCTGGAGGTGCCGGCCAGGATCGAATCCGGAACAGCACAGATGTCCATGCCTGCTGTCCCGGAGGGCTATGACATCAGCTTTATCGGCGCTGATTACGAACAGATCATCGACAGGGATCTGACGGTTTATCAGCCCCTGGTGGATAAGACGGTAAAGATGAACTTCAGGATCACCAAGACTGCGGACAGCACCAGTGTGGACTCCAAGGAGTACAGCACGGTTGTAGCCGGGAGGAATACACAGGAAACCGGTGACAACGCAAAGCCTGCGGTGCTTCCTGAGCTGGCAGAGTGGAAGGGCGGCAGCGGAGACTTTACGGTTACGGACAGCAGCCGTATCGTGGTAGCCTCTAAGGATGAGGCCGCACTCAGCTATGTGGCAGAGGAGTTTAAGAGGGATTACGAGGAGCTGACAGGCAGGCAGATCAGCATCGCCTATGCCGATCAGGCAGCTGCCGGAGACTTCTTCTTTGCGCTCTGCGGGGAGACGGAAAAGAACCTGGGGCTGAAGGATGAGGGCTATTATATGACCGTAGGGGATAAGGTAGAGGTGAAGGCTGAGAAAAATGCGGGTATCTACTGGTCCACCAGAACCATCCTGCAGATCCTGAAGCAGAACCACACTGTGATCCCTCAGGGTACCGCCAGAGACTACCCCAAATATGAGGTAAGAGGCTTTATGCTGGATATCGGAAGGAGGCCCTTTTCCAAAAAGATCGTGGATGAGGTGATCAAGACCATGGCCTGGTATAAGATGAACGATTTCCAGCTTCATCTCAATGACAACTATATTTTCCTGGAGAATTACCCGGATTCCGCAGGTGCCATGAGTGCCTATGAGGGCTTCCGCCTGGAGTCCTCCATCAGGGAGGGAGGGGCAGAGGGGCTGTACAAGGCAGATCTGACCAGCGACGACATGTATTACACCAAGACTGAGATGCGCTCCATGATCCAGGACTACAGGAAGCTGGGCATCAACATCGTGCCCGAGATCGATACCCCGGCCCATTCCCTTTCCCTGACCAAGACCCGGCCGGATCTGCGGATGGGAACCAACGGAAGGGAGAACGACCATCTCAACCTGAATGATAAATATGATGAGTCCCTGCAGTATGTAAAGACCATCTGGGATGAGTATTTTGAAGGGGATGAGCCTGTCTTTGACAGAGACACCATCATCAATATAGGGACAGACGAGTACAGCGAAAGATACACCGAGCAGTTCCGCAGATTTACCGACGATATGCTGGAATACGGCCAGTCCAAGGTAGACAGGGTGCGTCTCTGGGGAAGCCTGACGATGAGGTCCGGCACAACTCCGGTCAGATCCGAAAATGTGGAAATGATGATGTGGAACAGGGGCTGGGCCAATACACAGGCCATGTATCAGCAGGGCTACAAGATGGTGGATATCAATGACGGCAGTGTTTACATAGTACCGGCAGCCGGATATTATTTTGATTATCTGAACAAGTCTTCCATGTACAGCTATGATCCGGCAAGGAACATGGGTCTGCCCTCCGGTTCCGAGCAGGTGCTGGGCGGTTCCTATGCCATCTGGAATGACATGGTGGATAAGAAGGCAAACGGCCTGACAGAAATAGAGATCTATGACAGATTCCAGGATGCAGCCGGCATGATTGCCTGCGGCCTCTGGGGAGGAAACAGCTCAGGATACAATACGGCTCTGGAGCTGAGGGAGGAGCTGGGGACGGCACCCCGCACCAATGCCTATGATGTGGTGGAAAGCACCGGAGATACAGTAGTCTCCTATGAGTTTGAGGGTGATTATTCGGATTCCTCCCCCAACAGCTATGATGCTCAAAACGGTGAAAATACTGCTGTTGAGAATGGCCGTCTGAGCCTGAACGGAGAGGCCAGCTGGGCAGAGACTCCCATACAGAGGATAGGAAGCTGGGGAGACGGAAAGCAGCTTACCTTTGAGATTGAGCTGACAGCAGAGCCTCAGCCGGGAGATATCCTCTTTGAGGCTGATGCGGAGTACGGAACCTATGATATCCGTATTATGGAGGATGGAAGCCTGGGCTTTACAAGAGAGGGCTATGATTATACCTTCGGTTATCATATTCCTTTGAATGAGAGGGTCACATTGACCATTGAGGCATTACAGGGCAGTACCTCACTGTATTCCTCCAAGACCGGAAGACGCGCCTATACGGCAGTAGGAAGCTATACCTATGAGGGGGATCTGAAGGCCAGCGGCATTACAAGGTCAGCCATGTCCCTGCCCCTGGAAAGAATTGGCTCCAAAACCAGTGCTGTTACTGCAAAGCTGGATAATATAACGGTAGGCGCGATTGAGGAGTGGGACAGAGACGGCAAGGCGATCCCCTCTGCAGGATTCAGTGTGACCTGCGACAATCAGCAGAATGGGGAAGGGATCGAAAGAGCCTTTGACAACAATCCGGAAACGATCTGGCATTCTAAGTACAGTCCTTCCAAACAGAACCTGCCGGCAGAAATCGTAATTGATATGGGGCAGGAGTATGCGGTGGATGGTATTTATTATCAGACCAGGGCGACAGGCAGCAACGGCAATATCACCAAGTTTTCCCTGTATTATGAGGATGAATCCGGGCAGTGGAGGGCTGTGGCAGAGGATGCATTATGGTCTTCGGGTACCGGAGAGAAAACGCTGTTCTTTGATGCCGTAGTTGCTTCCAGGATGAAATTGATCGTCAAGGAGGGCGACAGCGGCTTCGGCAGCGCGGCAGAGATCAAGCTGCTGGAAGCTCCCCATGCTGTCTTTGCAGCAGCGGCAGAGGGTAACGGAACGGCTTCTGTCTCCAGGGCTTTGGCACTGCCCGGGACACAGGTGACCTTCCTTGCAGAAGCAGAAGAAGGCTATGAGTTCAGGGGCTGGTATAATGCAGAGGGCCAGATGGTAAGCCGGGAGGCGGAATATTCTGTGACGGCTGAGTCGAGCCTGTCTCTGACGGCAAAATTTGCAGCAATGGGATCCGGGGATGTCATGCTTAACGTAACCATTGATGGCGTAAGCTCTGCTGTTGCCTATGGCAGCACCCTTACAAGACCCGCAGAGCCGTCCAGGGAGGGCTACAGATTCCTGGGCTGGGAGTTGGAAGAAACAGGAGAAATCTTTGACTTTACTACCCCGGTAACAAAGGATATGGTGCTGACAGCCAGGTTCGAGAAAATCGATCAGGGGGATAAGGATACAGTGGCAGCGCCTGTGTTTGGCGTGGCAGCTGGAACCTATACGAAGGCACAGAGCGTGACCATCACCTCTGATACGGAGGGTGCAGTGATCTACTATACCACAGACGGAACCACACCCACTGCAGACAGCACAAGGTATACCAAGGCGATCACCGTAAATAAGAGCATGACGGTGAAAGCCATTGCAGTAAAGGAAGGCATGAATAACAGTGCGGTAGCTTCCGCTGCATATGTAATCAGGGAAGAGACGGAGAAGCCTTTCCCCTTTGAGGATGTAGAGAGGAGCCCGGGCCACTGGAAATATGAGAACATCAGGTATGTCTACAACAACAATATCATGAATGGAATCTCAGGCACCAGCCTCTTTGCTCCGGATGCAAAGCTGAACAGAGCCATGTTTGCAACGGTGCTCTACCGTATGGCAGGATCGCCCGAGGTGACATTTACAGATAAGTTCAAGGATGTGAAGGATGGAGAGTACTACAGTAAAGCCATCATCTGGGCAAATTCCAAGGGTATCGTAGATGGCTACACAGATGGAAACTACGGTATTGGGGATAATATCACCCGTGAGCAGATCGCTAAGATGCTCAATCTGTATGCCAAGGTACAGGGCTATGATATCAGTGACAAAAAGGATCTGGGCAGCTTTACCGATGCGGACAAGGTGAACGGCTGGGCCACTGACTTCATGAAGTGGGCCACTGCCGTGGAAATGATCACCGGTAAGCCTAACGATGACGGAAAGACCTACCGTTTGGATCCGAAAGGCCAGGCAACCAGGGCAGAATGCGCAAAGATGCTCACAATGTTCTTAAAGAAATATGAATAAGGGGCTTTCCTGAGGCGTGATGGGAGAGCGGCCGGGACAAAGAGGGCCAGTTATAGATCTGATCTATAGCTGGCTGTCTTTTTTTCTTATTAGACAGAAACAGACAGCCGTGGTATGATAATCTCAGAAAACAGATAGGAATGGAATGACTGCGCTGATACAGGGTGGCAGATAAAAAGGAAGAGAGGATAAAAGGTATGAGCAAGAAAAAATATGCAGAGAGAAAATTACAGTTTGAAACGTTACAGCTACACGTAGGTCAGGAAGCGCCGGATCCGGCAACAGATGCCAGGGCAGTACCCATTTACCAGACGTCTTCCTTTGTGTTCAAAAACTGCGAGCATGCGGCTGCCAGATTCGGCCTGAGGGATGCGGGCAATATCTACGGCAGGCTGACCAATCCTACGGAGGACGTATTTGAGCAGAGGATCGCAGCCCTGGAGGGAGGTGTGGCAGCTCTGGCAGTAGCTTCCGGAGCTGCAGCGATTGCCTATACCCTCCAGAATCTTGCCCGGGCCGGAGAGCATATCGTATCAGCCAATAATATCTACGGGGGCACATATAATCTGCTGGCCCATACACTGCCGGAGTATGGCATCACAACCACCTTCGCAGATCCTTTTGACTATGATGGGGTGGAGGCAGCTATTGAAGAAAACACTAGGGCCCTGTTCATAGAGACCCTGGGAAATCCTCATTCGGATGTGGTGGATATTGAGAGGCTGGCAGCCATTGCCCATGCCCACAGGATTCCGCTGGTAGTGGACAATACCTTTGCCACTCCTTATCTGGTCCGTCCCATTGAGTATGGCGCCGATATCGTAGTGCACTCTGCCACCAAGTTTATCGGCGGGCACGGTACTACCATCGGCGGTGTGATCATAGACAGCGGCAGCTTCGATTGGGAGGCCAGCGGCAAATTCCCTTCCCTGACAGAGCCTAATGCAAGCTATCATGGCATCAGCTTTACCAAGGCAGTGGGAGCAGCGGCATTCGTGACCAGGATCAGGGCTATTCTGCTCAGGGATACGGGAGCCACACTCTCTCCCTTCCATGCATTCCTCCTTCTGCAGGGACTGGAGACCCTTTCCCTGAGAGTGGAAAGACATGTGGAAAATGCACTGAAGGTGGCGGAGTATTTGAAGAACCATCCCCAGGTAGAAGCAGTGCACCATCCATCCCTATCCCGGGATCCGGTGCAGCAGGAGCTGTATAAAAAGTATTTTCCCAACGGAGGGGGATCCATTTTCACCTTTGAAATCAAAGGCGATGCAGAAAAGGCAAAGGCATTTATCGATGAGCTGGAGCTCTTTTCCCTGCTGGCCAATGTGGCAGACGTAAAATCCCTGGTGATCCATCCGGCCTCCACCACTCATTCCCAACTGAGCGGAGCAGAGCTGGAGGAGCAGGGCATCAAGCCCAACACCATCAGGCTGTCCATAGGAACGGAAAATATCAGGGATATTATCGAAGATCTGGAAGAGGCATTTAAGGCAGTGGAGTAATGCCGTTTGTAAATATATCCTGCCCCGGAACAGGAAGCTGCGGTTTCCTGTTCCGGGGCAGTTTTTTGCGGAAGCTCAAATTGGCTTATTGTTTTTTATATCCGCATTTGGGGCAGACACCGTTTTCGTTTAATGCAATGCCGCACAACGGACAGCGGTCAATTTGGTTTTTAGTCTGGAACTCTGCGGAGGCAGCATTGACACCACTGGTAAAGGTGAGCTTGGCAATGTTCAGCTTGTCTTTCAGCAGATCATACACGATCTTGATCATGCCTTCCACAGTCATGGTCTCCTTTGTCACCACCAGGCGGCAGTCCGGATAAGCGGTTGCAAGCTCTGTCCGGAAAGCAGGACCCTTCATCTGGTTGTTGGGAGCGCCGTCTTTAATACCCTGAGCCTCGTAGACGCCCAGGATAGCAGGGAGCAGAGGATCATCCTCTCTCAGGATCAGGGAATGGTCGAAGTTCTTCAGGACTTCCCAGGCGGTTTTTTGAATCTCATTGCAGGGGAACACCATGTTCACGCCGGGTTCAACGGAATCTTCCACTTCAATGGTCAGGACTCCCGTATGTCCGTGCAGGTATTGTGCCTCGCCCTTGAATCCATAGAATCTGTGTGCGTACTGCAGGTCCAATGTGGTGATACTTCTCATAATTTTTTCTCCTTTGATTTATATTTACGGGTTTTGAAGCGCCCGTATACGCACTGCCTTGTGGGAGATCAGGATTGCAGCGACCCGGTCAGGAATCACTGCTGGCATTCCGGGCAGATCCCCCGAAAAATAATATCATGTCCGGTAAACTGAAAGCCCCTGGTATTTTTGATGGAATTCTCCAAATCCGTCATATATTCCATGTCTACATCGAAAAGCCGTCCGCATCTGGTGCATTTTAGGTGATAGTGATCATGGCACAGATGGTCGTAGCGGTCTGCCCCTCCCGGCACCTCCCTTTTACGGATCTGGTCCATTTCAGTCAGCCGCTGCAGGTTCCGGTACACGGTTCCTCTGCTGATGGTGGGATGATCCCGGACGATTGCTTCATAAATCTCGTCTGCGGTTGCATGACACTGTAATTTGCGGACTGCTTCCAACACCAAGGAGCATTGGATGGTGTTTCTCTTCATCATTTTTTTTTCTTCTTATCAGTATTTTATCCTTATCAAGATTATATCTCAATAAGGAGTTTGAGTCAATACTTATTTAAAAAAAGGCCTTGACTTTTTTCTCCACAGGTGATATTATAATCCACGTAGCGTACAAATCAATATGCGAATGCGGAAGTGTCGGAACTGGCAGACGAGCAAGACTAAGGATCTTGTGATAGCAATATCGTGTGGGTTCAAGTCCCATCTTCCGCATTATAAAAAAGCCTTGTTTTTCAAGGCTTTTTTTCAATACACAATTATGCCGAATGCCGTTAACTGATTCATGCAGCCGAAGCAACATATTTTCTCACATACAAGCATATAAAACCATAGGACAAAGTACAAGCGGAGGCATGTGTTATGTATGAGAGCAAGCGGGTCCGGGAAGTCGGACAAATCTTTAAATGCGATATGGAAAGGGGGCTGAGCAGTGAGGAGGCATCGGGCAGGCTGAAGCAGTATGGAAGCAATCTGCTGAAGGAGAAAAGGGATAAAACCAAGGTGGCACTGTTTTTAGAGCAGCTCAATGATCCTCTCATTTTCATTCTCTTTGCAGCCACGGCAGTTTCCCTTTTCCTGGGAGAGGCAGGGGATGCCGCCATCATTGTTACGGTGATCCTTGTCAATGCCTTTGTTGGAGTGGTGCAGGAGGGGAAGGCCAGGAGGGCTATCGAGGCTCTGAAGAAGCTGACCAGTCCCCATGCCGTGGTAAAGAGAGGAGGCAGGCAGATGGAGATCGACGCCAGGGAACTGGTGCCGGGAGACATCGTCTGCCTGGAGGCGGGCAGGCAGGTGCCGGCAGACCTGCGCCTGACCAAGACCATGAGCTTAAAAATAGAGGAGTCGGCTCTGACAGGAGAATCGGTGCCTGTAGAGAAGGATGCAGGATTTCTTGCAGAAGACAGGGCCAATATCGGTGACTGCAGGAACATGGCTTACATGTCCACCAACGTAACCTACGGCAGAGGTGAAGGGGTTGTGGTGGCTACGGGAATGGAGACTCAGATTGGCCATATAGCAGGCATGATCAGTGAGGCCGGGGAGGAGATGACGCCGCTGCAGAAAAGGCTGGCAGATCTGGGCAGGGTGCTGAGCGGTGTGGCAGTGTTTATCTGCGTCTTTCTGTTCGTGGTGGCGGTGCTGCAGAAGCGGGATGTGGGAGACATGCTGCTGACGGCTATTTCGCTGGCGGTGGCAGCAGTGCCTGAGGGCCTTCCGGCCATTGTGACCATTGTACTGGCCCTGAGTGTGTCCCGGATGGTGAAGGTAAACACCATTATCCGCAGGCTTCCCTCTGTGGAGACGCTGGGGGCGGTGAACGTGGTGTGCTCGGATAAGACGGGGACACTGACCCAGAATAGAATGACGGTGAAGAAATGTTTTGCTGATGGAAGGATGCTTTTGGCAGAGGAGATGGATGCCCACAGGCAGAGGGAACTGCTGATGGGATGCACACTCTGTAATGATGCAGTGCTGGCAGAGACACCGGAGGGAGGGAGCAGGATCGGGGATCCTACGGAGCTGGCGCTGCTGGAGCTGGCAGACAGATACGGTATGAGGAGGGAGGCAGTGGAGAAAAGCTGTCCCAGAATCGATGAAAGGGCCTTTGATTCCCATAGGAAGATGATGACTACCCTGCATAAAGGAGGGCAGGGCCGTGTGTCCTATACCAAGGGAAGCACCGAGGAGGTTCTGAAGCGCTGCAGCCACATTCTTTCTAATGGCCGGAAGCAGCCTGTCGCGGAAGGGATGAAGAGGGAGGTTTTAAAAGCTGCAGGGCAGATGGCCTCTGAGGCCCTCCGGGTATTGGCTGTGGCTATGAAGGAGGATGCAGTGGGGGCAGAGGAAAAGGATCTGACCTTTGTGGGGTTGGTGGGGATGATCGATCCGGCCAGGCCGGAGGCGAAGGAGGCAGTGGCTGCCTTTCAGCAGGCAGGTGTAGATACGGTCATGATAACGGGGGATCATGTGGATACTGCCTTTGCCATTGCAAGGGAGCTGGGCATTGCAGCAAAGCGGGAGGAATGCCTGTGCGGCAGCGACCTGGACAGGATGGGAGAGGCCGGGCTTGCCGAAGCTGTGGAGAGAGTCAGGGTCTATGCCCGGGTGTCGCCGGAGCATAAGGTGAAGATCGTGAATGCCCTGAAGAAAAACGGAAGGACGGTGGCCATGACAGGGGACGGTGTCAATGACGCCCCTTCCCTGAAAGCAGCAGATATCGGCATCGCCATGGGAATGAATGGCACGGATGTGGCCAAGAATGCATCTGACATGATACTCACGGACGACAACTTTGCCACCATCAGAAAGGCCATTGAGGAGGGCAGGGGCATCTATGAGAATATAAGGAAGTCGATCCTTTTCCTGCTTTCCTCTAATTTTGGAGAGATCATCACCATGCTGGCTGCGATTCTGGCCGGTATGCCTTCTCCCCTCAAGGCAAGCCATATCCTGTGGATCAACCTGATCACCGATTCCCTTCCGGCCCTGGCTCTGGGGGTGGATGAAAATGACGGCAGGGAGCTGATGAGACAGAAGCCCAGAAGGAGTGATGAAAATCTGTTTGCCCACGGAGGGCTGGCCTGTACCCTCTGCTTTGGCCTGATCATCGCAGTCATCAGCGCCACCGCCTTTCTGCAGGTGCCCTACAGCGCACTGGTCAGCAGGGGGCTGCCGGTCACCCTGCATAATCTGGAAGTCATGCTGGGTATTCCAGAGCTGCTGAACAAGGCCCAGACCCATGCCTTTACTGTGTTGGGCATGAGTCAGCTTTTTCACGCAATCGGAATGCGGGATGTGAATAAATCCATCTTCCGGATGAAGCATTTTTCCAACAGCTATATGATTCTGGCCTGTGCCATCGGGATAGGCCTGCAGGTGCTGGTGACGGAGATTCCCTATTTCATATCCCTTTTTGGGACGGTCAGGCTGTCCCTGAGGGAGTGGGGCTGCCTGGCGGCTCTGTCAGCCACACCCCTGATCGTGCATGAGCTGCTGGTGTTAGGCGGCGTGGCGGAGCGCAGCAGCAGACAGAGGGGAAGGGAGGAGGCAGAAACAGAGACCCGGGGTCTGGCAGCCAGGTCAGCACAGCTTGGCGAAGGCCAGTAGAACCAGCAGGATCCCGCTCATCACAGAGAGGTTGAGGCCGGAGCGGTCAGCCAGGAAGCGTCCCAGCCTGCAGCCTGCAAAAACGGACAGGAGACTGATGGAAAAGGTAAGGAGGGCAGTGAGGGGGAGGGAAAGCTCGGAGGAGGCAGCCCCGATTCCGGCCGCAATGCTGTCCAGGGACAGTGCCAGCCCCAGAGACACTGCCTCTCCAGGAGATAGAACCTCTATATCTTCGGTATTAGCCTTTTGGGGCTGGGCATAGACGGTCAGAATGAAGCCCAGGTTTTTCAAGGACAGGTGAAGCTCCCTGTCCTTGAATCTGTTTTCCCGGATGATTTTTTTTACAGAGCTGTCAAAGATCTTGAGGACGCCCAGGATAAAAAGGAGGGCAAAGGAAAAGAGCGCCGCCAGGGACGGCGGAATCAGGGCCTTGAACAGACTGCCTGCAAGGAGAGAGGCAATCAGGAGGAGGTCAGACAGAAAAGCCACAATCAGGGCGGAGAGCGGAGGAATCCTTACCTTGTCTGCACCGTAGGAAAGGCCGGCGGCAAAGGCATCCACAGAAAGGGCCACGATGAGCAGAACAAGTCTGGAGACAGTAAAGAACAAAGGGATCACCTGCCATTGGCATTTGCTTTATACTATGTGGCTGTGTTATAATTGGCTCTAAAATATTTATGACAGACTTGGAAAGGACATGGGATTATGAAGGAAAGAGAATACGGCGCAAAGGAGCTGATGGGACGGTTTATCCCCTATTTCAGGCCATACAGGGGAACGTTGGCCATGGATCTGTTCTGTGCGGCGCTGACCACAGCCTGCGAGCTGGTGCTCCCGCTCATCATGCGGTATCTTACCAATGAGGGGCTGTATAACCTGGCCGGACTGTCGGTCCGTACCATAGGGAGCCTGGGTCTGCTCTATCTGCTGCTGCGGGCGGTGGATGCAGCAGCCGGCTATTATATGGCCAATATCGGGCATGTGATGGGAGCCAGGATAGAGACTGATATGCGGAGGGCAGCCTACGGTCATCTGCAGCAGCTTTCCAATACCTACTATAACAATACCAAGGTGGGACAGATCATGGGCAGGATCACCAATGACCTCTTCGATGTGACAGAGTTTGCCCATCATTGTCCGGAGGAGTTTTTTATAGCGGGGATCAAGCTGGTGATGTCATTTGTGATTCTGGCCAGGATCAATCTGCTGCTGACGCTGATCATCTTTATGATCGTGCCGGTTATGGCTGTCGTCTGCATGTCTTTGAATTTCAGGATGAAGGGGGCTTTCAGAAAGCAGAGAAATCAGATCGGCGAGCTGAATGCCAGGATAGAGGACAGCCTGCTGGGCCAGAAGGTAGTGAAGGCCTTTACCAATGAGGAGGCGGAGGCACGGAAGTTTGAAGCGGACAACAGCAGATTTTTGGAGATTAAAAAGGAAAGCTATCGTTACATGGCGGCCTTTCAGACCGCTACGAAGGTGTTTGACGGCATCATGTATCTGGCGGTGGTAGTGGCCGGAGGCATCTTTCTGGTAAGGGGACTGATCCTGCCGGGGGATCTGGTGGCCTATACTCTCTATGTGACCACGCTGATCGCCACCATACGGAGGATCATCGAATTTGCGGAGCAGTTTCAGAGAGGGATGACGGGAATCGAGCGTTTCCTCCAGATCATGGATGCGGATATAGAGATTTTTGATGAGCCCGGCGCCAGGGAAATGACCCATACCGATGGAAATATTGTGTTTGAAAATGTAAGCTTCGAGTATCCCGATGACCACAATATCGTGTTTCGGGGACTGAATCTGAAGGTGGAGCATGGAGAAAAGGTGGCCATCGTAGGTCCCTCCGGCGGCGGCAAGACCACGCTCTGCAATCTGATCCCCCGGTTTTATGATGTGACAGAGGGCAGGATCACCATAGATGGAGAGGATATCAGGCATTTTACTTTAAAGAGCCTGAGAAAAAATGTGGGCATCGTCCAGCAGGATGTGTACCTGTTTTCCGGCACCATCTATGAAAATATTGCATACGGCAGGCCGGGCGCAGACCGGGAGGAGGTCATGGAGGCGGCCAGAAGGGCAGGTGCCCATGAGTTCATTATGAAGCTGAAGGACGGATATGATACCTATGTGGGAGAGCGGGGGGTGAAGCTCTCCGGCGGCCAGAAGCAGAGGATCAGCATTGCCAGAGTATTTCTGAAGAACCCTCCCATCATTATTCTGGATGAGGCCACCTCGGCACTGGATAATGAGAGTGAATTTGCGGTAGCCCAGTCCCTTTCCGGCCTGTCGGAGGGGAGGACTACACTGACAATAGCCCACAGGCTGTCC
This sequence comes from Lachnospiraceae bacterium, assembly GCA_022781985.1. Taxonomy (GTDB): domain Bacteria; phylum Bacillota; class Clostridia; order Lachnospirales; family Lachnospiraceae; genus Kineothrix. Next base: position 14,380 of record JALESH010000080.1, on the reverse strand, counting down.
AGCATACGCAGCTCGGACAGGATACTGGTGCTGACGGAGGAAGGGATTGCAGAGGAGGGAAAGCACGAGGAGCTGCTGGAAAAGAAAGGGATCTATTATCAGTTTTACAGGACTGCCAATGCCCTGAAATAGGATAAAAATATAAATTATATGTAAATCATCGCGTGAAGTGCTTTCTTTCTTGATTCGCCTGGTCGATTTTTGTATAATAGAACTAACTTGAAGCGCGCCAAGAAAACTCTAAGAATAAATCAAAAAACAAGGAGACAAAAATCATGTTTCAAAACAAAATTTGCGTAGTAGTGGGAGGCGCAAGGGGAAGGGGCAGCAGCCTTGTGGAGGAATATGCAGGGAACAGCTACCATATTGCCTTGATGGATTCTGATAAAAAATCCGGCAACTCACTCAAAGAGAAAGTGGAGCAGAAGTACGGAAGAAAAGTGTTTTTTTTCCATGGAGACGCAGGCAGCGAGGAGGATCTGGAGCTGTTTGCCGGGGCGGTGATGGGCCAGTATGAGAAAGTGGACTGCCTGTATTACCGCACTGACATCGCGGAGAAGGCAGGAGAGATTGCCGGCCTGCTCCGGGACTGCGTCAGAAGGGGAGGTGTGGTCAGGGCATTTTGCTGACTGGAATGTTAAGAAAATGCTAAGATACTTTGGCCTGCGCTTCTGAGCTGCAGGCTGTGAGAAAGGCAGGGTGTTACTATGAAATTGACATTTATCGGAGCTGCGCATGAGGTAACAGGAAGCTGTCATTATCTGGAGGTAGGGGGCAGGCATATCCTGGTGGACTGTGGGATGGAGCAGGGGGTCCAGTACTACGAAAATGCTCCTCTGCCGGTAGAGGAAGCGATGGTGGACTATGTACTGCTCACCCATGCCCATGTGGATCACTCGGGTATGCTTCCGGCACTATATGCCAAGGGCTTCAGAGGGCGGATATTTACTACAGTTGCAACGGCGGATTTATGCAGCATCATGCTGCGTGACTGTGCCCATATCCAGATGCAGGAAGCGGAGTGGAAGAACAGGAAGGCCAAGCGCCATTCCGGCATGGAGCCCCATGAGCCGCTTTATACCATGGAGGATGCGGACGGAGTCATTCAGCAGATCGTTCCCTGCAGGTACAATCAGATGATAGAGCTCTGTGAGGGAGTTCAGATACGCTTTACCGACATAGGCCACCTGCTTGGTTCGGCCAGTATTGAGGTGTGGCTGACGGAGGACGGAAATACGAGGAAGCTGGTATTTTCCGGTGATGTAGGCAATCTTCACCAGCCTTTGATCAAGGATCCCAAGACAACAGCAGAGGCGGATTATGTGGTGGTAGAATCCACCTATGGGGACAGACTCCACTCTGTGGTTCGCCCGGATTATGTATCGGAGCTTACAGAGATTCTCCAGGAAACCTTTGACGCAGGAGGCAATGTGGTCATTCCTTCCTTTGCGGTAGGAAGAACCCAGGAGATTCTCTATTTCCTGCGCCAGATCAAGGCGGAGAAAAGGATACAGGGCCATCCCGATTTTCCGGTGTATGTGGACAGTCCGCTGGCGGTGGAGGCCACGGAGATTTTCCAGAGGAATATTTCTGAATGCTTCGATGAGGAGGCGATGGCCCTGGTCTACAGCGGCATCAATCCCATCCGTTTCCCGGGGCTGCGTATGACGATCACCAGTGACGAGTCCAGGGCCATCAACTTTGACAGCACGCCCAAGGTTATTATCTCTGCCTCCGGTATGTGTGAGGCGGGACGGATCAGGCATCATCTGAAGCACAACCTTTGGCGCCGGGAGTGTACCATCCTGTTCGTAGGCTACCAGGCCAACGGCACCCTGGGCAGGGTATTGGCAGAAGGGGCCAAGGAGGTAAAGCTTTTCGGTGAAAGCATAGATGTGCGGGCTGATATCAGAACCCTCCAGGGTATCAGCGGACATGCAGATAAGAACGGCCTGATCAGCTGGCTGCATGGCTTTGGGCAGAAGCCGGAAAAGGTATTTGTGGTGCATGGGGAGAGCAGTGTATGTGATGCCTTTGCAGACTGCCTGCAGAGAGAGCATGGGATAGCTGCCTGTGCGCCCTACAGCGGTACCCGGGTCAATCTTCTGACGGGGGAGACAGAGTACCAGGCTGCTCCCAGGCCGATCAGAAAGAGATCCAGAACCGTTTCCGATGTATTCCAGCGTCTGGTGGCAGCGGGCCAGCGGCTTCTGGCAGTCATCAGCAGAAACGAGGGTGTGGCCAACAAGGAGCTTGCCAAATTTGCGGATCAGATCAATTCCCTCTGCGACAAGTGGGACAGATAGAAGGAGACAGCGATTATGAGCCTTGCGGATCAGATATTTATCAACATGTGCAGGGATATATTGGAAAACGGAACCAGCACAGAGGGGGAGGAGGTACGTCCCCGCTGGCCGGACGGAGAACCGGCTTATACCATCAAAAAATTCGGTGTGGTGAACCGCTACGATCTGTCCCGGGAATTTCCTATTCTTACCCTCCGCAGAACCGCCCTGAAGAGTGCTACGGATGAGATGCTCTGGATCTGGCAGAGGAAGTCCAGCAATGTAAAGGATCTTCACAGCCATATCTGGGATGCCTGGGCAGATGGGGAGGGCAGCATCGGCAAGGCCTATGGCTATCAGATGGGAGTAAAGCATCAGTACAGGGAGGGCTGGATGGATCAGGTGGACAGGGTGATCTATGACCTGAAGAACAATCCCTTCAGCCGACGGATCATGACCAACCTTTATGTCCATCAGGATCTCCATGCCATGAACCTCTATCCCTGTGCCTATAGCATGACCTTCAATGTAACACAGAAGAAAAGCGGGGGGAGGCTGACCCTGAATGCCATACTGAACCAGCGCTCCCAGGATGTGCTGACGGCCAATAACTGGAATGTGGTGCAGTATGCGGTACTGGTTCATATGCTGGCTCAGGTCTGTGATATGGATGCAGGGGAGTTGGTTCATGTTATCGCAGATGCCCATATCTATGACCGGCATATTCCCATTGTCAGGGAGCTGATCGGGAGGACGCCCAGAGAGGCGCCCCTGTTCCGGCTGAATCCTGAGGTAAAGGATTTCTATGCATTTACTCCCCAGGATGTGAGCCTGGAAAACTATGTGACCGGGCCTCAGGTGGAAAAGATACCGGTTGCCATATAGAAGGGGCGGTATGGGCCGATAGATCAGGCAGAGAGGAGAGAAAGACAGATATGAATATGATCGTGGCAGTTGATAACAGCTGGGCAATCGGAAACAAGGGGGAATTGCTCATCAGGATTCCGGGAGACCATAAATTTTTCAGGGAGGAGACGACCGGAAAGGTAGTGGTGCTGGGGCGAAAGACTCTGGAGACCTTTCCCCAGGGGCTGCCTCTGAAAAACCGGACAAATATCATTCTGTCTGCCAATCCTGATTTTAAGGTAAAGGATGCCGTTGTGGCACACAGCCTGGAGGAACTTCTGGAGGAACTGAAAAAATACAGAAGCGAGGATATTTATATCGTAGGAGGCGACAGTGTATACAGGCAGATGCTGCCCTACTGTGATGTGGCCCATGTGACCAAGATTGACCATAACTACTGTGCAGATGCCTATTTTCCTGATCTGGATAAAATGGAGGGATGGATGGTCACGGCCGATAGTGAGGAACAGACCTATTTTGACATCACATATCGTTTTCTGAAATATGAGAGACGCCGGCCTTAAATCCGGTGTCTTTCGGTCTTTATGGGAGTCTTGCAGGAAGCAGGGGGCCGCCGGAACGGAAGACCCAGACACGGCTCAGCGGTTGACTTTTCAGAGAAAAAGTATAATAATAGTAAAATAATGCTATTTCATACAGGAAGAGGGTAGGACAAGATGGAAAAGAAAAATTTGGACTGGGCAAATATCGGCTTTGGGTACATAAAGACAGATAAAAGATATGTGTCCAACTATAAGAACGGGGCCTGGGATGAGGGGGTCATGACAGAGGATGATAAGGTGGTCATCAGTGAATGTGCAGGAGTCCTCCAGTATGCCCAGACCATATTTGAGGGGATGAAGGCATATACTACGGAGGATGGGCGTATCGTGACCTTTCGCCCGGATCTGAATGCAGCGCGTATGGCAGACTCTGCACGACGGCTGGAGATGCCTGTCTTTCCTGAGGAACGTTTTGTGGATGCAGTAGTCCGGACAGTGGCGGAGAATCAGGCATATGTGCCTCCTTTTGGTTCAGGAGCCACTTTGTACCTGAGGCCCTATATGTTTGGCTCCGGTCCTGTGATCGGGGTAAAGCCCTCAGAGGAGTATCAGTTCAGAGTCTTTTCCACACCGGTGGGACCCTATTTCAAGGGCGGGGTAAGGCCTCTGACTATCTGTGTCAGTGATTTTGACCGGGCAGCACCCCATGGAACAGGGCATATCAAGGCCGGTCTCAACTATGCTATGAGTCTCCATGCGATCCAGACGGCGCACAGGAACGGTTTTGATGAAAACATGTATCTGGATGCCGCTACCCGAACCAAGGTGGAGGAGACCGGCGGCGCCAACTTCCTGTTTGTCACAAAGGACGGCAGGGTAGTTACCCCTAAGTCGGGCAGTATCCTTCCTTCGATTACAAGACGCTCCCTGATGTATGTGGCTGAAAAGTATCTGGGGCTGGAGGTAGAGGAGAGAGAGGTTGCTATGGATGAGGTAAAGGACTTTGCGGAATGCGGACTCTGCGGGACTGCAGCGGTGATTTCCCCGGTGGGCAGGATCGTGGATCACGGAAGGGAAATCTGTCTGCCCAGCGGCATGAGTGATATGGGTCCGGTTACGAAGAAGCTTTATGAGACTTTGACAGGGATACAGATGGGCAGGATAGAAGCGCCGGAAGGCTGGCTGGTGGAGATAGGATAGCGTAAAATCAGGTCTTGCCTTACGACCAAGCGGAGATTGGGATGAGATTTATACACACTGGAGACTGGCATATCGGAAAGACGGTAAATGATTTTTCCATGCTGGAGGATCAGAGGCATATTCTGAAACAGATATATGACATTGCCATAAGGGAGCGGGTGGATGCGGTGGTAGTGGCAGGGGACATCTATGACCGGGCCATTCCTCCTGCGGAAGCAGTGCTGGTTTTAAATGATTTTCTGACGGAAATGGAGAGGGCCAGGATACCGGTTCTTATGATCAGCGGCAACCATGATTCGCCGGAGCGGGTAGGGTTTGCGGCAGAGATCCTTGAGAACCGGCATGTTTATATTGCAGGAATTTATCAGGGCCGTCTGAAGAGGGTCTGTCTGGAGGATGACTATGGAGAGGTGGCCTTTGTTCTGCTGCCGTTTGTAAAGCCTGCTGTGGCCGGAGCCGGAACAAATGGAGAGGCTGTGGAGAAAATGCTGAGAGAGGAGAAGCTGATGGGTGGCAGAAAGATACTTGTCACCCACTATTTTGTGACGGATGCAGGGAAGGAGCCGGAGCTTTCGGAGGGGGAGACTACGGTGCATGTAGGCGGCCTGGACAATGTGGAGGCTTCTCTTTTTTCGGGCTTTGACTATGTGGCCCTGGGGCATATCCATAAGCCGCAGAAAATAGGACAGGGACAGAATTATTATGCAGGTGCGCCGCTGGCCTATTCTTTTTCTGAGGCAGGACAGGAGAAGAGTGTGAATCTGGTAGAGCTGGGAGAGGAGGGGAGGCTGTCGGTGCAGAGACTCCCCCTGAGCCCTCTCCATGGAATGCGGAGGATCAGGGGCCGGCTGGAGGAGCTGATGGCGCCGGAGGTGGCGGAAGCGGCAGACTGCCGCGATTATATCAGGGCTGAGCTGACCAATGAAGAGGAACTGATCAATCCCATCGGCACGCTGAGAACTGTCTATCCCAATATCATGCAGGTGGTGCTGATCAAAAATGAGAAAAGGGAGAATCCTGCTTATACCAGCAGGCTGGAGGAGAGAAGGAAGGACATCCCCCATCTTTTTAAAGAGTTCTACGAGATGATCCGGGGGGAGGAACCGGATGCGCAAAGGATGGAGATCATATGGGAGGCGGCCAGGGCAGCCCAGGAAAAATAATTTTTCAACCGTGAAAGGAGCAGGGTGAAGCTATGAAACCGGAAAAGCTGATACTTTCTGCCTGGGGGCCTTATAAGGACAGGGTAGAGGTGGATTTTACCAGGCTGAAGGACAGGGGGCTGTTCCTGATCACAGGTCCCACAGGAGCCGGGAAGACCACCATCTTTGATGGCATAACCTATGTACTCTATGGCAGCATGAGCGGGGAGATGAGGGAAAAAAACAGTGTGCGCAGTGATTTTGCTGCAGAGGATACCGCTACCTATGCAGAGCTTTGGATGCAGCACGGAGGGAAGGCTTACCATATCATCAGAAATCCGGAATACCTGCGGCCCAGGAGGAAGAAGGGAGGCGGGGGAGCCTATACCAGGGAAAAGGAGAGGGCAGTACTGTATCTTCCGGACGGCAGCGTGGTGGAGGGCAGCACGGAGGTGAATCGGAGGATACAGGAGATTCTGGCACTGGACTATCGCCAGTTCAAGCAGGTATCCATGATTGCCCAGGGAGAGTTTGCCAGGCTTCTGGGTGCCCCTCCTGCCGAGAAAACCAGGATATTCAGGGAGCTTTTCTCCACTGCGCTCTATGACAGGTTTGCCGGAATACTGAAAAGCCGCTCGGGAGAGCTCTACCGGCAGGTGACGGAGTGCCGCAGCCGGATGGAAGAGGATGTGCATATGCTCCGGGCAGAGGAGAGAGGGTATGAGGAGCTGGCTGAGCTGACAAAAGGTAATACCCAGGGTAATACCCAAGGTAATACCAAGGGTAATACCCAAGGTAATACCCAAGGTATTACCCTTGCATATGACAGAATTCTTGCAAATTTAACGGGTTTGCTGCAGGAGCTGAGTCGGGAGCTGGATCGGGCAGAAAAGTACTATACTGCCTGTGAAAAGGAGGCGGCTGCCCGAGCGGAGAGGATCCACATGGCAGGGCAGATGAATGAAAAGCTGCATAAGCTGAGGGAGCTGCAGCGTCAGCAGAAGAAGCTTGCCGACCGGAAGGAGGAGATGGAGCTGCTGGAGGACAGGCTGCGGCAGGGAAGGAAAGCGGCCGGTCTGATGGAGGATCATATAAAGGCTGAGAATGCCAGGCAGCAGCAGGCTTCCATGGAGCAAAGGCTCCGGGAGGAGAAGCAGGAGCTGGAAGTCTGTATGGGCAGGGAAAGGGAGTGGGAGTCCTGTTGTAATGGTAAGATAAGGGATGAGATCAGAGAGGCCTATGGGAGGGCAGCAGTCTGTGAAGAAAGGCGGGGCCTCCTGAAAGAAGCCAACAGGCAGCTTATGGCAAAGCAGGAGGAGCTGGGCAGGCTGCAGGAGCAGTATCTGCAGCAGGAGGAAGCTGCAGCGGTGAGAAAAAAGGAATTTGAGGCTGCTGATCAGGCATATAAAAGAGCTGCCGCAGGCATTGTGGCAAGACAGGTCAGGGAGGGAGAGCCCTGTCCGGTATGCGGTTCTCTTTCCCATCCCCGGATCGCAGAGACAGCGGAGGGGATTCCTGATGAAAAAGGATTGCAGAGCTTAAGAAAAAACTATGAGAGGGAGCAGAAAAGGCTGATGGAGATCCACGGCAGGGCCGCTGCCTGCCAGGGAGAAGCCGCGGCCTGTCTGAAGCGTAAGGAGGAGCTGGAGGGACAGGCGCAGGAGTCTGTGGAAGAGCTGGAGCGTACCCCGGAAGGGGTGCGGCATATTCTGGCGGAAATGTCCAGGGAAGACTACGAAAGTGCTGTCAGCCGCTATGAGGCTCTCAGGGCGCAGATCAAAGAGAAGCAGGACAGGATCCGGAAGGGGGAAGAGGAACTCCGGATCCGGGAGGAGACGGGGCAGAGGCTGGGGGCTGTTTTTGCAGAAGGATGCCGGGAAGCCGGCTTTGGCTCCGTAGAGGCCTTTGAAAGGGCTGTCCTGCCGGTATCGGAAATGGAGAGGATGGAGAAGGCGTGCAAGGATTACCATGCACAGCTGCGGGCAGCTGAGGAGCTCACCGGCCATCTGCTGCAGGAGACGCAGGGGCAGGAGGAGGCGGATCTGGAGGCATTGAGGAAAGACCTGAAGGAACAGCAGAAGGAAAAGCAGAAGGCCCTTGACAACCTGCAGGAAAAAAATCACAGGCTGCAGGAGTTCAGGAGGATCAGAGCCTCCTTACAGGAAAAGCAGAGGCGGCTGGAGGAGCTGAGCCGGCAATATGGCCTGGTCAAGGATCTGGACAATATGGCCAGTGGAAACAATCCCCGAAGGCTGGTTTTTGAACAGTATGTGCTGGCAGGATATTTTGAGGAGATCCTGAGGGCAGCCAATCTCCGTCTGGACAGGATGACCGGAGGCCGTTATGAGCTGTCCAGGCTGGAGGAGGTCAGTGACGGCAGGTCGAAGGACAATCTGGAAATGAGGATCCTGGACTATTATACAGGAAAATACCGTTCGGTAAGGACGCTGTCCGGCGGGGAAGCCTTTAAGGCTTCCCTCTCCCTGGCACTGGGAATGAGCGATGTGATCCAGGGCTACAGCGGCGGGATCCGGGTGGATACCCTCTTTATTGATGAAGGCTTCGGGGCGCTGGACAGCGAATCCCTGGAGCAGGCCTGCCAGACGCTGATGTCACTGGCAGAAAAGGACAGACTGATAGGGATCATTTCCCATGTTCCGGAGCTGGCAGAAAAAATTCAGAAGCAGATCGTCATTACCAGGACGAATACAGGAAGCAGGGTTGAAGTATCAGGATAAAAGTATCATAAAAAGGTGATTGGAGTTGAAATGATCGCAAGAAGGAAAAGAGGAGAATTTGTACAGCAGAAGAAGCAATTGGCAGGGGAGGAGAGAGGCGGCAGTATAAATAAAAAGCGGTGTCCGGCTGCAGTGCTGGCGGCCGGCCTGATGGGCCTGTACCTCCTTTCCGGGTGTGGGAGCAGGGCGGATGGCAGCACCAGAGTGGTGTTTACCACAGGCTTTGACAAGGATGAGATTTTCAGGATCGAGGGAATATCCTGCAGGCTGCCGGAGATCATGGTGTACCTGACCACGGCCCAGAATCAGTATGAGGGGGTGTTCGGAGAGGAGATCTGGAAGGCCAGTGTGGACGGCATCACCCTGGAGCAGAATGTGAAGGACACGGCCCTGGCCAGGATAGCCCAGATCAAAACCATGAACCTGCTGGCGCAGGAGCATGAGGTGGAGCTGACGGAGCAGGAAAAGGCGAAGGCTGCGGAGGCGGCCGGTGTCTATTACGGTTCCCTGAATGAAACGGAGAGGGAGCTGATGGGGGTCACGGAGGAGATCATTGAGAGGCTTTATGCAGAGTATGCTTTGGCCAATAAGGTATATCAGTTTATTATAAAGGACATCAATCCGGAGATCAGTGACGATGAGGCCAGAACCATCAAGATACAGGATGTCCTGGTCAAGACCTATGCCTTGGATGGGGCCGGTGAGAGGATCGAGTATACAGAGGCTGCCAGGGCAGAGGCCTTGGCTCTTGCACAGGAGATCCTGGAAAAGGCCGGGGAGGGGGCGGATTTTGAAAAGCTGATGGAGGAGTACAGCGAGGACAGCAGGGGCACCTATTCCTTTGGAAAGGGAGATACGGAGCAGGCCTTTGAGGAGGCTGCCTTTAATCTGGGCAACGGAGAGGTGACCCTGGTGGAAACCCAGGACGGCTACCATATCATCAAATGCATCAGTACCTTTGACCGGGCGGAAACGGATGCCAACAAGGTGAAGATCATGGAGGAGAGAAAGAAGGAGGTATTTGGAGAGGAATACGATACCTTCGTTGCTTCCCTCACAAGAAAGCAGAATGAGGAGCTATGGGAGAGGGTGGAATTTATTCGGGATGAGAACGTAGGAACCTCCCGTTTTTTTGAGATCTATCAGGAATATTTTGGGGAGCAGGCATAAGGTTTATAAATTTATTAGCACTCATTTGAAATGAGTGCTAATTTTTTCTTGACATTTTACGGGCAGGGAATTAAACTTGGATTAAACGAGATTGGAGAAAAGGAAGTGGCTTAATATGGTAGCAAAGCAAGGCAATTTATCAATTAACAGTGACAATATTTTCCCGATTATCAAAAAATGGCTGTATACGGATCATGACATTTTTATGAGGGAGCTTATTTCAAATGGGTGTGATGCGATCACAAAGGTGAAGAAGCTGGAGATGATGGGAGAATGTACCCTGCCCCAGGACTATAAGGGGAAGATACAGGTGATTGTCAATCCTGAGGAGAAGACCCTGAAGTTTATAGACAACGGCATCGGTATGACGGCGGATGAGGTGGAAGAGTATATCAACCAGATCGCTTTTTCCGGCGCCACCGATTTTTTTGAAAAGTATAAGGACAAGACCAACGAGGATCAGATCATCGGTCATTTCGGATTGGGCTTTTATTCTGCCTTTATGGTAGCTGACAGGGTGCACATCGATACGCTTTCCTACACAGAAGGGGCAGAAGCGGTGCACTGGGAGTGTGACGGCGGCACCGAATTCAGCATGGAGACAGGAAAGCGGACAGAGATGGGGACAGAGATCACACTCTTTATCAATGAGGACTGTCTGGAGTTCTGCAACGAATACAAGGCCAGGGAGGTCATTAAGAAATATTGCTCCTTTATGCCAATAGAAATCTATCTGTCCAAGGCCAATACCAAGGACACCCAGATCATCAAGGCGGCGGAAAAGCTGGATACGGATACGGTGATCGAGGAGATTGCCAAGGAGAAGGAGGAGGATGAGGAGAAGGTAAAGATCCTCAAAAGGCCGGAACTCCTCAATGAGACCCAGCCTCTTTGGACAAAGCATCCCAACGAGTGTACCAGGGAGCAGTATCTGGAATTTTACAGGAAGGTGTTCCAGGATTATAAGGAGCCTCTGTTCTGGATCCACCTGAATATGGATTATCCTTTTAATCTGAAGGGAATCCTCTATTTCCCCAAGATCAATACAGAGTATGAATCCATAGAGGGAACCATCAAGCTGTACAACAATCAGGTGTTTATTGCGGACAATATCAAGGAGGTTATCCCGGAATTCCTGCTTCTGCTCAAGGGTGTCATCGACTGCCCGGATCTGCCCCTCAACGTGTCCAGGAGCGCCCTGCAGAATGACGGATTTGTGAGAAAAATTTCCGACTATATTTCCAGGAAGGTAGCGGATAAACTGTCCGGTATGTGCAAGACGGAGAAGGAAGAATATGATAAATACTGGGATGATATCGGGCCCTTTATCAAGTTCGGCTGCTTAAAGGATGACAAGTTCTGTGAAAAGATGACGGAATCCATCCTGTTTAAGAATCTGGAAGGGAAATATCTGACCCTGCCCGAGTGCCTGGAGCTCAATGCAGAGGAGAAAGAGACACAGGAGGCTGCCGATGAGCACGGCAACACTGTGGAAGCAGAGATAGTGGATGAGGGCAGTAAGGAAGCAGATGACAGGGAGCCGGAAGAAGAGAAGCCGGAAAAGATCGTTTACTATGTGACGGATGAACAGCAGCAGAGTCAGTATATCAGCATGTTCAAGGCTGCGGGCATGGATGCCGTGATCCTGACCCACAATATCGACCAGCCCTTCATCTCCCAGCTGGAGGCAAAGAATGAGGGAGTCCGGTTCAGGCGTATCGATGCGGATGTGACGGATTCCTTAAAGGATGAGACCAGTGAGGAGGCTGCAAAGGAGCTGGAGGCGCAGGCAGAGGAGGTTTCCAGGCTGATGAAGGAGGCCCTGGGCAGGGAGGAACTGACGGTTAAGCTGGAAAAGCTGAAGGATGAGAAGATTTCTTCTATGATTACGGTCTCGGAGGAAAGCAGACGTATGCAGGACATGATGAGGATGTACGCCATGAACGGTATGGACATGGGGATGTTCGGCAAGGAAGGGGAGACCCTGATCCTCAATGCAAACCATCCGCTGGTGCAGTATGTGCTGGAAAAGAAAGAGGGAGACAGCGTGAAGCTGATCTGCGAGCAGCTCTATGATCTGGCTGCCATCCAGAATGCGCCCCTGGCGCCGGAGGCTATGACGAAATTCATAGCCAGAAGCAATGAGATTATGATGATGCTCACAGCAGAGTAGGTGCCGCCGTTACTGTCCGGGCTGCACGCAAATAAAAGGTGTTATGAGTAAGGGGCATCCGGACGGCCGGATGCCTCTTTCAAAATATAGGAGAGGACTGAAAGGATGGCAAATTTAAAGATCGGCAGAATGGTGCTTGGCATGTGTCAGACAAACTGCTATTTTGTTTATAAAGAAGGAAGTGAGGAGGTGATCCTCTTTGATCCTGCAGACGCGGGAGATCACATTTATGAGACGCTGAAGGACAGGGGATTTCGTGTGGCAGGCATACTGCTGACCCACGGTCACTTTGACCATATATGGGGGAGCAACCGCCTGAGGGAGCTGAGCGGGGCAGAGATTTCCGCCTATGAGGGAGAAAGGGAGGTCTGCGAGGATGCAGGAAAGAATGTGTCCAGTCAGGCCGGAAGGGCTTATACGGTGATTCCTGATAACTATCTGAAGGATGGCGAGGAGATAAGGATCGCCGGAATGGCCTGCCGGCTCATTGCCACACCGGGCCATACGGCAGGAAGCTGCTGTTATTATTTTGAAGAGGATGGAATCCTGCTCAGCGGTGATACCCTCTTCCGGGAATCGGTAGGAAGGACGGATCTGCCCACAGGAAGCATGGGCACGCTGATCCGTTCCATCAAGGAGAGGCTGTTTGTCCTGCCGGAGGATGTAAAGGTGTATCCGGGACACGGGGATGCCACCACCATTGGGACAGAGAAGAAGTACAATCCTTTTGTATAGGGGGCAGGACATGATTACAGTACAGATTAATAAGCCCCAGTTTGAATATGACATCCATTCACTGGTCAGGGCCTTTTATCCAGGTCGGGAGGTCAGGGTAGTCTGTGAGGAGAGCGGGGACAGCGTAGAGGGAGCCGGGCTGCCAGCCACGGAGATCCGGAGAGAAGATCGGGCGGGGAATCAGGAGGATTTCCTGATAGAGATTCAGTATGGTCAGGAATCCATCCGGATGATTCTGGGGACAATACGCTCCGGAGGCAGCGATTTTCGTGTTTCAGAGGCAAGGCATGAAAGGGATGCCTCCAGGGCAGAGAAAAAAAATCTTTTAAAGGAGCTGATCTACCGGGGACTTTCCAGACAGCTCGGGATGGAGCTGCCCTGGGGGACGCTGACAGGCATACGGCCCACCAAGATTCCCATGGCCATGCTGGAGGAGGGGAAAAGCGAGGAAGAAATCCTCCGGCATATGCAGGAGACCTATTTGATCAGTGAGGAAAAGGGGAGGCTGGGGATTGAGATTGCCAGGAGGGAAAGGGAGCTTCTTTCCGGCCTGCATGGCCGGCAGGGCTGCAGCCTCTATATCGGCATTCCTTTCTGCCCAACCACCTGTCTTTACTGCTCCTTTACTTCCTATCCTGTCCGTGTGTGGAAAAAGAGGGTGAAGGACTATCTGGAGGCGCTGAGAAGGGAAATGGCTTCTGTGGCAGAGATTTGCAGGGATAGGGTGTTGGACACCGTGTATATCGGAGGCGGCACACCCACCACCCTGGAGCCGGAGGAACTGGAGCTGCTGCTGACTGCCCTGGAGGAGCATTTTGATGTAAGCAGGCTGCAGGAGTTTACTGTGGAAGCAGGGAGGGCAGACAGCATCACAAGAGAAAAGCTCAGGGCGCTGAAACGCCATCCGGTGAGCAGGATCTCGGTCAATCCCCAGACCATGAAGGAGGAAACACTGAAATTAATCGGCAGGAAGCATACCGTGGAGCAGGTCAGGGAGGCTTTTGTTTTGGCCAGGGAGGAGGGCTTTGACAATATCAATATGGATGTCATCCTGGGACTGCCGGGGGAGGATGAGGAGGATGTGCGTGATACCATGGCCCAGATCGCAGCCCTGGCTCCCGACAGTTTGACGGTACATTCTCTGGCTGTAAAGCGGGCCTCCGGTATGGGACAGTGGATAGAAGAAAACGGAATGGATTCCCTCAAAAATACCGCTTCCACCATGGCCATTGCAGCTCAGGCGGCAGAGGAAATGGGGATGCAGCCCTATTATCTTTATCGGCAGAAAAATATGTCCGGCAATCTGGAGAATGTGGGCTATGGGAAGCCGGGAAGATACGGCATTTACAATATATTAATTATGGAGGAGAAGCAGGACATCCTTGCGCTTGGCGCCGGGAGCATCAGCAAGAGAGTGTTTCCGGACGGACGCATTGAAAGGTGCGAAAACGTCAAGGATGTGGCTTCTTATATGGAAAGAATCGACGAGATGATTGGGAGAAAGCGGAAGCTTTTTCAGGATTAAGCA